>NZ_BMGY01000006.1 GCF_014640435.1 Hymenobacter frigidus | reverse complement strand
AGCCCCGCCGGAAAATCCGAGCGGGGCCCTTGCCTTATTCCTGTCAACAAATAGCCGGACGAGACAATTAGGTGTTGCGGCCTGGATTTACCCTTTTGCCTAGCTATCCAATAGCCGGCTGCAGTACCCAAATTGATTTAAGTAGCCTTCTACTTGCTGGCTTAGTGTGCACAGTGTGTAGATGAGGCCCCTTGCCAGCCGGCAATCAGCAAGCACCTGGCCTGGGTACTCTTAAAAAAAAGCGAGCGAGATGTCAAAAAAAGTCAAAACGGTTTAGTGCAATAATTTATAGTCAAAATTTCATAATTTTAACTTCTTAGCTACGGAATGTTCTATCTCCACTTTTTTGTAAAAAAATTTTTATAGAAATTTTCTACAAAAATTTTGAAGTCATATTTTTTCACCCCAAATTCACATCATCAAACAACGTTTAAACATCAAAATTAATTTTTACTCAACATGACAAACTTTATACGTATCCCCGCATTAGCAGCCATGGCTGCTGTTCTCTTCCTCTCAGGTTGCAGCAAAGAGAATGTAGCGCCTGCGCCCGCCTTGACCGCAAACTCTGCGGATGCAGTTACCCCTACCTACTTGCAGGAAGGCGCCATTATAACTACGTTTGGTTATGGCGACGGCATGTTCGGGTTCTTCCCCACGACAGACCCCTCCACGTTAATTATGCGGGTCACTAATGTAATTCCCGCTGGCGCCAAAAAGGTTATCTATCAGCTCCGTAGTGTGGCCCCGCTTACCGCCTCTAACTTTGTCCTCCCCATTTTAGATGCCAATGGCGGGTTTATTTCGCAATATGGCGGCGGTGCACCGTCATGGCCTTACCGCTTTGAAAATGCCTCAACCACCTTCGGCTCTGTGCCCGAACTTGTTGGCTACAACATTGAATCGGATTTCAAAGTGGACATTGACGGAAACGCCTTCCTGAAAATCACCGCCACTAAGATTTAGTAATACACTGGATAATGTAATTACAGTTCAGCTGTTTGCATTGCCCACGCAGTATTGAGTTGGTTGTTTCCGGATAAATCCGGTAGCTGCTAGCTTGTAGTTAAAAAGCCCCTTGTTATGTACAAGGGGCTTTTTTATGCCTTGAATGAAGGCAGAAATGGGCGACATGGCTTAGAAGAGGGTGCGCTTTGAACAACTCCTTTTACCTTTGCCCGCAGTGATGGGTCGCCCCACCGCGGCGCTTTCGGGCGACGAGGAAAGTCCGGGCAACGCAGAGCACCTTGCTTCCTAACGGGAAGGACTGGCGCGCATAACGCAACCCAGGACAGCAAGTGCCACAGAAAATTACCGCCAGACGGTGACTGAGCGAAAGAGTAACTGAGTGAACAGAATCACTCCGGCACTCAGCCACTCAGTCGCAGTAGGTAAGGGTGAAAAGGTGCGGTAAGAGCGCACCAGCGGGCGGGTGACCGTTCCGGCTGGGTAAACCTCAGGGGTTGAAAGACCAAATAAGCTGGTACGCCGGCGCTTCTTCGGAAGCATCGGCTCCGGGCGGCTCGTCCGGCGCCAGCGGGTAGGTTGATGGAGCCTTTCGGCAACGACTGGCCTAGATAAATGGTGGGGCAGCTGCCTCGGCAGCGGACAAAACCCGGCTTACAGACCCATCACCCAATATAAAGAGGCCGCCCTGGCAACAGGGCGGCCTCTTTTTGTGGTTGAATTCGCCGGAAAAGTTGCGCAGGCAATAAAGCCCTGCCAACTGCCCGCGCCAGGGCTGGCCCCAATGGCTGCACTACCGCAATTAGGGGAGGTTTTTTGAAGAAAGCTGGGGCAGGAAGGAAATAATTTTGTGTTTCCATTTGTACGACCGGCATTCTTTCAATTGATGGAATTGGTCACCACCTGGTTAGAAACTTCTCTCCCGAAGCCCTTCGATTGCCATTCAGTAGAAAGTTTCAGGAGCGGCAAAAACCACAATTCTACGGTTCTACAACCACTACATTCCACCAGCTTATAAGCCAACCACTTATATATCAAAATCATGAATAAAATCTACTTATTCGCGCGTTCCCGCCCGTTTCCGGGCGTGTATCTGCTCATGCTGCTGCTAAGTGTACTGGCGCCGGCGGCGTTGCGGGCCCAGTCCATCACGCTGCAGCCAGCACCCAACAACACCTTGCCATTGAAGGATTTCGGCACGGTGCCCGTGGGCCGTACGTCAGCTCTGCAAACCTTCCTGGTGAGCGGGACCGGCTTGAGCGGCAACATCACGGTGACAGCCCCTGCGGGTTTTGAAATCCGAACGGGGACCGCTGCGTTCTCCACTCAGGCCGTTGACCTGCCTTCGAGCGCGGTCAATGTTGGCCCCGTAGCGGTTGATGTTCGGTTTGCCCCCGTGGCAAACACCGGCTCGTACGCCGACGATGTGCAGGTTTCGAACCCGGGCGCAACTACGCAAAGGGCGGCCGTGACCGGCACCGCCCCCGCCGGACCATATGTATTTGTTGACCCTACCACCCTACCGTTCGGAGCCGTTTCGCAAACCGGCTCGGGCCAGACGAAAACCTTCGTGGTGGGCGGCGATAATCTAGTCACCCTCCTCACGCTGACCACGGCGCTCACGGGCGGCACGGCGTCGGGGGCCATTCAGGTGCGCAATCCGGCGGTGTCCAACAGTGCATTTGCGACTTCACTCACCATTGCACCAGTCAACGGCAAAGTCCCCGCAACCACCATCGAGGCCCGTATCGTGGGCCCGATTCCCAGCCAAAGCAATTTCACGGGCACCATCACCGCAACCAGCGGCACAGCCATAGCAGCCCCCGATAACGTGGTGCAAGTGACCGGCAACAACCCCTTCACCGGTACCAATACCTCTTCCACTTTCACTGTGAGCACCAGCGGCGGCCAGCCCCTGATGCCCTTCAGCACAGTGCCGGAAAAAGCCTCTGCCAACCAGACCTTAATTGTGAGCGGCAGCTTTCTCGTGAATGGCATCACGGTGCGCGCGCCCAATAATTTTCAGGTTTCGCTGGATGCGGCCTTCGGCGGCCTGGGCAACGGCACGCCCGGTAGCACTACCGGCAACACCATTACGATTCCGGCCATGGACGGCACCGTAAACAACACGACGGTGTACGTGCGCTACGTACCCCTGGTGGCCGGCACCGAAAGCGGAACCGGCGTGACCTTCGACAGCGAGCCCGCCACGTCGAGGGCCGCTATCGTGCAGGCCAATAGCATTGGCAGCATCGAGTCGCGCACCATTTATACCAAGCCCGCTCCGCTCGTTATCGGGTCAAGTGTGCAGTCCACTTCGCAGCTGATTCGCATTCATGCCGAGCTGGTGCGCAACCCCGTCCGCATCTCGGTTTCGGGCGAGTCGATGGGCGCGCTGGGCAACCCCGACGGCTACGCCCAGTTTCGAATTTCGACCGATGGCGTGACGTACACCGACCCGGCGGTGCCGGGCTCCAGCTACATCGAGCTCAACCCGGACCCCATGACTAACATTATCGACCGGGATATTTACGTGATTTACGCGCCCAACCGGGTGGGAGCCGCCCAGGCGGTGCTGCAGTACCTCACGCCCGACGTGACGGCCGCCCCGGCCAATACGGTGACGCCCATCGTGAGCATGTTCTCAAGCACGGACGCCAACAAGCTGCGCGGCACGGCCATCGACGTGGAGCCGACCCGCGACACACCCTTCACCTCCACCCGCAGCAAGGGCGACGCTTCGGCTTCCATCGCCTTCACGCCCGACGCCGCGCTTTCGGGCTACGGCGAGTTTCACCTCGTGCTCATCAGCACCAGCGCCACGCTCAGCGTGCCCGATGTAATGCCGAGCGACGGCACCGACTACAACTCCAGCGGCGGCACTTTCCAAGGCAGCGGGCAGAGCACGCTGCAGGACAGCCAGGGCCGCGTTTACTACGTGGTATTCACGGGCGGTGCCCCTGCGGCAACCGTTACCGGCCTGAATTCCAACACCAACTACTACGCCTACGTTTTTGATTACAACAGCACCAACCCAGGCGCATCGACCTTTATCAACAACGCGGAGAACTATAAAGGCCCGGCGCAATCACTTGTAATTGGGGCCTTGCTCGAAGGCAACGCCCCGCTGCCCGTGCAGCTGCACGAGTTCACGGCCCGCGCCGAAGGCCCGGCCGCCGTGCGCCTGGCCTGGGCTACGGCTACGGAGCTTAATAACGCCGGCTTCACGCTGGAGCGGAGCACCGACGGCCGCGGCTTCGCGAATGTGGGCACCGTGGACGGCGCGGGCACCAGCAACACCGCCCACTCGTACACCTTCCTCGACGGCAAGCTGCCGGCCGGCGCCAACCTGCTCTACTACCGCCTGCGCCAGACCGACACCAACGGCACGGCCGCCTACTCGCCGGTGCGGACCGTGGCGCTAAACGGGGCGGCTAATGCGGCGCAGCTGCAGGTGTACCCCAACCCCGCGCATGGCACGGTGTGGGCGCGGGTGCTCGGGCCGGCCCCCACGGCCCCGCTTCAACTTTTTGATTCCGTTGGCCGGCTGGTTCGCACCCAGTCTGCCTCGGCTACCGATAATGAAACCCTTGTGTCGCTCACAGGCCTCCCGGCCGGGCTCTATGTGCTGCGCTGCGGCCCGCTGAGCCAGCGACTGAAGGTAGACTAAGAACCGGCGCATGGCTGTGTTCCAGTTGAAAGGGGTTGGCCATTGGTCAGCCCTTTTTTGTGGCTACCAGTGGCCGCTGGAAACGCGGCCAGCTCAAAAGTCGGCCAGTGGAAACGACTATTTTCGTAACCAGATAGCCATTTTTTATATTTATGAGCGTAGGTGCGGTGCTAAGTCTACGAAGTATTTTCTCCATGACGCACGATAATTTCTGCTCCTGTACGAGGCTTCGCAAATACCGCATGGCAGCAGCACCCGCAACCCGCTGTGATAGTCCGCCGGGCCTTTCGTTACTTTGACCCCCTACTCACCCGATTCATTTCCATGCCCCGCATTCTCATCATCGACGACGAAAAAGCCATCCGCAACACGCTGAAGGAGATTCTGGAATTTGAAAACTATAAGGTTGACCAGGCCGAGGACGGCCCGGCCGGCCTCGACATGCTCATTCAACAGAAGTACGACGTGGTGCTCTGCGACATCAAAATGCCCAAGATGGACGGTCTCGAAGTCCTGACCCGTGCCCAGGCCATGGGCACCGACGCCGCCTTCATCATGGTATCGGCCCACGGCAGCATCGACACGGCCGTGGAAGCCACCAAGAAAGGCGCGTACGACTTCCTGTCCAAGCCCCCCGACCTCAACCGCCTCCTCGTCACCGTCCGTAATGCCCTGGACCGCACCAAGCTGGTGAGCGAAACCAAGACGCTGAAAAAGAAGCTTTCCGTCTCGAAAGGCTCGGAAATGGTGGGGTCTTCGGCCGCCCTTGGGGCTGTGCGCAAAGCCATTGAAAAAGTAGCCCCCACCGATGCCCGCGTCCTGATTACCGGCCCCAACGGGGCCGGCAAGGAAATGGTGGCCCGCCAGCTGCACGAGCTCAGCCAACGCGCCCAAGGCCCCATGGTGGAAGTAAACTGCGCCGCCATCCCGTCGGAGTTGATTGAAAGCGAGCTATTCGGCCACGAGAAAGGCTCCTTCACCTCGGCTATAAAGCAGCGCATCGGCAAGTTTGAGCAGGCCGATGGCGGCACGCTTTTCCTGGACGAAATCGGCGATATGAGCCTGTCGGCCCAGGCCAAGGTGCTGCGGGCGTTGCAGGAAAGCAAAATCACCCGTGTAGGTGGCGAAAAGGAAATTTCGGTGAACGTGCGCGTCCTCGCCGCCACCAATAAAAACCTGATGCAGGAAATCGCCGACCGCAATTTTCGCGAAGACCTGTACCACCGCCTCTCAGTCATTCTAATCCAAGTACCGGCTCTGAACGACCGGCGCGATGATATTCCGGAGTTGATTCAGAAGTTCCTCAACGACATCGCGGCCGACTACGGCAACAAACCCAAGAAAATCGACGCCGCCGCGCTCGAATACCTCAAGGGACTGGACTGGCGCGGCAATATCCGCGAGCTGCGCAATGTGGTGGAACGGCTCGTGATTATGAGCGACGACACGATTTCAGAAGGCGACGCGCAGGCATTTGCCGGGAAGTAGGTTCCACGCCCTGTTATTACGAGCGGAACGAAGTGGAGCGCGGCAATCCATCCTGTAAAAATCAGACGCTTTTTACAAACAAAAAGTCCCGACACTGCACAGTGCCGGGACTTTTTGTTGAAGCGGAGAAAAGGTTTGTCACATCAGCAAGTGACTGGCACTGTCAGGACGGATTGCTTCGGCTCCGCCTCGCTATGACAGGCATTACACCAGCTGATTACACCCGCGTACGTCCGAATTATCCATTCTTCCCAGCACTTCAAACGACCCATCCGGATGCATTCGCGCCAGGTCTTTGGTCTCAATAAAGCCGCAGGAATCCACGTTGGCCAAGTCAATCACATTGATGGCGCCATCCGGCCGGAACTCGGCCACCGAAAATGGGTCCGAAGGCTCACGCAGCAGCACCCGCAGCGGCGCTGGGCAATGGAAACGGCCGTTGCCCAGCGAGTAGGCCTGGCTGAGCAATTCCGTCATGCCGTACTCGGAGTGAATGCCCGCTGGCCCGAAGACCTGCTGCAGTTCCTGGTGCAGCTCCTCGCGAATCATCTCGCGGCGGCGGCCCTTCATGCCCCCGGTTTCGAGCACGGTGAGCCCTTGCAGCTCGGGCGCGGGGCCGGCTTCGGCGACAAAATCGAGCAGGGCGTAGCTCACGCCGAGGAGCATGACGCGGCGACCGGGCTCTTGTTTGGCCTGGGCCAGTGCGGCGCGTAGGGCCGCGTGGTCGCGCAGGAAAAACGCAGGCTGCGCCTGACGCGATTGCTGAGCAAAATAGTCGACCATTGCCACCAGCGACGACTGACCCTGCTCCAGATACGACGGCAGCAGCGCCAGAAACGTCCAGCCGGGGAGCGGGCCGTAGTATTGTTCAAAGATGCGGGCCGCGTTTTCGCGGTACAGCGCCGGCTCGCGCACCTGGTGGCGGCTACGCTGCTGCAGCGTAGTGCCGCTGCTTAGGAACTCCTCCTGGGGCGTCCATTCGGCGGGCGCGGTACGCACGTCATGGGTCTTAAAAAACTCGATGGGCAGAAACGGAATATCCGTTAACCGGCTGATTGTATCAGGCTTACGTTGTAGCTGAGCCAGGTACTCGGTATAGGGCGGACAATGCGCGGCCTGGTACCGGAACAAGGCCAGCGCAGCCGCTTCAAACGTGGCCGCCGTGACCTGGGGCAGGTGCCGCAAAAAATCAGAACGAAAACTCATGACCTGAACCAACGGTTAACCGGGGAGCACGAACCAACGTGCCGCCTCATTCGTTGAGAAAAACGTACTTTGGAGCCACTTCGGCCGTTGTATTCCTGACTCTTCACTTTCTGTACTTATGAACTTGTTTCGTACCCTGCGCGGCATCGCCTTGTTTAGCCTGGCGGCAGTAAGCATCAGCAGCTGCATCAATCCACCCAATTTTCCCGACAAGCCGAAAATTGAATTAGAGGGCGTGACGGTAATCCGGCTGGGCGGCAACTTCGGCCTGCGCGACTCCATCGAAATTGCCCTGAAATTTCAGGACGGCGACGGCAACCTCGGCCTCGATAATACGGACAACACCGGCCCGTTCGCCTACAACAACAAACAGAACCGCTACTACGAGAACTATTTCCTGCAGTCTTTCTATAAAAACCGGCGGGGCATCTTTGTGCCGTTGACTCCGCTGGGCAAAGACAACGGGCGTTTCATCCGACTGACCAAACCCGATGCCAAAGCCGGCCCCCTGGAAGGAATCCTCCGGCGCAGCCTCGTGTTTCCGCTCGATACGGCTTTTGCCTACCGCCCCGGCACTGAGTACAAGTTCGAGGTAAATATCGCCGACCGCTCGCTCAACGAAAGCAACGTGGTGACGACCAACACGGTGCGGCTGTAAGCTGACCTAGTAGATTTCCGGAAACCGCTCCGGCACCACTTCGCTCATCAATTCATACACGGTGTCGAACACGTCTTCGGCGTTGGGCTTGCTGAAGTAGTCGCCATCGGAGCTGTAGGCCGGGCGATGGGGCTGCGCGGCCAGGCAGCGCGGCTGCGAATCGAGGAAGCGGTAGGCCTGCTGCTCATCCAGCACGTGCTGCAGCATGAAGGCGGTGCCGCCGCCGGGCACGTCCTCGTCGGCGAATATCACGCGGTTGGTTTTTTGCAGGCTGTCGGCAATCAGGTGGTCGGTATCGAAGGGCAGTAAGGTCTGCACGTCGATTACTTCCACCGAAATGCCCACGTCGGCCAGCTGCTTGGCGGCTTCCATCACGATGCGGCACATCGAGCCGTAGGTCACCACCGTTACGTCGGTGCCGGCCAGCAGCACCTCGGGGCGGCCCAGCGGCAGCGTAAACTCGCCGATGTTGCTCGGCGTGGTTTCCTTCAAACGGTAGCCGTTCAGGCACTCAATCACCAAGGCGGGCTCGTCGCTGCGCAGCAGCGTGTTGTAGAACCCAGCGGCCTGCACCATGTTGCGCGGCACGCACACGTGGATGCCCCGGATGCTGCCCAGAATCATTTGCATGGGCGAGCCGGAGTGCCACACGCCTTCCAGCCGGTGCCCGCGGGTCCGCACGATGAGCGGTGCCTTCTGGCCGCCCTTGGTACGGTACTGCAGGCAAGCCAGGTCGTCGCTCAGAATCTGGATGGCGTAGAGCAAATAGTCGAGGTACTGAATTTCGGTGATGGGCCGCAGACCGCGCAGCGCCGCGCCAATCCCTTGCCCGATAATCGTGCACTCGCGGATACCCGTATCGGTCACGCGCAGCTCACCAAACTTGTCCTGCAAACCGGCAAAGGCCTGGTTCACGTCACCGATTTTGCCCACGTCCTCGCCGATGGCGAAAATTTTAGGGTCGCGCAGAAAATTGGCGTTGAAACAAGCCTGCAGCACTTCGCGGCCATCTACCTGCGGCGCGTTGGGCGCGTAGGTGGCGGGTACTTCTTCGATGTTACCCACGGCCAGCTCGCTCTGGCTGAATAGGTTGGAGTTGTAGCGGTCGGCGTTTTCGGCCAGCAGCTGTTCCAGGTGGCGCTGCACGCTGCGGCGGCCGAAGCTCTTCTTCTCGTTGCGCACCTGGCGCAGGGCGCGGCGCAGCGTCCGCACAATATCGGCCCGGATGGGCGTGGGGTTCACTTTCAGCTGCTCCACCAGCTCGTGCATGGTGTTTTCAGTGCCGGTGTCGGCCACCAGCTTGTCCAACAAAGCCACGGCCTCGTCGCGCTCCGCCTTGATGGGGTCGAAGAACGCGGCCCAAGCCGCCGTGCGGGCCGCTTTAATGGTAGCGGCGGCGCTTTTCTCAATTTCGTCGAGCTCCATCTCGGTGGCGTGGCCCTCGGCCAGGAGCCACTCGCGCAGCTTGTGCAGGCAGTCGTGGGCTTCTTCCCAGCCCAGGCGGTCCTTGCTCTTGTAGCGCTCGTGCGAGCCGCTGGTGCTGTGGCCCTGCGGCTGCGTGAGCTCCGTGACGTGGATGAGCACGGGCACGTGCTGCTCGCGGCACACGGCGGCGGCGCGCTGGTACGTATCCACCAAACCGGCGTAATCCCAGCCGCGCACCACGTAAATCTCAAAGCCCGACTGGCCTTCGCCATCGCGCTGCAGACCCATCATGATATCGGAAATGCTCTGCTTGGTGGTCTGGTACTCGGCGGGCACCGAGATGCCATAATGGTCGTCCCACACGCTCACCAGCATGGGCACCTGCAGCACGCCGGCCGCGTTCAGGGCCTCAAAAAACATGCCCTCCGAGGTACTGGCGTTGCCAATCGTGCCGAAGGCTACTTCGTTGCCGTTGGTCGAAAGCGTATCGAACTGGTGCAGCTCGGGGTTTTGCCGAAACAGCTTGGAGGCGTAGGCCATGCCCAGCAAGCGCGGCATCTGACTGGCAGTGGGCGAGATATCGGCCGAGGAATTTTTGGTGTGGGCGAGGTCGGTCAGGTTGCCGTCCTCATCCAGCATGCGGGTGGCGAAGTGGCCATTCATGGCGCGGCCGGCCGTGGCGGGCTCGGCTTCCACATCGGGGTTGGCGTAGAGCTGGGCGAAGTACTGCTCCCAGGTGAGCTGGCCGATGGCGGCCATAAAGGTCTGGTCGCGGTAGTAGCCGGCGCGGAAGTCGCCGTTTTGGAAGGCGCGGGCCATGGCCAGCTGCGGCACTTCCTTGCCATCGCCGAAGATACCAAACTTGGCTTTGCCCATAAACACTTCCTTGCGGCCGGCCAGCGAGGCGTGGCGGCTTTCCCAAGCCAGGCGATAATCGGTCAGGAAGTCGGCCTTGGTGAGGGAGGTGGTTAGCGCGGGAAGAACGATTTCGGCGGTGGACATAAAGAACTAGTCGGAGGGGTGGGAATACAATTGGGAGGACGAAACGGCCGGAGCCGTGCCGCAAAAATACGGTATAGCGGCCGGGTAGGTGGCACCCGCGCCAAAGCCGTATATTTGAGCTGCAAACGGCAAACCCGGCTTTGTGTTTAAACCGAACCAGCGTGGTCGTCATTCGTTCTCGTCATCATTTAACTGAGCTGCGCGGCACCGGCGTGTAGCTTAAGGATTTAGTTTTTTTCGACATGAAACAGCTTCTTACCCTTTGCCTGCTGGCTTTTGCCTTCACGGCCCGCGCCCAGGCCGTGATGCAGTTCGAAACCGACAGCCACGATTTCGGCAACGTGGCCGAAGGCACCATGGCATCGTATTCCTTCAAATTCAAGAACACCGGGAACCAGCCCGTGGTCATTGCCAACGTGCAGGCCAGCTGCGGCTGCACCACGCCCGACTGGACCAAAACCCCGGTGCTGCCCGGCAAAACCGGCATCATCAAGGCCATGTACAGCAGCGCCGGCCGCCCCGGCGTATTCAACAAAACTGTGACCGTGACCAGCAACGCCACTGAGGCCAGCAAAGTCCTCAGCATTAAGGGCGCGGTGCTCACCAAAGATGAAATCAAGCCGACGCTGACGGCGGCGCAGCTGGCTAAGTCGCCGCATTTGGTGCTCGATAAAACCAGCCACGACTTCGGCAAGATGGAAGCCGGCCAGCAGCCCACGGCGCGCTTCGTGGTGAAGAACACCGGCAAAACGGAGCTGGTACTCGGCGCCCTCACTGCCGGTTGCTACTGCGTAGGCTACAAAACGTCCCCCGCACCTATTGCCCCCGGCCAGAGCTCAATAGTGGAGCTGATTTACAGCCAGCGCCAGCTCGGCCAGGTAAGCGACGCCGTAACCATTACCTCGAATGATGTGAGCGGCGACGCCAAAATCACGCTCCGCGCCACCATCGTGCGCGACCTCAGCGGCAACAGCATGGTGAAGGAAAGCGGCACGGCGGTACCGTTCAAGTAAAGACCACGGATTACGCAGATTTGATGATTTAGCAAGATTGGAATTGCGGCGGCTATTACTTGAGGAGCCCTACCAGTTTGGCAGGGCTTCTTTTTTGAATTGATTTTAGATTAATGTTGGTACATTAATATTTTCTTGAACATCAGTTCAATTATGGAAAACGCAACTGTTGGTGCCATTCCTGGTATGGGTGGCGCTTATGAGGTCCCGGCCCAGACGCGCATTGGCCACGTCCACTTACAGGTCACGGACATTGATAAAGCCCTCGGATTTTACCGCGATATTCTGGGGTTCAAGGTTATGCAGCGGTTTGGCAATCAGGCGGCGTTTATTTCGGCGGGCGGCTACCACCACCACATCGGGCTCAATACCTGGAACAGCCTGGGTGGCCCGCCCGCCCGCAAGCAGGGCGCGGGGCTCTACCACACCGCTATTTTGTACGCCACGCGGGCGGAGCTGGCGAGGGCGCTGCGCCAGCTGGCGGCGGCGAATTACCCCATCACCGGCTCGGCCGACCACGGCGTATCGGAAGCTATTTACCTGGATGACCCCGACGGCAACGGCGTGGAACTGTACTGGGACCGCCCGCAGGCCCAGTGGCCCCTGGCCCCCGACGGCAGCCTGCAGATGTATACCCGCGCCCTGGACCTGAACGCACTACTGGCGGAGTACGCATAAACATACGCGTGAACCAAATCTTAACGCCACCGGTACTAGCCCCGCGCCCTATCTTTGCGGCTCGAAACAGTAGCTCCTTTATTAACCTCCATTCCCACCCCTTCGCTCATGATTATCGGCGTTCCTAAGGAAATTAAAAACAACGAAAACCGCGTGGGCCTCACGCCCGCCGGCGTAGCCGAGCTGCGCAAGCACGGCCACACTGTGCTGGTGCAAAGCACCGCCGGCGAAGGCAGCGGCTTTTCGGACGAAGAGTACCAGACGGCCGGGGCCACCATGCTCGGCACCATTGCCGACGTGTACGGGCAGGCCGAGATGATTATCAAAGTAAAGGAGCCCATTGCGGAGGAGTATCCGCTCATCAAGGAGAACCAACTGCTGTTCACCTACTTCCACTTCGCCAGCGGCGAGGAGCTGACCCACGCCATGATAGCACGCAAGGCCGTGTGCCTGGCCTACGAGACGGTGGAGCTCAGCAACCGCGCCCTGCCCCTGCTCATCCCGATGAGCGAAGTGGCCGGCCGCATGGCCCCGCAGGAAGGCGCGAAGTACCTGGAGAAACCGCTGAAAGGCCGCGGCATTCTGCTCGGCGGCGTGCCCGGCGTGAAGCCCGCCAACGTACTGGTGCTGGGTGGCGGCGTGGTAGGCACGCAGGCCGCGAAAGTAGCGGCCGGCCTGGGCGCGCAAGTAACCATCATGGATGTGAGCCTCACCCGCCTGCGCGAGCTCGATGACTTTATGCCGAAGAACGTGGTGACGCAGTACTCGAACGAGTACAACATCCGCGAAGCCATCAAAACCTCCGACCTGATTGTGGGCGCGGTACTCATTCCCGGAGCCAAGGCGCCGCACCTCATCACCCGCGACATGCTCAAGACCATGCGTCCCGGCACCGTGGTGGTGGACGTGGCCGTGGACCAGGGCGGCTGCATCGAAACCTGCCACCCCACCACCCACGAAAACCCGACTTTCATCATTGATGACGTGGTGCATTACTGCGTGGCCAACATGCCGGGTGCCGTGCCCTACACCAGCACCCTGGCTCTGACCAACGCCACCCTGCCCTACGCCGTGAAACTGGCCAACCAAGGCTGGCAGGAAGCTTGCCGCCGCGACGAGGCTCTGCGCCTCGGCCTGAACGTGGTGCACGGCGAGGTAGTCTACAAAGGCGTAGCCGATGCGTGGGGCCTGCCCCTGGTGAACGTAGAAACCGTACTGGAACTGGCGGCGGTTTAAACTAAAATTGAGAGTTAAAATTTAAGAAGCCTTCCCGACAATGCGTCGGGGGGGCTTTTTAATGACTGTAGACGACCATTTTTTAATTTTTAATTCTCATTTTTTAATTAATGTTTCCATCGCCTGCCATCCGCCTGTTGTTGCGCCGCTTTGCATTGCTGATGGCCGCGTACACGCTGTTGCGGCTGGGCTTTTACCTATTCAACTTCGCTACGTTCCGGGCCATCGATACAGCCACGGTACTGCTGGCATTTGGGCACGGGCTGCGGTTTGATGTGTCGGCACTGCTCTGGCTGAACCTGCCGCTGGTGCTGCTCTCGCTGCTGGTGCCGGTAACGACGCGGCGCGGACAGCAGTGGCTGCGCGCATTGTTTGTGGCGCTCAACGTATCCGGCTTGCTGCTCAACGTTATTGACTGGGAGTACTTTAAATTTATTGGGCGGCGGTTGAGCAACGAGTGGAACACGATTGGCGATGACATTGCGCGACAGGCCGGGCAAATTGGCACGCATTACTGGTACCTCGCCGTGCCACTACTGGGCCTGATTTACCTGCTGTGGCGGCTGTGCCCCATGCCCCGCCCTGCGGAACTGACCAGTGGTCTGGCCCGGCGCCCGTGGCTGCAGCGCGGGCTGGAGTTTGTGGTGGCCGTGGGCCTGGTGGTGCTGGGCCTGCGCGGCGGCTGGCAGCTCAAGCCGCTGCGCACCGGCACGGCCTTCGAGCAGCAGCCCGCCGTGCTGGGCCACTTAGCCCTGAATAGCACATTCACCGTGCTCAAATCGTTTGATGAGGTGCCGGTGGAGCGCGCCAGCTATTTCGCCGCCAATGTGGCATTGCGCCCGGTCCTGGGCCAGGTGTCGTTGCCCGTGCGCCCTGCGCCGGCCGCGCCGGCCAACGTGGTGCTGCTGCTGCTGGAAAGCTTTAGCTCCGAATACACGGGCGTGGAAAACGGCGGCCAGGGCGGCTATACCCCGTTTTTCGACTCGCTGGCGGTGACCTCCGGCGCCCGGCTGCTGCGCGAGAACTACGCCAACGGGCGCCGCTCCATTGAGGCGCTGCCAGCCGTGTTCGCGGGCCTGCCTTCGCTGATGGATGAGCCCTTCATTACCTCCAGCTTT
This sequence comes from Hymenobacter frigidus, assembly GCF_014640435.1. Lineage (GTDB taxonomy): Bacteria > Bacteroidota > Bacteroidia > Cytophagales > Hymenobacteraceae > Hymenobacter > Hymenobacter frigidus. Next base: position 156,231 of record NZ_BMGY01000006.1, on the reverse strand, counting down.
CAGACGGCGGAGCTGCACGGGCTGGGCGAAATCCTGGGCCGCCACGGCTACGCCACGGCCATGTACCACGGCGGCACCAATGGCACCATGGGCTTCGATATGTTCAGCGGCATTGCGGGCATGCAGCACTATTATGGCCTCAATGAATACCCCGGCGGAGCTAGTAGCCCCGACTACGACGGCCACTGGGGCATTTCCGATGAGCCCTACCTGCAGTATTTCAACCGCCAGCTGAGCGCCACGCGGCAGCCGTTCCTGGCCACGCTGTTCACGCTCAGCGCGCACGACCCGTTCACAGTTCCGGTCAAGTACAAGGGACGGTTTCCGGCGGGCACGCAGCCCATCCACCCCACCATTGCCTACGCCGATTTAGCACTACGGGAGTTTTTCCGGGCGGCGCGAAAGCAGCCCTGGTACGCCAACACGCTGTTTATCCTGACCGCCGACCACACTTCCCAAACCGACCGGCCCAACTACCAGAACCCACTGGGGTACCACAAAACACCGCTGCTATTTTTCAGCCCCGGGCCGGCCCTGCCACCGGCCAATCCGCGCCGCATCACGCAGCAAGCCGATGTACCGGCTTCGGTGCTCGACGTGCTGAGACTGCGCCAGGAGCACAAGGCGCTGCTGCCGTTTGGCGCTTCGGTATTTGACTCGGCCAGTACCGGCCGGGCTATTTTCCGCGACGGGGAATCGTATTATCTGGTGCACGCTGACTTCGTGACTGAGCTCACCAATAACAATAAAGTAAACCTCTACCCTTACCAAACGCACTTCATTCCCACGCAGCCCTTGGCCAACCCCGACCCGGCGCTGGTGAAAAAATACGGCGACGAACTGCGCGCCAACGTGCAATTCTACGTGAACGGACTGCTGGACAATCGACTGTACAAATAACACATTCTGGTGTTGTATGTAATTGGTTTAAGGTTTGGTATTTCCACGGTTTTACTGAACAGGTGCAGGAGACGGTTTAGAGGTCGTAGGTCACTTGGGTGACGGTATCATGGTCCAGAAACACCCGCACATCGTCGGGCGCCAAGAGCCCCATGTCGTAGTGCAAGACCTGCAGGGGGGACCCTTCTTCCCAAACGTAGGTCGTATCCGGCGGGCCTAGCAGCGCGCGCACCTCGTTGCTTGACATGCCCACCTTGACGTGGGGCAACTGGGAGTACACCGCGTCCCCATGGTCGAAGGCCCAGGCGTACAGCCCATACAAGAGCCCCAGTACCAGCAGAACGGACACCGCTTTTTTCATTTGATGCGCAAAATATGGCTCCTTTCAGCAAACTCCTAAACGAAGGTAATCGCATGTCTTTCGCAGGGCAGCAATCGCCTTCCGCCGGTCGCTTCGAGTTTGTGAAACTGGTCTACCAATCAAAGTTTAGTAAACACCTCTCGCAGTTGAGTTAAGTAAACCGACATTACAGCCTCACCGCCGCCGCAAATGCCGGAATTTCATCCAGCCGCTCGTTGGTGCGCGTGGCAAAATTAACGCGCCAGCAGTAGTGCACCAGGCCGTTGGTGAGCAGCAGCAGCGGCGCACCGATGGTTTGATTATACGTAGTGGCTTGCCGGGCCACGGCCGCGTCGATGGCCACGGCAGGCGCTTTGCACTCCACCAGCAGCAGGGGCTGGCCTTCCGAATTCAGCGCCAACAGGTCGGTGCGCTTCTGGCGCTGGTTGTAGCGCAGGCCGCGCTCCAGGGCCAGCAGGCCGCGCGGATAGCCCAGGTGCGTAATTAGGTAGTGCACCACGTGCTGCCGCACCCACTCCTCGGGCGTGAGCACCACGTGCTTGCGCCGCAGCCCGTCCCAGATGAGGGGCTGATTCGTGGCCGATTGCGTAAGTTTGGCGTCGAAAGGCGGCAGGTCCAGAGCTTGCATCACCTCCAAAGGTATGGGCTTTGCCGAGTAACTGAGTGCCTGAGCGACTGAGTGACTTGGTGTGGTTCCACTGGCTTTCATCCTCCACTCAGTCACTCAGGCATTCAGTTACTCTCTTATGAAGACCAAAGAAGAAATCGTTAATAACTGGCTGCCGCGCTACACCGGCGTGCCGCTGGACGAGTTTGGGCAGTACATCCTGCTTACCAACTTCAGCAATTACGTGTATATGTTTGCCGAGCAGTTCGACTGTGAGGTGCGGGGCAAAGACAAGCCCATGCAAACGGCCACGGCCAACGGTATCACCATCATCAATTTCGGCATGGGCTCGCCCATGGCAGCTACGGTCATGGATTTGCTCTCGGCCGTCAAGCCCAAGGCGGCGCTGTTTCTGGGCAAGTGCGGCGGCCTGAAAAAGACCAAGCTCGGCGATTTGGTGCTGCCTATCGCGGCCATTCGCGGCGAGGGAACCTCCGACGACTACCTGCCCAAGGAAGTGCCGGCGCTCCCCTCCTTCCGGTTGCAGCGCGCCGTGAGCAGCATGATTAAAAAGCACGAGCTCGACTACTTCACCGGCACGGTGTACACCACCAACCGCCGCGTGTGGGAGCACGATGCTGAGTTTAAGGACTACCTGCGCCGGGTGCGCGCCATGGCGGTAGACATGGAAACGGCCACCATTTTCGTAGTTGGTTTCATGAACGACATCCCCCACGGAGCCCTGCTGCTGGTGAGCGACAACCCCATGACCCCGGAGGGCGTGAAAACGTCCGAATCGGACTCGAAAGTGACCACCGATTTCGTAAAGCGCCACCTGCAAATCGGCATCGAGTCGCTACAGGAGCTGCAGAATTCGGGCGAGTCGGTGAAGCACATGCGATTTGAGTAGGGACCGCAGATTCAATAGGGAACGTCATGCCGAGCGCAGCCGAGGCATCTCGCGTGTGGCAGTAATTCAATCGTGGGCTGCGCCGGCCTTTGGTCGCAAACGATTTGGTTACTGCCGCACGCGAGATGCCTCGACTATGCTCAACATGACGTTTTTTTGAGTCGAGTTACTATTGCACGCGAGATGCCTCGGCTACGCTCGGCATGACATTCTTTTTGTTCGCTTCCTCTTCATTCGCATGACCCAATTCTCCTCTGCTCTTTTCCAGAAACTCACCGCCCCACTCCTGGCGTTTGGCCTGCTGGCCAGCTGCCAGCCCAAGCGCGAAGCTGTGGACCTGCTGGTAACCAACGCCACCGTCTACACCGTCGATTCGACCTTTTCCAAGGCCGAATCTTTTGCCGTGAAAGATGGCAGGTTTGTGGCCGTGGGCTCCGCCGCCGACCTCAAGGCGCGCTTCACCGCGACGCAGGAGGTGGATGCTGATGGCAAGTTCGTTTACCCGGGCTTCTACGACGCGCACTGCCACTTCTTCCGCTACGCCCTGGCCCTGCCCAGCGCCGATTTGGTGGGCACCACTTCCTGGAAAGAAGTTATTCAACGGCTGCAGGAAAACCGCCGAAAGTACCCGCAGGCCGCCTGGCTCACCGGCCGCGGCTGGGACCAGAACGACTGGCCCACCAAGCAGTTTCCCACCAAGGACACGCTCGACCAGCTGTTTCCCGACGTGCCGGTGCTCCTCACCCGCGTGGACGGCCACGCCGCGGTGGTCAACCAGAAGGCGCTTGATTTGGCTGGGGTCACGGTGAGCACGCCCATCAGCGGCGGCACCATCACGCGCAACGCGCAGGGCCGCCTCACCGGCCTGCTCGTGGACAATGCCACCCGCCTGGTGAGCAGCAAAATCCCCGAGGCCACACCCGCCGAAACCGCCCGCCTGCTGCTGCAAGCCCAGCAGTTGTGCCTGGCCGTGGGCCTCACCAGCCTCGCCGATGCCGGTCTCGACAAAGCCGACATCGACCAGATGGCCGCTTTGCAGCAGCAGGGCGAGCTCAAGCTGCGCCTCTACGCCATGCTAAACCCCACGGCCAGCAACCGCGCCTTCTACCTAAAGAACGGCCCGATTCTGACCGACCAGCTCACTGTCAGCTCCTTCAAAGTGTACGCCGATGGCGCGCTGGGCTCGCGCGGGGCCTGCCTGGTGCGGCCGTATGCTGATAAGCCGAAGGAAACCGGCTTCCTGCTTTCAACTGCGAAGGAATACCGCGCCCTGGCCAAGGAGCTGGCCGCATCGAAATTCCAGATGAATACCCACGCCATCGGCGACTCGGCCAATCGCATCATCCTCAACATTTATGGCGAGGCGCTGAAAGGCCAGAAGGACCGCCGCTGGCGCATTGAGCACGCCCAGGTCGTGACGCCGGCCGACATGCCCAAGTTCGGGCAGTTCGGCATCGTGCCTTCGGTGCAGCCCACCCACGCCACGTCGGACATGTACTGGGCCGGCGAGCGGCTAGGGGCTGAGCGGCTGAAAACGGCCTATGCCTACGCCGAGCTGTTGAAACAATACGGCCAGCTGGCGCTGGGCTCCGACTTTCCGGTGGAAGACATCAACCCGCTGTTCGGCTTCCACTCGGCCGTGGCCCGGCAGGATGCCAAGAATTTTCCGAAAAACGGATTTCAAATGGAAAACGCCATCTCGCGGCCCGACGCCCTGCGCGGCATGACCACCTGGGCCGCCCACGCCGGCTTCGAGGAAAAGCGTAAGGGCCAAATAAAGCCCGGCATGCTGGCCGATTTTGTGGTAATGGGCACCGATTTGCTCAATGCGCCCAATGAGCAACTACGCAACGCCCCCGTGCTGCAAACCTGGATTGCCGGCAAGCTGGTGTTTAAAGCCAAGTAGCATCGCCGGTCAGTACGAGTGGAGCGCGGCATAGCGCGGCAATCCGTCCTCTCACTGCGCCCCACTCTAAGACATAAAAAACCCCGGCACTACTTTGTGTCGGGGTTTTTCGCTTTTTAAAACAGGTTTGTCACAACTCAGGGCTGGTCATTGCGAGAGAACGGATTGTTTCGCTGCGCTCGCAATGACAGACTCGGGTTCGAGAAACGGAACCCTTAAAATCCGCCGGGCTCATCGGCGCTATGGCCATAGATGCCGGGAACCGGCACATCAAGCAAGCGCAAATACACCGTGAGCTGGCCGCGGTGATGGATGCTGTGGTTCAGGCCCATGATGCGCAGAGCAGCGGCTTTGGGGCGGTCCATGAGCACCTGCTCGCCGCGGGTCAGTTGGAAGCTATGGGTGAGCTTTTCGTCGTCGCTTTCCTGCAGGGCTTTGCGCAGGGTGGCGCTGTAGGCATCAAACCGTTCCAGCAGCTCCTGGCTGCTGGTGGGCGTGGGACCGGGCTTGGGCGCACTCTGGTCGAGAAAATCGCGGGAATCAGCCTGCACAAACAGCGTTTTGAAAGCCAGCAGGTTCACGATGTGGGCGGCCAGCGTGGCCAGCTTCATGCTCTTGGGGTGCGGCTGGTAGTCGGCGTGCTCGTAGGGCACGCGCTCCAGCACTTTGCGGGTGATGGCCAGCTCGTGGTCGAGCTCAGCGAGAATGTTTTGCTGAAGGGAAGATGTGTGCATCGGATGGGTTTGATAAAGTAGTATCCTACGCTTTTGCGGAGGCAATGCAGAGTGGGAGACGCACGCCGGCCCGGGTTACTTTCTCGTGGACGGCGTGCTAACCGTCGCCGATGCTGCGGGCGGGCCGGGCAGCACCGCCGGGGCCACGTCTTCGCGCAGCTTGCGGCCGCGCAGCTGCAGCAGGAAATACAGCCCCAGGATGAAGAATACAATCAGCGAGAGAATGCTATTTCGCATCGAACCCGTAACCTGAGCAATGACGCCGAACACGGCCGTGCCAATCACAATACTCAGCTTCTCCGTCACATCAAAAAAGCTAAAGAACGCGGCCGAGTTAGGCGTATTCTCCGGAATAATCTTGGAATAGGTGCTGCGCGAAAGGCTTTGCACCGCGCCCATGGTGAGGCCAATGACGGCGGCCAGGGCATAAAAGCTCCACCCGGCCTGCACGAAGTAGCCGGCCACGCATATCAGCATCCAGATGAGTACCGCGTAGCTCAGCGCCCGCGTATTACCGATGCGCTCCGAGAGCTTGGCAAACAGGTACGCGCCCAGAATACCCACAATTTGCAGCAGCAAAATGGTGATGATGAGGGCGGTGCTTTCCAGCTTCAGCACCTTGTCGCCGAAGATGGTGGCCACGTACATCACCGTCTGCACGCCCATGTTGTAGGTGAAGTAGGCCAGCAGAAAACGCTTGAGGTTGGGCAGGCCTTCGAGCTGGTTCCAGACCTTGCCCAACTCGCGGAAGCCATTGAGCACCCAACCGTCGTTGTTGGTGGGGGCATCGGCGGGGCGGCCGGCATCGGCGGGCAGCGTGAAGAAGGGAATCTGGGCAAAGCCCACCCACCAGATGCCCGTGAGCAAAAAGCTGAACCGGGTGGCTTCCCCCGTCGTCATGCCGAACAGGGCCACGCCCTTCGGCCCGCCCATAATTTCGGGGCCCTGAATAATGCCCAGGCAGATAACCAGCAGCAGCACCGAGCCGATGTAGCCCATCGAAAAGCCCCGCGCCGAAAGCGAGTCAAACTTCTCCTCGCTGCTGATTTCGGGCAGGTAGGAATTGTAGAACACAATGCTGCCGCTGAAGCCCACCGTAGCCGCGATGAAGATGAACGTGGACATGGTAAGCGTGTCCTTGGTGAAGAAATACAGCCCCGCGCAGCTGGCGGCCCCGAGGTAGCAGAAAATTTGCAGAAACAGCTTCTTGCGTCCCGAATAGTCAGCCAGCGACGTCAGAAACGGGCTCACCAGCGCAATGAGGAGGAAAGCCGCCGAAATAGCGTAGGTCAGCAGCGACGAGCCCGGCACCTGAAAGCCGAGAAAATCCACCATGTCGGTGGGGTTGATGTCCTTGGTGACGCTGCCCCAGTAAATCGGGAAAATGCTGCTCGTAATCACCAGCGGGTACACCGAGTTTGCCCAGTCGTAAAACGTCCAGCCGGTGGTGATGCGCTTGTTGTCTTTTTCCACGGCCCCGGCGGCGGGGGGAAGCGTCGATGATGGGGTCATAAGGAATGGGATGTGGGCTGAAGGGTTGTGCCGGGGAAGGTAACGGGTTTTTAGGGTTCAGGTTGGGCAAGGGGACCGATTGCAGGCGTTGTTATGGCGCGGCGGGGTTGTCCGGCTTCTGTGTTTCCTTTGCCCCATGTTAGAAAAGCTGCGCATCCAAAACTTCAAGTCCTGGCAGGACACCGGCGACATTGCCTTCGGCAGCCTCACTGGCTTCTTCGGCACCAACTCGTCGGGCAAATCCAGCATCCTACAATTCCTGCTGATGCTGAAGCAGACAGTGGAATCGTCGGATAGGTCGCGGGTACTGCATTTGGGGGATGATAAGTCGTATGTGGACCTGGGGACGATGTATGATATTTTGCATCAACACACAGAACCCGGTCAACTTAGCTTTGAGCTTGATTGGAGGCACCAAAACTTACTTTACGACATACAACCAGGTGTATTCATAGAAAATAAATGGAATTATGTGCAGTTCACAGCGGAAGTAGTTTGGGCTTATGACAGAGTACAGTTAGTAGATTTTAAGTATGAAGAAGAAGGGTCAATACTGGGGGTCCGGTATTCTCATGAATCTCTTCAAGGAACTCCAGTCTATAAAGCATATGCTGTAAAAGGCGAACAAAACTTCAAATCAGACATACTAACAACTCCAAGCAAGTTCTATGTCCTACCTCATGATGTGCCTTATCAGATGGTCCCAGATAGAGGAAGAGATTGGGTTTATGAACTGGAAGATTTATTCACTGAAATCTTCTATCTAGGTCCGCTTCGTGAATATCCAAGTCGCCTTTACACTTGGGCTGGCGAACAAACTCAAGGTGTGGGCAACCGGGGCGAACGCGCTGTAGCCGCCCTCCTGTCCTCACGCAACGACGGCCCCACCATCGATATGGGCTCCAACCAGCCCAAGCGCACCGTCGAAGAACACGTTGCGCACTGGCTAAAAGAGTTGGGCCTAATCTATTCCTTCAAAGTGCAGCCCATTGCGCCAAATCGCAAGGAATACGAAGTGCGGATTCAGCGGACGGCCGAATCGGCGAGCGTGTTTCTGACGGATGTAGGCTTTGGCGTGTCGCAGATTTTACCGGTGCTGGTGCTGCTGTTTTATGTGCCGGAGGGCAGCACGGTAATTCTGGAGCAGCCCGAAATTCATTTGCATCCTGCAGTTCAGGCGGGTTTGGCCGATGTGTTCATTGATGCTATCAAGCGGCGCAAGGTTCAGATTGTGCTCGAAAGCCACAGCGAGCACCTATTGCAGCGCCTGCAACGGCGCATGGCCGAGTTCACATTGAATCCCGAAAAATCAATTGACCCCGAAACCATCAAGCTCTATTTCACTTCCATCAAGGCAGGCCGCTCAGAGCTAACCACACTGGAGCTGGATGAGTACGGCAACATTGGCAACTGGCCGGCGGGCTTTTTCGGCAACGCCTTTGAGGAAGCGGCAGCCAAAATGAAAGCCGAGATGAAGCGCAAAATGCAGCAGCAGTAAGCCATGCGCTACCTCATCGATACCAACGTGGCCATAGTGGCCAATGGCAAGTCGGATGCTAGCCCCGCCTGCGTAGTGGCCGCTATCGAGCGCCTCGAACGACTCATTGCGGGTGAAATACTGGTCTTGGATGATGCCGAGCACATCCTCACCGAGTACCGCCGCCACCTGAGCCCCCACGGGCAACCCGGCACAGGCGACCAGTTTTTCCGCTGGATTTGGGAGCAGGCAGCCTACAACCCGCAGCATTGCGAGCAGGTCACGCTGGTACTAGATGCCGATGGCAGCTTCGCGGCTTATCCCAAAGCCTCAGAATTGGCCGATTTTGACCTGTCTGACCGCAAATTTGTTGCAGCCGCTCTCACGCATCCGGCCAAGCCGCCAGTGGTGAACGCCACCGATACCGACTGGCATCACCACCATGCCGCACTCAGTCGCCAAGGCGTACAGGTCGAATTTCTGTGCCCCGCCGAGATGACACGTTTGCGCAGAAATTAGTAGTCACGCAGTCGTTCTTTAATTGTTGGCTAAGCTGCTTCGACTTGGTGAGATACGACAAAGGAATACACAAGAAGTTTTGCAACGAAGTAGCGGCCTTATCTTAGCGGAGTGAAATTTTCTATTTCTTTCCGCCTATGACCCGATTATTGTTGGCCCTCACGGCCGCCACCTTTGCTACTTTGCCCGCCGCCGCTCAAACCGGAATTGCCACCATCGACAGCCCCGCTGCTTACCGCCAGGCCGGTTTGCGCGGCCCCGAACACGCCCGCCTGGTGCGTGAGCTGCTGCGCTACGAGCTGCGCAACATGCGGAGCCTGATTGTCCCCCAGATAGCACTACGCCCCAGCAGCTACAGTTTTATTCTCACCAACCGCGCCACCGTAGCCGAAGTCATTGGCGGCGCTTACACCGTGACGTACTACAACGCTCAGGGCCAGGCCCTGGACACCACTACCGGCCGGTTTGGCGGCATGGCCCCCGGAGCTAGCCGCAACCAGACCGTCACTTTTGCGCGCCCCGCCGATGCCATCCGCGCCCAGCTGACCGTAGCAGAAGTGACGGCTGAATAACCACGCTTACACACCCATTAATCAATAAAAAAGCCCGTTTCCATGATGGAAACGGGCTTTTTGTTGAGGGGGTGGGATTCGAACCCACGATAACCTTTTGGGCTATACACACTTTCCAGGCGTGCTCCTTCGACCACTCGGACACCCCTCAAGGATGGTGGTTGGTGGGGCAAAGATAGGGCGGGAAGAGGAGTTATGGGTTATGAGTTAAAAGTTATGAGTTGAAAAAAGTGAGCGAGCGTAATTTATAACCCCTAACTTTTAACTCATAACTCTTTTCACGGCGTGATTTCGCCGCGCAGGTCCTGGCTCAGCAGCTCGCGGGTGCGGGCCTCATCCAGCCCGAGGCCCAGCACGAACATGAGCTTGGTCACGGCCGCCTCGGTGGTGATGTCGTCGCCGCCCACAATGCCCAGCTCGGCAAGGTGAGCGCTGGTTTCGTACTTGCCCTGCACCACGCGGCCTTCCTCGCACTGGCTCACGTTGAGGAGCCACACGCCGCGCTGGCGGGCCTCGGCCAGGCAGTCGAGGAACCAGGGCGCGGTGGGCGCGTTGCCTGAGCCGTAGGTTTCGAGTACGCAGCCCCGCAGGCCCGGTATGCCCAGAATGGCACTCACCACGGCCGGCGTAATGCCGGGAAACAGGCGCAGCACGGCCACACCGGTTTCGAGGTGAGTGTGCACCTTGAGGTGGGCACCGGGCAGCAGCCGGATGCTTTTATCGGCGAATTCCAGACTGATGCCGGCACGGGCCAGCGGCGGGTAGTTCTCGCTTTTAAAGGCGGCAAACTGCTGGCTTTCCACCTTTTTGGCCCGGGTGCCCCGGATGAGCACATCGTTGAAAAACACGCATACTTCGGGTACACGCACGGTGCGGGTCCGGGGGTAGCGCGCCGCCGCGATTTCGAGGGCCGTGACGAGGTTGCGCTGGGCATCGGAGCGGCTGGCTCCTACCGGCACCTGCGCCCCGGTAAAGACCACGGGCTTGCCCAAATGCTCCAGCACGTAGCTCAGGGCGGCAGCTGAGTAGGCCATGGTGTCGGTGCCGTGCAGCACCACAAATCCATCAAAATCAGCGTAATGCTTCTCGATGAGGCGGGCCAGGTACAGCCAGTCGGCGGGCGTCACGTTGCTGCTGTCGATGAGGGCCGGCAAACTCAACAGCTCCAGCCGGAACGGCAGGCGGGCCAGCTCCGGCATCTTGCGGTCGAGCCGGCCAAACTGCATGGGCACCAGCCCGCCGCTGCGGTTCACGGCCATGCCCACCGTGCCGCCGGTGTAAATGATGAGCAGCCGGGCGGCCGTGGCATCGGCCGGGTCGGCGCGGGTGGGCAGGGGCAGCAAGGGCAGCGCGAGGTCAGGCATGGAGTGGGATTGCGGCGAGTGGGAAGCGAGTAGGAAGCGGAAGGAGGCGCAAGGTAGGCCGGCTTTTTTTCGTCCAACAAACAGCCCCCGGTACCTGTGGGCCGTACTGCTCGCTAGCAATTCATCCCTTTATGACTCCGACTGACTCCTCCCCCGCCAAACCTGTTGCCGACGTCATCCTCATCGGAGCCGGCATCATGAGCGCCACGCTGGGCGTGCTGCTCAAGGCGCTGGACCCTACCCTCACCATTGCCGGCTACGAGCGCCTCGACGCTGTGGCCGCCGAAAGCTCCGATGCCTGGAATAACGCCGGCACCGGCCACTCGGCCTTCTGCGAGCTGAACTACACGCCCGAGCGCCCCGACGGCTCAATTGATATTTCCAAAGCCGACAAGATTGCCGAGCAATTCGAGCTGAGCAAGCAGTTCTGGGCCTCGCTGGTGCAGGAAAGGCTGTTGCCTGACCCCACGGCCTTCATTCACACCATCCCGCACATGAGCTTTGTGTGGGGCGCGGCCAACGTGGAGTACCTGCGCAAGCGCCACGCCGCGCTGCTGCACTCGCCGCTGTTCAAAGGCATGGAATTCAGCACTGACCCGGCCCGGATTGCGCAGTGGATTCCGCTGGTGATGACCGGGCGCGACCCCGCCGAGCCGGTGGCCGCCACCTACATGCCCATTGGCACCGATGTCAACTTCGGCAACCTGACCCGGGCCTTGTTCGACCAGCTGAAGACGACGCCGGACGTTCATTTTCAGCTGGGCCAGGAAGTGGAGGATTTCCGGCAGAAAGAGGACGGCATCTGGCGGCTGAAAGTGCAGGATTTGGCCTCGGGCGAAACCCGCATTGTGCGGGGCCGCTTCGTGTTCATCGGGGCGGGCGGTGGGTCGCTGCCGCTGCTCGAAAAGTCCGGCATTCCGGAAGCCAACGGCTTTGGCGGCTTCCCCGTGAGCGGGCAGTGGCTGAAGTGCCAGAACCCGGCCGTGATTGCCCGGCACGAGGCCAAGGTGTACGGCAAGCCGGCCGTGGGCTCGCCGCCCATGTCGATGCCCCACCTCGACACCCGCCAGATAAACGGGCGCAAAGAGCTGCTATTTGGTCCCTACGCCGGTTTCAGCACCAAATTTCTGAAGCAGGGCTCGTACACTGACTTGTTCCGGTCCATCGAGCTGGGCAACATCCGGCCGCTGCTCTATGCCGGGGCTCGCAACCTGAGCCTGACGCGCTATCTCATCAGGCAGGTGCTGCAATCGCCGCAGGAGCGCACCGCCGCCCTGCGCGAATATTACCCCGAAGCCGACCCCGCCGACTGGCAGCTCGAAATGGCCGGCCAGCGCGTGCAGGTCATTAAAAAAGACAAGAAGCAGGGCGGCGTACTGGAATTTGGCACCGAGATGGTGACGGCCGCCGATGGCACCATTGCCGCATTGCTGGGAGCCTCGCCGGGGGCCAGCACGGCCGTGGCCATCATGCTGGAACTGGTGCAGAAGTGCTTTCCCGAACGCGCCGCCTCGCCCGAGTGGCAGGCCCGGCTGCGGGAGCTGGTGCCTTCGTTCGGACAACAGCTGGCCCAAAATGCGGCCCTTACGACGGCCGTGCGCGAACGTAGTCGGCGAATTCTGCGGCTGGATACCTGAGCGCGCTGGGCTTTTCTGAATGAGTAAGCGGCTGCACACAAAAAATTTATACTTGATAATCAACTGTTTATTTGTGTTGTGCTTGCTTAATTGTGCACAATTAAACATTGCGCAATTAATCCTGGTTTGCTATTCCGAAACAGCCAATAACCCTTAATTCTTAACACGATGAGCATCGAACGCTTGTACACGGCTAAGGCCACAGCCACCGGTGGCCGCGACGGCCGCGCCATTTCTTCCGACAACGTTATCGACCTGCCCCTGAGCACGCCCAAGGAAATGGGCGGCCCCGGCAAAGCCGATACCACCAACCCCGAGCAGCTCTTCGCCGCCGGCTATTCGGCCTGCTTTGATGGCGCGCTGAACCTGGTGGCCCGCCTGAGCAAAACCCCCATTTCCGGCAGCACGGTGGAAGCCGACGTGAGCTTCGGCAAAGACGGCGAGCACTACGGCATCGAGGTGGACCTGCGCGTAAACATTCCAAACATCGACCAGAAGCAAGCCGAGGAGTTGGTGGCCAAAGCCCACCAGGTATGCCCCTACTCGCGGGCCACGCGCGGCAACATCGAAGTGAACCTGAGCACGACGACCAACGCCTAAGCCAGCCGCTGGCAAATTATTGAGGCCAGCTTCCACCTCAAAGTGCCCGCTGGAACCCAGCGGGTATTTTGAGGCGGTTTTTTGGCTATGGCCGCCAGAACAAGCCCGGCCATACGGCCGCTTACCTGTTAACTTGCGGGCTTATTCACCACCATTTATAAAGTTAACCTTGCCGCGCTGATGATTAAACTAGAACCCTTCACCACCGCCGATTTTACGCAACTAATGGAATGGGTTGACGATGAGCGGCTCATGAAAGAGTGGAGCGGCTCCATGTTTTCGTACCCGCTGAGCGAGGCCGGGCTGACGTGGTACGTGGAAGGCTCCAACAACCTCAACGACCCGGACGTATTCATTTACAAAGCGGTAGATTCAAAAACGAGCGTCACCGTGGGCCACATTTCGCTGGGCGGCATCAGCCAGCGCGACCGGGCCGGGCGCATTACGCGGGTGCTGGTGGGCAACACCACCGAGCGCCGGCGCGGCATCTGCCAGGGCATGGTGAAGGCCCTGCTCCGCATCGGGTTCGAGGACTTGAAGCTGCACCGCATCAGCTTAGGCGTGTACGATTTCAACCACCCGGCCATCAACTGCTACCTCAAGTGCGGGTTTCAGCAGGAAGGCCTGATGCGCGACGTGGTGCGCCACGGCGACGGCTATTGGTCGCTCATCGAAATGGGTATTCTGGAGGATGAGTGGCGGGCGCTGAATCCCGCCGTGCCTGCTGCTTAACGGCGTAGGCCAATGGTGCCGCCGGTGTATATTAGCCGGCCATTCTACCTCATTGCCATGCGCTGTCCCTACGTTTCCCCTGTCTTTTTCCTACTGGCTCTGCTTCTCACCGGGGCCCGGGCGCGGGCCCAGTCCGCAGCCACTGGCCAGGAGGGGGCGGCCGGCATTTCCAACCTGCGCGACCTAACCAGTGGTATGCCCGCTGTGTTACCCCACGGCCTCGGCGAAGGCACAGTGGGCTCGCCTTACGCCGATACGCGCTGGCTGCCGGCCCAGCTTCGCCTGACCAACAACCTACTGTTGGTTCCGATTGCCCTTAAATACGACGTACTGGGCCACCGCTTGCTGATGCGCTCCCCGGGCCGGGCCACCGATTCGCTGCAGCTAGACGATGCCCGGGTGACCGGCTTTGTGCTCACGGAGCCGGCCTCGGGCCTGGCCCCGGCCCGGCTTCGCCAGTTCCGCCGCTTCGTGGAAGCGCCCCTGGACCGAGAGCGCCCCGACTATGTGGAGGTGCTGCACGCCGGCCGCTATACCTTACTCAAGCACTACACCAAAATCCTGAAGGTGGCGGGCCAACCGGAGGCTTACAGCACCGGCCCGCGTTCCGACGTGATTGAGGACTACTTGGACTATTACCTGCGCACACCCGAGGCCAAGCTGCTACCGGTTAAACTCAGCCTCAGGGCGTTGCAGGCGGCAGCCCCGGCCCTGGCCGGCCTCCTGAAAAGCGCTGCCCACAACCCTAAAACCGAGGCCGACTGGGTGGCCGTGCTAAACGCCGTGGACCCCGAACCCAGTAAATAGAGGCGGCCAAAAACCGGCTTGCTCCAGTAGCCCTAGCTCAGAAAGCGGGTCTCCGTGAGCGCCTCGCTCATTTCCCACAGTTGCCGGGCATGCGCGGGGGTGTTGAAGGCGTGCTTCACCGGCTCGGGCTTTTTCTTGGCGAAATAGCCGCCGCTGGTGCTGCCCACCTCGGGTGCGGATGCCAGGAAAATGCTGGTTTCCGCCCCTTTCTCCACCGAAATCATGAAGGGACGGGCGAGCTGGGTGAGCTTGCTGAGCCAGCCGCCGGCACTATCGCCGAAATTGCTGGCCACGGCCCCGGGGTGTACCGCGTTCGTCGTGACGTTGGCAATGCCGTGGGCGCGCAGGCGGCGGGCCAGCTCCTGGGTAAACATGATGTTGTAGAGCTTGGTGTTGCCGTATACGCGCAGGGCGTTGTAGTCACGCTCCGATTGAAAGTCGCCCAACTGGGGCTTGGCAAACTGGTACGCCGCCGAGGCCAGATTGACGATACGGGCCGCTGGACTGGCCCGCAGCTGCTCAAACAACAGCGCCGTGAGTAGGAACGGGCCAAGGTGATTGGTGGCCACCCCCATCTCGTTGCCTTGGGCAGACACTTGGCGCTCAGACCCAAAAATGAGCCCGGCGTTGTTCACCAGCACATCAAGGCGGGCGTGGCGGGTGGCAAACTCGGCAGCGGCCCGGCGCACCTGGTTCAGGTTGGAAAGGTCGGCGAGCAGGATTTCGACCCGGTCGTGGCCAGCAGCCGCCCTTATTTCGCGCCGGGTGGCTTCGGCTTTTTCGGGATTGCGGGCCAATAGCACAACGTGCGCGCCCATTTTAGCCAGCTCGGTGGCGGTTACTTTGCCAATGCCGGAGGTGGCACCGGTCACGAGAACAACTTGATTCTGAAGGTTGGGCATGAGTACGTAGCGAAAAGTTTGTAGCTGCGTAAACGTAACCACCCGGTCAATGCTTGGTTTTAGCTGTTAAAGCTGTTCAGGAATTCAAAAAAACTAAGTGACCGTCATGCTGAGCGCAGCCGAGGCATCTCGCTCGCCTCGTTGAGCGACCCGGACGGCCCGAGCGAGATGCCTCGACAAGCTCAGCATGACGTGCTTTATACTGTTCGCCTCCTTTTTATTTCCTCCCACTGCGTCCTCCCACCTTTCCCTCCCTATGAAAGCGCTTTTGCTCATCGATATTCAGAATGACTTCTTGCCCGGTGGCCGGCTGGCCGTGCCCGATGGCAACGCCGTTATCCCGCTGGTGAATTCACTTCAACCGTTGTTTGACCTGGTAGTGGCTACCCAGGACTGGCACCCAATTGGTCACCAGAGCTTTGCCAGCAGCCACGCGGGCCGAACGCAGTTTGAGCAGATTGACCTGCACGGCTTGCCCCAGGTACTTTGGCCCGACCACTGCACCCAGGCCAGCCCTGGGGCCGAGCTGGCGGGCGCCCTGCACACCGAGCGCGTAGAAGCCATTTTTCGCAAAGGCACCAATCCCGAAATCGACAGCTACAGCGCGTTTTTTGACAACGGCCACCGCAAAAGCACCGCCCTGGCCGATTACCTGCGCGGCCGGCAGATAACCGACGTGTACGTGGCCGGCCTGGCCGGCGACTACTGCGTGTACTACTCCGCGCTGGATGCGCTGGCAGCCGGCTTCACCACGTTCGTTATCACCGATGCCACCCGCGCCATCAGCGCCGAAGGATTTACAGCCGCCTTGGCCGACCTGAAAGCCAAAGGGGCTCACCTGGTGGCGAGCCCCTCGTTGCTAAATACCGAATTCAGCGCCTGATTAGAGCGCGGCAGCTACGGCTTTCACACTCACGCGACGGCGGTAGTCGGGGTTGAAGTACACGTACTTTATTTTGCCGTTTTGGCCCACAATGTAAGTGGCGGGCACGGGCAGCACGGCGGCATCGGCCCCGTTGGCGGCCAGCAAATCCACGCCGAAACCCTTGTACTTGGTCACCACGTCGGGCTGCACGGTGAAGGCCGTACGGTAGGCTTTCATGATGGCAAAATCCTGGTCGTGCACAATGGGGAAGCTGGCCTTGGTCTTAGTCACGGTTTTGCCGATGTTGTCCTGCGTTTCGGGCGATATCACCACCACTTGCGCCCCTTTAGCGGTGAGCTGCTGCAGCGAATCCTGCAGCTGACTGAGCTGCTTGTTGCAGAACGGGCACCACTGCCCCCGGTAGAAATACAGCACCACCGGCCCTTTTTTCAGCAGCTGCTGGAGGTTGACTTCGCGGCCGGCCGCGTCCTTGGCCCGGAACAAGGGCGCAGTTTCGCCGACGGCCAGCCCCGTAGCCGCAAAGGCAGGAGGTGGGGTTTGGGCGTGCAGTAGCGGGGCAACGGCAGTCAGCAGGCTACCGAGAATGACGGCACGGAATACGTTTTTCATAAGTTAAGGCAATGTTTTGTTGAACCCTGGGGCTGACGCACCCACCGGCTGGCCCTTACAATCAGGATTGGCAGGCAGGGTTTAAGCAATGCCGCAACCACCTTCAGCCTAGCTTGTGACAGGAAAAAACGTTTTCTTTTTCCCCTACCCAGCACGTTGCTGGGATTGGGACTGGGCAGCTGCTAAAGCACGTCCTCAGCTGAAGCGTCAAACAGGCATTGCCTAGCTCACAGCCGCTTAGTGAGCAGCAGGCCGGAATAGGCGAACCCGTTCACGTTCTGGCCCTGCATGGGCATCAGCGATAGGCCCCGACCGGAAGTTTTCTTGTGCAGCTGGGGCACCACAATGCCCATGGTAGCGCCCAGGGCATACCCGACGATGTTATCGGAAAGGAAATGCTTGCCCGCCTCCATGCGGTAGTAGGCCACGGCGGCGGGCAACACGGCCGCCGCGCCCCAGATAAATGGCTCGGCCGACGAACCGGGGTTGAAGTCATGAAAGACCTTGGCCACGAAGAAAGTAGCCGTTGCGGTATGCGCCGTATGGCCCGCAAAAAACGAGTTGGTGGCAATCTTACCGGAGCGCCCATTGCCGCCCTCCGTGCCGTAGAGGTAGGGCCGGCTGCGGTACACGTTGCCTACCGTGGTGGTAAAAATGGCATCGGTCGCCAGCATGGTTTCCAGGTAGAGGGCGGCCACCTGGCCGTAACGACTGCGAATGGCCGGGTTCAGGGCCAGCAGGCCGGGGGCTATGACCAGCGTGGGGTAGCACAGCAAGTCGCTGGTGGTCTGGGCCGTTTCGCTGTATTTGCCCGCGGCGAAACGGTCGTAGCTCGGTATGTCGTTTTTATTGAGAGCAGCCAGCTCAATGTTGCTGAGGCCACTTTTTTGCTGCACCCGGTACAAGCCGAAAACGCTCACCGCTCCCAGGCCCAATGCGATGGGTCCATCAACGGCGAAGCGGGTATGATAGGGCGAAGGAGCCTGCTGCGCGATTGCCGCCGGACCCGACGTCAGGAGCAACGCCCCGGACAGAATGAGTAAGGAAATTAACTTCATGAAATAATCAGTGGTGGGAATAAAACTGAAACGGCAGACAGCAAACCAGGGTTTGTGCCGGGCTGACCGGGCCCTTCCGCGCTCAACTCACCCCTTCACGGTGGCACCGTGCACGGCCAGCACCTCGCCCGGTAGCCACCGGCGCACCAGCACGTCATCGACCGATACTTTGCCCACCACCCGGTAGTTCGACACCAGGGCTTCGCTGATGTCGGCGGCTTTGCGCACCACCGCCCCGAGGCCCACGTAGGATGAATGCACCAGCTGCACGGCCCCGCCCTCGCGCACCCGCAGAAACGCTACGTGGAAACCGAGCCTCAGCACGTAGAAGCCCGGCCCCAACGCCCGCACCCGCCGCCCGAATTCAGCCGGTATGAGAAATCACCCGATTGTTTGGCACGTCGGCCCATCCCTTAAGACCTGGGTTAAGTGAACCAAGCGTTTAGCCTTCTATTAAGAGTATACCAATAATTTCGCACTCTTCAAAACAGCCTTTTGAGGAGCAATGCATTAGCTGTACCGTTGGGTTTATCAAAGCTACAGTCAGGATAATATTGTAAAATATTAAGTATATTTAATATTAAATGTTAAGTGTCTTATTTCCGCAGCTACTTGAAGCTGATTATCGGGTTTGTGCTGCCGCGCTCGTATCGGGATGTCGCGAGGTCTATTACTTCACAACTTAAGTATCTATAGTCATGGAAAAAATGACGGTTGCCATCATCGGGGCCGGGCCGGCCGGGCTGGCCGCGGCCAAATCATTGCTGGAGGACGGGCAAACTCCAGTTGTTATCGAGCAAAGCAGCGGCCTTGGGGGGCAGTGGAACCAAGGCGCGGCGCACAGCGGCGTCTGGCCCGAAATGCACGCCAAATCCTGCCACGTCGAGATGTCATTTTCGGATTTTGACTATCCGGCTGGCACGCAGATGTTTCCGACCAACCAGGAAGTGCTGGCCTACCTTACGGCCTACGCGCAACACTTTGGCCTGGAGCCCTACCTGCGCCTGAACACCCGCGTGGAGCAAATCAAGCGGGGGCCGGCAAAGTGCTACACTGTGGTGAGCACCGACGCGGCCGGGAAGCAGCATACGGAAGAGTTTTCGCACGTTATCGTGGCCTCGGGGCGCTACAACAAGCCCCGTTTTCCGAATACGCCGGGGCTCGACCAGTTTGAGGGCAAAGTGGTGCACTCATTCGCGTACCGGGGCCGCCAGGACTTTCGCGGGCAGCGGGTGCTGGTGGTGGGCAACAGCATCAGCGGCCTCGAAATTGCCAGCGACCTGGCCCGCAACACCGATACCACCGTGATTTCGTCCTGCCGCAAGCCGCGCTACATCATCCGCAAGCTGCTGAAGGGCATGCCCGTGGAGCAGTCGGTGTTCACGCGCTTCGCGGCCTACCTCAACCAGGCGCTGCCGCCCGAGCAGGCGGCGGCGGGCCTGAAGCAGTTCATTCTGGAGAGCTTTGGCAACCCGGCCGACTTTGGGGGCCTGCGCCCATCCGACGACCTGCTGGAAGCTGGCGTGGCGCAGTGCCAGGATTACCTCGACGACCTGGCCATCGGCCACATCCGGGCCGTGCCCGGCGTGCGCACCTTCACCACGAACGGGGCCGTGCTCACCGACGGCCAGAAGGTGCCCGCCGACAGCCTTGTCCTGGCCACGGGCTACGACCTGAACCTGCCCTTTCTGAGCGAAGATATCCGGCAGGCCGTACACGCCGACCGCCAGCACCTCGATTTGCACCATTTCACCTTCCACCCGGCGCTGCCCAATTTTGCTTTTATGGGCTTGTTTGCGCAGATAGGCTCCTATTTCCCCACCGTGGAGCTGCAGGCCCGCTGGATTGCGGACTGCTGGAGCGGCCACCACGCCCTGCCCTCACTGGCCGAAATGCGCCGGGGCCTGGACGAATACGAGGAATCTAAGCAGTACCGGGAGGAAACCACGAGCCAGGAAACGCTGGAAATGTTCTCGCACGACCTTGACGTTTCCCCCAGCCTTGATAAGTACCCTTACCTGGCCTGGGAGCTATTTTTTGGGCTCCTGGTCCCGGCGCAATTTCGCATCGAAGGCCACGGCAGCCGCCCCGATGCGCTGGCCCGCTTCGTGGCCGCCAGCCGCTACTACAACGGCGGCCAGCCCACCCCGCTCAACGAGCGGCAGCTGGGCGGCTTGCAGATGCTGGCCCGCGCCTTGCCCAGGAATCAGCAGCTGCAGGGCATCGTGCACAAGCTGCAGTCGGAGGTAATGGCTTAGTTAGAAATATTTTGTGAACGGTGTACCAATTGGTGTAGCGACGCGACCCTTCGTGCCCCGGCGTTCGCGTCGTCAACACCCCAAACCGTTCAACGCCGAGACGCGAAGGGTCGCGTCTCTACCCCGTTCATTATTCGTGAAACTGGGCTAGGCCAATTTGCGGAGCATAAATCACCCGCCCCAGCGGGGGCGTACCCGGTAGGGCGACACCCGTCCAACAACGGCCGCCCCAACGCGGAACTCTGCCGGCACTGCGACGAGAAGCTGTAGGTGGTGGCCGGGCGGCTGCTCAACCGCACAGCCCCGGCCAGGGCTAGCGTAGGGCGGAGCTTCCTGGGGCGAAGGCCGAGCCAAAACAGCGTGTTTGGGTTCGCGCATTGTGTTTTAGCAGAAACAAGGCCCATTAGCCAATTTGTGCCCCCCGAACGGGTTTGCGGGATGCATGAGCCGATTTGCGGGGCCAATGCGCGGGTTGGCGGGGCTACCCGTGTGGTCGGAGCTACTCAACCCGCAGCCAGGACCGGAGTGCCTGCACCAACTCCGGGTCGGAAAACTGGAAATCGACCTGGCCCGAGCTCACCTGAATAGTAGTGGAATAATAAGTTGTCCAGAGAATTTTACGGGTGCGGATGGGCGCGAGGGCCTGCCACGGAATCAGCAGGGGCGGGTGGCCCACCTGAAACAGCCAGGCGACCCGCAACGCCAGCCCCTGCGGCAAGGCCCCGGCCTTAATCACCCCATTATAAGAAACCACCCCGAGCTTGGCCCTGGCTATTCGGAATTGCACCGGCAGGCCCGCTGGGTCGGAGGCCAGGTATTCGCCGGCCAGACGCCCCCACGCCAGCAAGGACAGCACCTTGATGATGAAGCACCAGAAAGTGCCGAATCCGACGAAAAAGGCCGGTATCATCCACAACAAGTTCAGCTTATTCATGCTGCGAAATAACGCATTGACGAAGCTAGCCACCGTGGCCGGTCTACAGCGCCCTGGTAAAACGCACGCCGCCGTAGGCGTAGCCGTTCACGTTTGCTCCCTGCACCGGCCCCAGCGACACGCCCGTGCCGTGCAGCCGCTTGTAGAAATGCAGCGCCACCAAGCCCACCGCCGCCCCTACCCCCACGCCCACCGCCGAATCGCGGAAGCGCTGCGGGGGCACGAGGGCGGGGTCGAACACGGTGTCGTTGCGGTGCAGGCGCGGCACCAGCACGCCCACGGTAGCCCCCACGGCATAGCCCACCAGGTTATCAGACAGGAAATGCTTGCCGGCCCGCACGCGGAAGTAGGCCACCACGGCGGGCACGGCGGCGGCCACGCCCCACACGTAAGGCTGCGCTTTGGAGCCGGGGTTGAAATCGTGAAAAACCTGGGCGGCGAAGAACGTGGCCGTGGCGGTGTGGGCGGTGTGTCCGCCGAAGAACGAGTCGGTGGCCACGGGGCCGTGGCGCAGCTCGCCGCCCTCGGGGCCGTAGAGGTAGGGCCGGTAGCGGTACACGGTGCCCACGGTGAGGGTGAAAAGGGCGGCCGTGCTGCTCATGGTTTCGAGGTAGAGACCAGCCACCTGCCCGTAGCGGCCGTGCACGTTGGACTGGAAGGCCAGCAGGGCGGGCACCAGCGCCAGAGTGCCGTAGCAAAAACCGTCGCTCACGAGCTGGGCGCGCGGACTGAACCGGCCCGCCGAAAACCGGTCGAGGGCCGGGATATTGGCGCGGTCAAGAGCGGCCAGGTCAGCATCGGTGGCGGTGCGCTTGTGCTGCACCAGCAGCAGGCCAGTGGCGCTAAGGCCCAGCAGCCCGGCCGTGATGGGGGCCTCGACGGAGAAGCGAGTGGTGTAGGGCGAGGGGGCCTGCTGGGCGCGGGCGGCGGGGCCGGTGCTCAGCCATAAAGCCCCGGCGAGGAGTAGCGTAGGGCAATGCTTCATAAATTGGTGCAATCAACCAGTTACCAAACCAGCCTCAGCAAGATACGCGGCCGTCGGGTGGGCTAGCTGTTCAGTGGCGCCGCTACTTCCTGTTTCAGCGGCGGCAGGTGGCGCACCACAATGCCCAAGACCATTGCATCCGAAAGGGTGTAATTCAAAACTACGCGGCTCTTCTTCAAGCAGGAAAATCGAACCTGTGTCTGATGCCCTCAGCTATGCGTAGAGGCCAGTACCGATGACCGATGAAAAGGGCAGCGCGTAGTTTTGAATTACACCCGAGTGACTGAAAAGCTGGCAGGGGCAGCAAAACGCTGCTTCTGCCAGCTTCTGAGGTTACCGCATTAGGCACAAAAAACACCATGCCGAGCGTAGCCAAGGCATTTCGCGGGCTGCAACTATTCCAAACGATTGGATTAGCTGGGCCCGCGAACTGCTTTGATGGCGCGCGACATGGCGTTTTGGTTAGCCGGTTATTCGGCAGCTGGCTACTTCAGCTGGATGCCTTGCGCCGCCATTGCCTCTTCCGTCTTGGCATGGTTGGCCAAGTACTCGGCGTGCTGGGCCTCGGTGCGCTGGGTGCCGAGGCTGACGAAGTGCTCCCGCAGCTTGTCGGCGGGCAGGTCGGCCCCGTAGGACGGAGTGCCGGGTTGCTGCCGCCACGACTCGTGCAGGCTGCCGTCGTCCACGGCGTCGAAGCCCAACTCCTCGACCAGGGCCATTACTTTCTGCTTGGCGGCGGCATCATCGCCGGCCACGGGTAGGGAAATGCGGCCGGGCGTGCCGGCGGGCAGGCCCTTGTTTTGGAGGTGGTCGGCGTAGATGTTGTTGAACACCTTCACCACCGGGCGGCCCAGGTGCTGCTGCACCCACTCGCTTTCGGTGAGGTCGCCGGTTTCCAGCTCCGGCATGTGGCCGTCGCGCAGCATGGGGTAGTAGTTGCTCGTGTCGATGACGGGCACGTCGGCGGCCACGCCCGCGAACAGGTCTTTGGGCAGGTCAGGAATGTTTTTCAGCGGGATGGTGACCACGATGATTTCGCCGTGGCGAGCCGCTTCCTGGGCCGTAACGGGGGTAGCTCCGGTTTTCTGGGCCACGTCTTTCAGCGTTTCGGGACCGCGGGAGTTAGCGATATAAACCGAATGGCCGAAGCTGACGAGCCGCACGGCGAGGGCGCTGCCGATGTGGCCGGCCCCGATGATTCCAATGTTCATAATGCGAAATTTTGAGTGGTTTGCCCGGCAGCGAACTGCTGCCGCAAGTAAGTGAACAGCCGCGCCGGTAACTTGCTTTTTCTTGGCGAACAGCGGCTAAATCGAGCGGCAGCCAAAGACCCGCCGTCAACCGCTGCCGGCAAAGCTGTTGCTATCGCGCGGCACTGGCAGGGGCCGTAGAGCGCCACTGCCAGCAGGCGGCCCTCGGAAAACGAAGCCCAAGGTGCCGTATACCGGCAGGCCTTTGGCGTAAAACGGCAGGCGCATTACTTCACCAGGGCGGTCGCTTGCGGGCTTGGCGGCTTCTCTACTTCGCGGAATAGGTGCGGATTACCACCCGCTTGGTTCCGTCGGGCTCAATGGTCGTGTCTGAATAGGACAACGTGGTTGCCGTCAGGGTCAGAATCTGGGTGGGTTTAGCTCCGGGTTGGCCGGGGTTGAAAACAAACTCCGTTTCGTCTGAGGCAAACGCCCAGGTAGCGCCGCTCGGGTAAGTGATGCTGCACTTTACCGGCACCTCGTCGATGGTAAAAGTCCGGTCGGCATTAAAATGGTTGAGGTCATCGGAAAAGCACGGGTCAAAGAGAGGCAGAAAATCGGTGCTGGTGACCACGCCAGCAGGAGTGGTCATGACCTCGATGTAACCCTTGATATTCCAGCCGGGGGTTGTTAAAAATACTTCCCGTTCCGGAAGCTTTGCCGGTGCGGGCTCACTCGCCTTGCGGCACTCGGTGAGAACAAGCGTGCTGACAGTGAGCAGGGCCAAGGTCAGTAAACGTGCCATGAGAATTGAGGGTAAAATTGCGCAGAAACAGCCGAAGGAAACGCACCATTATCAGAACGACAACCGTGGCAAATAATTGCGGCATCGGGCCAATGTGTATGCAGGTTCTTCGGTGGCTCCTGCAGCTCGCAGCCTTTCACCGGGCAATTCAACCCTGTGCAGCACCACGCGACTGGGGCTTGTCAACCGTGCTCAAAGGAACCAAAGGAACACGGCAACAAGCGAAGCACTTCTGCCTATCCTTTGGCCGGCAATTTTCGCGCAAAGAGGTAAACCCCCCACAACAATCAGCGGAAACATCGATAAAAATGCGACCGTGTTCCAGGGTGGCGGCGGGGTCGAGGTTATTTTCCAGCATCCGCAGGGCGGCTTCGGCTTCCCAGATTTTGCAGCGCAGCTTCGCGCCGTGCTGGGCCTTCACGGTCTCCTAAGGCTTGAATTCGTAGAACATCAGGCGCTGGCCGTAGGGCTTTTGCGGGACCGCGCCGAGCGTCATGGAGAAGGAATTGGCTTCGAGGTTGAGCTCAAGCTTAGCGGTTTCGGAGGGCACGAAAGAGGACATGAAAATGGGGCGGGTTGGGTGGGGCAGCAATATATAAAAAGCGCAGAATTTACTTACGCGCTTTCATCAGCGGCAGGTTGTAGTTCACATTCAGCCGGAAGCCGTGGTTAAATTCAAACACCGGCAGGCCCGTAATTAACTCAGGGTCGGCGTGCTGCGTGATTTGGTTGAGGTACAGCACTGCTACCTGAAAGTCGTCGGTGAACTGATAACCTACGCCGCCCGCCACCCGGTTCTGGTTGAACACGTTGGCTCCCACCCGGCGGCCGAAGCTCAGAAACACCTCGTCGAAACCCGTCAGGTACCACTCCCGGTTGTCGAGCCGAGGCCCCTGCAGCGGCAGCGTGGCACTGAGCTGGTAACGGATGCGGTTTTGGTATTCCCAGGCCTGCACCACCCGGCCTTTGCCTTCGGCCAGCTGGCCCTGCCAGCGCTGCTCCAGCCGCAGACGGTGCTCCAGGACCACGCGGCCCAGCGTGTCGCGGAGCTGCACGTCCTGGTAGAAGCGGTGCTCGGGAAAGGGCACGCCCGTGTCGGCGGTGGGGTAGTCGCCGTAGGGGTGCGTAATCAGCGAAGTGTAGCCGCCGCCCACGCTCACGCGCGGGGCCAGCTGAAACGCGCCGCCCAGCCGGGCCAGGGACTGCTGCGCATCCCGAATGAAGTACACGCGGCGCCACTGGTACTCGGTGTGCAGCGTCCAGCGGCGGCCCAGGCGGTGGTCACCTTCGTACACAAACCAGCCAATTTGGTTGGTATCACGTACCCGCGCTGCTTGGCCGGAAGCGGCCTGCCCGCAACCCAGAACCAGACTTATCGAAACCAAACCCGTAAACTGCCGCATGCCCGGTAAGACGTCCGTCAGCGGCCTGGGGTTGTCGCGTTCTGCGCGGCGCACCTTACCCAACTCCTTAATTCACTGCGCGACCGGTAGCGCCCAACTTCACGTTCTTTTTCGTCGCCCAGCTCATGAATACCGACTATCAGCCCATCGACTGCCATTTCTACGACGAACTGGAAGCCGCCGCGACTCAGCGCCGCCGGGTAGACCTGCAGTACTTCAACGACCTGCGCCAACTCTGCCTGGACTCGGGCGTGATTGACACCTTCTTCATCCACGATAAGGTGGAGTTTATGCGCTTGAAATCGGGCGAAGAAATCCGGCTTGACCATATCATCCGGCTCGATGACAAAGCCGCCCCGGCCTACGCTGATTACCCCGATTTTAGCTGTGGCTGCTGAGTAGCTACCGGCCCGGGTGAAGCACAACGGCTGCTGAACGATGGACTGGCGTATCACGCCAACAAACCAAAAATTCCAGGGTTGGCCCGCAAATCAGGGCCATGACCAAAATCATTAAGTCAGTTGATGGTCGTTACTGTTTACGAAATTACATCTATTTATATTTATATTGTTATCTTTCCAATAAGAAAGCACCTCCCTACCCTACTAATCCAACGCTCTTGAGCACGCCGGCCGTTGGGTCTTTGCAACTGGTGCTAGGCTTGGCGGCTCTTTTCTGGCACTGGTTGCGGACGTGGTCGCCGCGTGCTAAGGTCGCCGCACCGCCCGTTCCTCTTTAGCGCTTCGGCTCACCAATTTCGCATCTATTACTGCTACCGCGTTATGCTAGTCCGTGCCCTGTCTCCGCTCGAAACCCCGGCGCATCGCCGGCAGTTCGCCAGCCTCTTCACCGCGCAGATTGCCGCCGATGACGTGCTGGGACCCGCCTTTGCGGTCAGCCGAATAGCTTCCCGCCACGCCACGGCCACGGAGCAGGCCTGGTGGGAGCAGGCCCTGACCGGCACCTGCTACTTCGGCCAGCCGCCCCACCGGAAACGCCTCCCGCCAGCAGTCGCTTCGCATTTTGAGCGCTGGTGCACGCTTTTACGGCACACCTTCAGCGAATACTTCAAGGGGGCGGGAGCGGCCGAGGCCCAGGGGCACGTGCTCAACCGGGCCGCCATGCTGGCCCACTGGCAGCTGGCCCGGCCCCGCCGGCCAGTGCGCACGCACCGCAACGAAGCGGAGCTGCTGCTGGCGGCCTAGCTGACCATGCTGACCACAACCGGCGCGGTGGCTTAGCTGGTCCTTGTTGCTCACCGATTTTTATTCCCATGAAACAGCAAACCAGACGGCACGCAAAATCCGCATTTTCACGGGTCACCCCAGACTTAGAAGGTGGCGACTTCAACGCTAACTCACCGTTTTCGCCGCCGCCGCAGGGTCCGGGCTTTCGGCGGCCCCGGGAGTATCATCCGCTCAACGACACCGTGACGGAAGCGGCCGGGCTGGCCCGCAACGGCGCAGCGGCAGCCCCCTACGCCGGTGCCTGCTGAGACTATTTGCTGCAACTGCATTTTTCACTTCTTGCCTGACCGCCATGACCGCTGCTATCGTTGTGCTCACCGATTTTCTGGCCGTTTCCAACCGGGCGCTGGCGTATGCGGCGGCGCTGGCCGTGCCACTTGAAGCCCACCTGGTGCTGCTGCACGTGCGCCACGATGGGCTGCTAGCGCCTCAGGAATATGCCCACCGGCACGCCGGACGCAACCTGCGCTCCACCCAGCAGGCCCTGCACACGCTGGCCGAGAGTCAGCCCGTACCCACCCAAATCGAAATATCCGAATCGTTTTTGCCCGATGCCGTGGCCGAGGCCGTGCGCCACCACCAACCCCTGCTGCTGGTACTGGGACGCCCCGGCACGGCCACCGCACCCGCCGAAGTAGTGACCAGCGCCGCCATGGACCTGCTGCGCCAGGCTCCCTGCCCCCTGCTCATCGTGCCCACCGTGGGCTGGGATGCCGTTGCGCCGCGCCGCTTGGTGCTGGCCGTTGATGGTGAGCCCTTCGCCCTGTGCGACAATCATTTGCTAGTACTGCGAATGCTAGAGAAGTTGAACGGCCTGCTGGAAGTTGTACACGTAACCGATAAACGCACCCCCAAACACGGGGCCGCGCACATCCTCTACACGGTGCAGGCCGGGGGGCTGGCCGGACACCTTTCCCCCAACCAGGTCAGCATTGTGCATGGCCTGCAGCCCGTGGCGGGCATTCTGCAAGCGGCCTCCGATTTTCATGCCGACCTGATTGTGCTGGTAGCCCGGCGGCACAACCTGCTCAGCAGCCTGTTTCATCGGAGCGTGACGGCCCAGCTGCTGAGCGACAGCCCCGTACCGGTGCTGCTGCTGCCTTCGCTGGATTAGTTTCGGCGCCGCCAGCCAAGCACCCGGCTTAGCGTGCTGCGCTGCTGTCCCCGCCCTGTTCGAGGGCGGCCCGGGCCTGCTTTTTCTGCTGCCGCCGAAAGTACCCACGCAGTAGAAAGTTGTGCTTTAGCGCCTCCATATTTTGGCTGAAGCCGCGAGTACCCTCGTTCACGTTCTGCATGGTTTGGCGCATGTTCCGGCCAAAGGCCGTGTCCACCAGCAGGGTGTTGAGCGGACCCGCTTCGGTGCGCAGCTGCTGCTTGAGGGTGCCAATGGTAGCGGCGAGGGTGTCGGAAGTGCCGGCCAGCTGGCGGGCAGCGTGGCCCAACCGGCCGCCAAAGGCCGTGTCGGTGAACAGATAGCCGGCTGGGCCTTTGCCGCGGCGCACGCCGCGCGTCAGGGCCAGCACATCGCGCGAAGCCGCATCAAGGTGCGCGGTGGCCGTTTCTACGTTGCGCAGGCTATGGCGCACGTTAATAGGCAGCTGCTCGTCGTTGAGCAGCTGCCAGACCGAGGTGCTACCGTTAAGCTTGCCCGTGATTTCGCGCAGGTTGTGCGTGATGCCCACCAGGTTTCTGTTGGAAATATCGAGCGTGCCCAGAATGGCCTCGATGCCCACCGGCACCTTGGTGCGCAGCACATCGCCGGCCTGCACCGCGGGGGCCGGGCCGGGACTGGCCACCAGGTTGATAATGGTGTTGCCAACCAAGCCATCGGTGCCGATGGTGGCCACGGCGTTTTTGCGCACAAAGGGCTGCACATCACGATTCAGGTTCATGGCCACGCGCACGGTGGTGTCGTTCAGGATTTGAATCTTGCGCACGGTGCCCACGGGAATGCCGCCCAGGCGCACATTGTTGCCGGTGAGCAGGCCCGACACGCTCCGAAAATCAGCCTGCACCACCAAGCTGCGACTAAACAGATTCTGCTGGCGGCCCAGCAAAAACAGGGTAACGAGCAAAATGGCTACGCCCACCAGCACAAACAGGCCCAGGCGAACGTGATTACTGGCAGCGCGTTGGGGCATGACGGGGGAAGATTAAAGCGGATGAAAGGCCTGGCGCAAACGCGCCCGGTCTTAGGCAAAAAACTCGTGCACCCGGGGGTCGTCGCGGCTTTGCAGCTCGGCATACGTGCCCACCGCGTAGCAGCGCCCGTCCACGAGCAGGGCCACGCGGTCGGCGGTGAGGCGCACGCAATTCATGTCGTGCGAAATGATGAGGGCCGTGGTGCCGTACTTCTGCTGCACCTCCCGAATGAGGTGGTCGATTTCGCGGGCCGTTACGGGGTCCAGGCCCGTGGTGGGCTCGTCGTAGAGAATAATATCGGGCCGCAGGATGAGCGTGCGCGCCAGGGCAATGCGCTTGCGCATGCCGCCCGACAGCTCGGCTGGCATCATGGCGGCGGTGTGGCCCAGGCCCACGTCCTCCAGGGCCTGGGTCACCAACTCGTCTTCTTGCGTGGGGGGGTGGTCGAGCCAGTGGCGACGCAGCGGAAACAGCAGATTTTCGCGCACCGTCATCGAGTCGTAGAGGGCATTGCTTTGGAATAGAAAGCCCACGCGGGCCCGCAGCCGGTCCATGGCCTCGTGGTCGAGGGTGGCCACGTCAAGGCCCAGCACGGTGATGGTGCCGGCATCGGGCGGCAGCAGGCCGATGATGCACTTGACGAGCACCGACTTGCCGGAGCCCGACTTGCCCAGCACCACCACGTTTTCGCCTTTGTGCAGGGCCAGCGAGAAATCCTGGAGCACGTGGTTTTCGCCGAAGGACTTGCTCACGTGCTCCACCGCCAGCACCACTTCGGTGGCGGGCCCGGCGGCTGGCGGGGCTGCTTGGGGGGCGATAATGGGTGGAGTAAGGCTCATAAGTAGGCGGGTTAGTTGAAGCCCAGCAGGCCCGTAATCTGCACGGCCAGCAGGTCGAGCACGAAAATCAGGAGCGACGACACCACCACGGCGGAGTTGGCGGCCTGCCCCACGCCTTCGGTGCCCTTGTTAGAATGATACCCTTTGTAGCAGCCGATTATACCCACGGCAAAGCCAAAAAAGAAGGTTTTGATAACCGCCGGCAGTACATCGCCGAAGGTCAGGCTCGAAAAAATATTATTCACAAACAGAGCCAGCGTGGTCACGCCCTTCAGGTTGATGCCGAGGTAAGAGGCGTACAGGCCAATGACATCGGCCAGGATGGTGAGCACCGGCAGCATGAGCGTGGTGGCCAGCACCCTCGTCACCACCAGGTACTTGAACGGGTTGGTGCCCGATACTTCCATGGCGTCAATCTGCTCGGTCACGCGCATCGAGCCCAGCTCGGCCCCAATGCTGGAGCCAATCTTACCCGCGAAAATCAGGCCCGTGATGATGGGACCCATCTCCCGAATGATGGTGAGCCCCACCATGGTTGGAATCCAGGACTCGGCCCCGAACTGGGCCATGGTGGGCCGGCTTTGCAGCGTGAGCACCATGCCCATGATAAACCCCGTAATGCCCACCATCGGCAGCGACTGGTAGCCCACCACGTAGCACTGGTGCAGAAATTCGGCCACCTCATAGCGCGGCCGGAAGCCCTCGCGGAAAAACCGCCCGGCAAATTGAGCGGTGGCCCCGGTTTCGTCAAGGAGTGAGTTTTCGAACATGGAAGGCGCAATGAGTGGGTCGGCAAGGGCGGCCAGACCGGTGGGGCCTAGCCCTCCGGCCCGTAGCGCACGCGCAGCTGGTTATCCACGGCGTAGGCCCCGCCTTCGAAGGCAAAGTGGGCGGCGTGCTGGCGGTCCTGCGGCGTGTGCACGGTGCCGGTGAGCGTGGCCCGGCCATCGGCCACGTGCACCTCAATTTCCTGCCCGCTCAGGGCCGGCGACCAGAACAGCAGCTGCCGGATATTGCGCGTGAGGGCATCGCTGTCGGGCATTTTGCCAGCGGCCGGCTCGGCGTGGCTCACGTAGCAGGCAAAGTAGTCGCCGCCCGTAGTGGCGTGCCAGTTGGGTACCACCAGCCGGTTCTCGACGGCAACAACGCCGGTGACGCCGGCAGCCACGTCCTCGGCCTGCAGCTTGTCGAACTGGCAGTCCGTGGTGCCGTACAGGCTCACTTTGCCGTTATACACCACCACTTCCACGGCGTAGCGCAGCAGGTAGGGGTCGCGCAGCAGGGCGGCCTGCACGTGGCGCTGAATGTCGTGGTCGGCCACGTTGCGACGGGGGCGCACGCGCAAGTAGTTGTCTACCAGCCACACGCCTACTACGCCCAGCGCATCCTGCTCGGCGGTGCGCTGGGCCTTGAGGTTGCTCACGGTGCCGCGCAGCAGCACGCGGCCGGCGTGTACTTCCACCTCGGGAGTGCCGGCGCGCACGCGCGGGTCGTAGCGAAAGCAGTCCTGAATGGCCTTGAGAATTTCTTCGTCGGAGCGCGGCCGGTATTTTTCGCCGCGCAACTCCTGGTGGAGCGCGCCGGGCACCACGGTGAACTCATCGGCCAGCACCTGGGTGGCACCCGCGCGCCAGGCGGCGGCAATGGTCTGGCTGCGCGCGGCGGCGCTGCCCACCACGCCGCTCAGCACCACCGTGCCGCTGGGTTGGGTGCCCACGTGTACCTGGGCTCCGTCGATGCGAATATCCCAGTCAATCATTTCCTGAATGGCGGCAATCAGCTCGGCTTCCGACCTATTGCCGAGCTGTTCCCGCTCCACGTGGCATACCACCAGGCGGTCGGCCACGGTGCGCACGCCGCGCACGCTTTTCACCACGCGCAAAATCAGCTGTTTTTCGGACCACGAAGGCACTTCGCCCAGCAGCAGCACCTCCCCTTCGCAGACCGTGCAGCCAATGGTAAACTCGCAGGCCACGGCATCCTGCAAGAGGGCTTCCTCCACATCGCGGCGCAGGGTAGCGTCGGGCAGGTCGATGCCACGCACCCCAATTTTGTTGATGACGCCACGTACGCCACGCACGGCTTTGGCAATCTCCTCGGCCCGCTCGCGGGCCAGCAGGTTATCGGAGTAGCCGCTGAGCGTGACAATCCCCTGGGTGGCCGTCACGTCGATGAGGTGAGCAGCCACCCCTTTTTTAATGGTAAATAACCGCTCCACCGCCGCCGTGATGTCGTGGTCGGCTAACTCTTTTTCTTCCGTATTCGAAATTATTTCCAGCGTTTTCATGGCAATATGCATCTGAAACCGGGCCTTGCTAGCCGCTTGAGAAGCGGCCCCATCCGTCTGGCAAAATTGGAAAATCGCCCCGCCTCCAGGAATGACTATTGACACAGACGGAGATGATTTTTATCAGCCTTCTCAACGGTTACGCACTTAGCCATCAGCCCACACTGTGCTGCCGAACAGCAACAACGCAGAAAAACGCACTTTCATAAGAAAGAACAAAAAGGATTGGGGAATTAGTAAAAGCCAGCTGCGGGACTCGCCCACCGGATTGCCGGCGTAAAGAGTCCCGGCCTTTGCTCGATTCGTTACCGGCCATCCTAAAAAAAAATTCAGCACCCGCAGGCGCGTTTCTCGTATTCCCAACTGCCGCTTCCTTCTCGCACCAAACCCCTTTTGCTCATGGATACTCTAGCCGCTGGCGTCACCCAGCTTCGCATTCAGCGCTTTGTCAACGTTTATTTCGTCGAAACCGGCACGCCCGGCGAATGGGTGCTCATTGACACCGGCCTGCCCGGTAGCGCCAAAACCATCATCGCCGCCGCCAACAAGCTCTTCTATCCCGGCACTCGCCCCGAGGCCATCCTGCTCACCCACGGCCACCTCGACCACCTGGGCTCGGCCCGGCAGCTGGCCGACCATTGGCAGGTGCCCGTCATCGCGCACCCGCTGGAAATGCCCTACCTCACCGGCCAGGCCCTGTACCCGCCGCGCGACCCCACCGTGGGCGGCTCGCTGGCGTTCATGAGCCGGTTTTTCCCGGCGCAGCTGCCCAACCTGGGCAAGCGAGTGCAGGCCCTGAACACCGATGAGCCGGCCGCGCCCTACCTCATGAACTGGCGCTGGCTGCACGTGCCGGGCCACGCGCCGGGCCAGCTGGCCTTCTTCCGCGAAGCCGACCGCGTGCTGATTGGGGCCGATGCCTTCGCTACCTGCCACCACGATTCGGTGCCCGCCGTTTTGCTGAGCCGGCCCAAAATCAGCCGGGCAGGCACGCCGTTCAACTACGATTGGGCAGCCTCGCGCCAGTCCGTGCAAACCCTGGCGGCGCTGGAGCCCCAAGCCATTGGCTGCGGCCACGGCCCGGTTATCACGGGTCCAACAGCGGCCGCCGACCTGCACCAGCTAGCCGATAATTACCCCGTGCCCGCTCACGGCCGCTACGTACACGAGCCCGCCCACACCGATGCCAATGGCGTAGCGCACCTACCACCAGCCCCCAAAGACAAGCTACCCATGCAGGCGGCCGTATTGGGGGCCAGCATCCTAGCCGCCGGGGCCGCTTGGTTGCTGATTGGCGGCCGGCGGCGCGGCCGAAAGCCGGCGACTACGCAGCCAAAGCAGCAGTACGCTTCCCGAGCCACCTTTAGCAGCTAAAATAGCTCGGGAGGCCCGCAAATCTGACCAGAGCGAGTACCCCGAATTGAAAATCCGGGGTACTCGCTCTACTCGCTCCAGCGGCTTCTGGTGCTACTTAAAAGCTGTTTGAGTTAGCTAAATTGCGGGCATGGTCGGAATGGCGCAGGGCCAGGTTGCCGGCATCGGCAATGCGCAGGCCGGTTAGACTGATGTCGTGCTCCAGGTTGTAGGTTTTGTGGTAGCGGTGCAGCTCGCGCCGGATGGCATCGGGAGCGTGCGCGGCCCCGGCGCGGCCCCGGCGCGGCCCCGGCGCGGCCCCGGCGCGGCCGCCTTTCAGCACCGTACCAAAGTCGAGGGGCAGGCCCACGAGGCACACATTCGCTTCGGGCAGCTCGGCGGCGGGGCGGATGAGGTCACGCAGGAAATCCACGGATTGTAGCGGGGTTTTTAACTTTTAGGAGCGCAGGGTTCTGTTGAAAAACGGTCAGGTGTTGGCTGTGCATAGCCTGAATGCACAATTATCAACAAACGTCAAACTAGCCGCAAAGGTGGTATGGTTTTACCTTGTGCGGCGGGTAGCCCAACCGGCTACCCGCTTGTCATGATTATGCTTAAGATATTTCGCTTCCAATTGCTGCTGTCAATCGGTCTGCTGCCCGTGGCCGCCCGCGCCCAGGTTTCTTCGCCTCCAGCATTCTACACCACCTATAATTACACGGCCTACACTGTGTTTGATACCACCAGCCCCGACTCCACTGTTGTGCGGGGCGTGGGCGGCTCGCTCCTGCTTCGGCCCGATGGCACCTATGAGAAGCACCTGAGCATCGTGGTCCCCGGCCGGCCATATTACTTCAACCAAACCGGCACTTTCACCCTGACCGGCGACAGCATCCGCTTCGCCTTCACCGACCTGAAAGGCGCGGATGTACAGCGCGGCACGTTTCGGTTCGACCCCACCAGCCGGCACCTCACCCTCACCATCCTCGGCTATCCTACCGGCAACAAAGGGGTGTACGAGTTGGTGGCGGCCGAAGCAGCGACTGTTGCGCCCACTTCGGAGCCACCGCGGGCCAAACCAGGCAAAAAGCGCCGCCGCTAATTCAGGCAGTTGGGCCAGCCGTTGCCCCCTCCGTCCCTTCTGGCTAACTTGCGGCCCGTTTCAGAAAGCGCCACCAAACAGGCCAGGGGAACGGGATTGTTAACTGCTAATTGTAAATTGAGCTAAATGGGACGCGCATTCGAATTTCGCAAAGGCCGCAAAATGAAGCGGTGGGATAAAATGTCGAAAGACTTTACCCGCATCGGCAAAGAAATCGTGATGGCCGTGAAGGAAAACGGCCCCAACCCCGACTCGAACGCCCGCCTGCGCGCCGCCATGCAAAACGCCAAAGGCGTGAACATGCCCAAAGACCGGGTGGAAGCCGCCATCAAGCGCGCGCACAGCAAGGAGGAAAAAGACTACCAGGAAGTGGTGTACGAAGGCTACCTGCCCCACGGCGTGGCCATCGTCATCGAAACCGCGACCGACAACCCCACCCGCACCGTTTCCAACGTGCGCCTCATCTTCAACCGCAACGACGGCACCTTGGGCACCGCCGGCTCTTCCGACTACACCTTCACCCGCAAAGGCGTATTTAAACTGGCCGCCGCTGGCCTCGACCGCGACGAAATGGAGCTGGAGCTCATCGACTTCGGAGCCGAAGATGTGTACGAAACCACCGAGGAAGACGAGCACGGGGCCGAGCACAAGTACATCGTGGTCGAAACCGCTTTCACCGACTTCGGCCAGATGCAGAAGGCCCTCGAAGCCCAGGGCCGCCACGTAGTGAGCGTGAACCTGCAGCGCGTGCCCAACACCACCGTCGCCCTCACCGACGAGCAGTTGGAAGAAGTAATGACCATCATCGAGAAATTCGAGGACGACGAGGACGTGCAGGCCGTGTACCACACCCTCGGCTAGGGTTTAGCGGCATCGCTATACTCAACAGAACGTCATGCTCATCTGGCGTCCGCGTAGCCGAAGCATCTCGCGTGCAGCAGTAAACCCATTCGGTTGGATTTTACTACCACGCGCCCGATGCTTCGGCTACGCGGACACCAGATGAGCATGACGTTCTTTTTTCATACATCCCCGCTCCGTCCTGTCATGTTGCCTCCCATATCGCCCATTGCCTATCGCCCCGCCCTCACCGGCTTGCGGGCCGTTGCCGTGTGGCTGGTGGTGCTGGCGCACTGGACCCGGGCCCCGTTTCCGGTGGGGGAAATTGGCCGCATTACCTTCTTCGTCCTCAGCGGCTACCTAATTTCCGGTATTATCTGGAAGCAACAGCTCCACCCCGGCGCACCGGCTGGGTGGGGCCGGCGGCTCGTCACCTTCTACCAGCGGCGGGGACTACGCATTTTGCCACCGTATTACCTGGCCTTGCTGCTGGGGGCGCTACTGCCCCTGGCTACCCTGCGCGAGTACCCCGGCTGGTTTATCCTGCCGGTTTCCAACCTGCTATTCTACCGCCTCCACCACTGGGGCGAGGGCGTGGGGCACTACTGGACCATGGCCGTCGACGAACAGTTTTACCTGGTTTGGCCCTTCTTACTGGGTTTAATGGGGCGGCGCATCGGTCCGCTTTTGGCCGTAGCCGGCAGTGCCCTGCTATTTCGCATCCTGTGGAGCACTTGGGTTTCGCCCGATTTCGTGCTCGTGCTGCTGCCTTCGTGTCTCGATATGTTTGCCATCGGCGCAGTGCTGCGCATCGTGGAGCATTCGCCACGCGTGCAAGCACTGGCGCAAGGGCGCTGGGTGGTGCTGGCCTGGGCGGCCTGGGCCGGGCTCTGGCTGGCCACGCATGCCACCAATGCGCACGCGCTCTGGCTATTCGTCTATACCACGGTGGGCAGCGGTGCGGCATTTCTCACCTTGAGTTGGGTGCTGCACCGGCCGGCGGTGGGCCAGGCACACGGCACCAATTTCCTGCTGTCGCCGGTGTTGCAATGGGTAGGCCAGCGCAGCTACGGCTGCTACCTCTACCACCTACTGCTGCCGGTACTTTACCAGCGGGTTGTGTTTCGAATTTTCCCCACCGCCGAAACCCGCCAGTTCTGGCTCAGCCCGCTGCCCACGGTGCTGCTGTTGCTGCCGGTGCTGCTACTGCTGGCCGCCACCTCCTGGCACTGGCTGGAGGCCCCGCTAAATAAGTGGAAGAACCGGCTGGCGTATGCGGAGTAGCCAGGGCTTGGGTACGTGTTGCGTAATCCCAGCCAAGTCGACTAGCTTTACGCAATCAACTTGCGGACTAAGGACGGATTGCAGCAACTTGCAACGCTGCGAGTTGCTGCAATCCGAGTGTTGGCTGCTATTACAGGGACGACCTCAAAATTTACAATTACATAAAATGACAAGAAATAGAATAGCTAAATATTTTATTCTCCTTTCGACAATTGTATTTACAAGTTGCAAAGGACAAACTCAAAAAACTAATGAAAAGCAAGAAGTAAAAGACCCAGTTGCCGTTATTCAGGAAAACGAAAAGAAAGCGACTGAAAAGAAGAGTGAAGATATTGGAGAGTTAATTTATGCAATTTCATTTAAGGTGAAAACTGACAATAAAAAAGATTATGGGGATGGATTTATTCCGTGGGCAAGTATTGAGAATGCAAAACAGGACATACCAAACTTATACAAGAGTGACGAAATCGTTATTAAGGAGAATACGTTGAAAATTATTATTGATTACCCTCTTACAAATCAATATGAATTTACAATAACATCAAAAAATGGTTTTTCAAGAAAACAATTATTATCAGAAATAAATTTACATTATTTTAAATTATACGAGGAAGAAGAAAAGAGTGCAACTGTTAAGACAATCCCGATTGATAAGCGAACAAGAATGTATAATAGAAATCAAACGAACGGAAAATATGGAATTTGGGGACACGACATAGCGGATTTAGTTTTATCTGAAATTGAAGTTTATAAAACATCAACAGGACGAATTGTTCTTATTTTGGGAATTGAATCATAGAAAGTATAACAGCAGCCAACATGAGTATTGCTGCAAGTATGGCTAGACGTTGTAATCTTCGGCTTTAGTTCGCTACCAGCAGCGGTTTCAGCGGACGGAATTCTATTAGGCTTTTAGTTTTTACCTTGTACTTTTAATATTTATTGGGCAGCAGTTCCGGGCAGGACAAGTAATGAATTCCACATCTGCAGCAATACCTATTCGTTACCTACAAAAAACTGCCGTTGCTGAGAGTCTCAGCAACGGCAGTTTTTTTGTGACCGGTAATCAATAAACTACCTAATCCACATTGTCATGCAGAAACCGGTTGTCACCGAGTAATTCGTTATCATCCGATAGATTAAACCGGGAGATATTCTGCGCGGAGCTAGGCTCTACATTCTCCAATTTCACCTGACGACGCAGATAAGCAGGCGTGTCGTATTGGCTCACCGCCTCGGGGGGCAGACCGTTGCTGAGCTCCTGCAAGCGGCGGCGGCGCTCCTGGGCCTGGACATCGAGGGCGGGGCGGGGGCGCGTTGCTTCC
The DNA here is from genome assembly GCF_014640435.1 of Hymenobacter frigidus. Classification (GTDB taxonomy): domain Bacteria; phylum Bacteroidota; class Bacteroidia; order Cytophagales; family Hymenobacteraceae; genus Hymenobacter; species Hymenobacter frigidus. Next base: position 118,144 of record NZ_BMGY01000006.1, on the reverse strand, counting down.
GGGGTGGCCGTAGGAGCGCTGGAAGTAAGCACCGGCTCGGTGGGTGCGGCAGCCGGCACACCGGCCAGCGGGGGCGTGTTATGCGCCGTGGGGCCATTCAGGTCAAACGTAACCCGGGCGGGTTCCGGCGCGGCATTGCTAAAGCTGGGCACGAATGACGCAGCACCAGCTGCGGGAGCAGCTTCCTGACGTTCAGTTGCGGGAGACACATGCGGTGCGGCAGCTACACTTGGCTCGGTAGCACCGCCCATGCCGGGCGTGGTGATGGAATGCGCGTCGCGGGCAAAACCCGTGGCAATTACCGTCACGCGAATGTTCTGACCCAGCGTCTCATCAATGCCGTGGCCGAAAATCATTTCCGCGTCCTGCCCGGCTTTCTCCTGGATATATTCGGTGATTTCCGTCAGCTCGTCCATCTCCAACTCGTGCTCCGCGCCCGACATGATGGAAAGCAGGATTTTCTGCGCGCCGTGGATGTCGGTGTTGTTGAGCAGCGGCGAGTTCAGGGCCTCCTCGGCGGCGCGACGGGCGCGGTTTTCACCTTCGGTGATGCTGCTGCCCATTACAGCGGCCCCCGACTCCTTCATCGTCGTTTTCACGTCTTCAAAGTCGACGTTTACATCACTGGTCACCGTGATGATTTCGGCAATGGACTTGGCCGCCGTGGTCAGCACCGTATCAGCCTTGGCGAAGGCGGCGCTCATGGTCAGGTTGCCGTAAATCTGCGGCAGCTTGTCGTTGAGAATGACCAGAATGGTATCGCAATGCTCGCTCAGCTCCTTGATACCCAGCTCAGCCTGCAGGCGCTTCTTCTTGCCCTCAAACATGAACGGAGCCGTGACAATACCCACCGTGAGAATACCAAGCTCCTGCGCCACCTGCGCAATCACCGGAGCTGCCCCCGTGCCCGTACCACCGCCCATACCGGCCGTGATAAACAGCATTTTGGTGCCGTGGTTCAGCAGCTCGCGGATTTGTTCCTTGCTTTCAAGTGCCGCTTGCCGGCCGCGCTCGGGCTTGGCCCCCGCGCCGAGACCTTCCGTCAAGTCAACGCCAATCTGGAGCTTGTTGGGCACCGTGGAGCTTTGCAGCGCCTGGTGGTCCGTGTTGCAGATGATAAACTCTACATCCTTGATGCCCTGCTTATACATGTGCTTCACGGCATTGGAGCCACCGCCACCCACCCCAATCACCTTGATGATGGACTTGCTCTGCGCGGGAATATCGAATTTGTAATTCATATTTTTTAATTATGCATTATGAATTGTGAATTATGAATTTACTGAACAGACTAACTTTTCAGCTGTCAATTCATCACTCATAATTCACAACTCATAATTTACACCTAGTAGGATTTATCGTCGTAATCGTCAATCAGCAGCCCCTTGGTGCGGCTGATAATGTCTTTGAAGAAGCGGCTGGCGGCGCCGGGCTCCTTGGGCTTAGCGGGCACGGCGGCCGGCGCGGCAGCCGCTACGGCGGGCACCACAGCACGCGTCTCCACATGCGCCGGGGCTACGGGAGCCGCCTGGGGCGCGTAGTACGCAGGGGCCAGCACTTGCGCTTCCTGCTCGTAAGGAGCCCGCGACTGGTTGCGTTCGTCGAGGGAATGGTACCCCGACAGCACGAGGCCTACCGTGGTCGCATACATCGGCGACTTCACCGCCTCGATGCGGCTTTTGCCGAGGTGCTGATTGGGGTAGCCAATGCGGGTATCCAGACCGGTGATGTACTCGGTGAGCTGCTCCAGGTTCTGGAGCTGTGAGCCGCCGCCGGTGAGCACGATGCCCGCCGACAGCTTGTCGTGCAGGCCCATGCGATAGATTTCAGCATACACCAACTCCATGATTTCCGACATGCGGGCCTCGATGATGTACGCCAGGTTTTTCAGCGAAACCTCCTTGGGCGGGCGGTTCGGCAGGCCGGGAATGCTCACGATTTCGTAATCGGAGGCTTCTTCGGCAATGGCTTTGCCGAATTTTACCTTCAGCTGCTCAGCCTGGCCGGGGGCCACATTGCAGCCGGTCTTGATGTCCTGCGTGATAATGTTGCCGCCAAATGGCAGCACCGCCGCGTGGCGGATGATGCCGTCCTTGAACACCGCCAAATCGGTAGTACCGCCCCCGATGTCAATCAGGGCCACACCGGCCTCCTTCTCCTCCTCCGAGAGGATGGACATGGAACTGGCCAGGGGCTCAAGAATCAGGTCGGCGATTTCGAGGCCGGCCTTGGTCACGCACTTGTTGATGTTATTGATGGCCGTGCTTTGGGCCGTGATGATGTGGAAGTTGCCTTCCAGGCGCACGCCTTCGTAGCCCACGGGGTCGGCGATGCCTTCCTCGTAGTCCACTTTGTAGTCCTGCGGCATCACGTGGATGATTTGCGAGCCGGGCTGGGTCACGAGGCGGTACATGTCCTGCGTGAGGCGGTTCACGTCGTCGGGCCCGATGGTATCGTGCGAGTTGCGCGTGATGCTGCCGTTGTGCTGCAGGCTTTTGATGTGCTGGCCGGCAATGCCCACGTTTACCACTCCAATGCTAATTCCGGACTGTTCCTCCGCCTGCCGGATAGCCCGTTTAATGGCGTCAACGGTCTTGTCAATATTCAGCACGATGCCCCGGGAAACTCCCTCCGACACGGCTTTGCCCATGCCCAGAATTTCGAGTTTGCCGAATTCGTTTTTGCGGCCCACCAAGGCGCAGATTTTAGTGGTACCAATGTCGAGCCCGACGACGATTTTGTCTTGTTGCATAGATGCGGTGCTGGCGAGCAGTGAAGAAAGCGTGGGTTGGGAATGGAAAACTTGCGGCCTAACAGCCTATGATTCAGCGAATTTCTATTCGCAAATGATTTGATTTTGGTATTCTACGTTTACGCGGTGGTAGGTATCCCACCCCAAAACTGACGGAATCTGACGGTAAAATACCATGAGCTTTGCGAATTTTTCAGAAATATTTTCGGGCAGCCCAAATTCTATGCGCTGGTCGCCCACTTGCTGGGTAAACGACAGCTTGCCACCGGGCTCGATGAACACCTCCGAAACCTGGGCTTTCCAGAACTCGTGCTCGTCGACGTACCGCAGGAACTCGAGGTAGCGCCGACCGGTGCTGTCCTGGAAAAATGCACTTGGCAGGTTGGCTCCGCCGGGCCGCGCCACCGTGGCCACCCGGGCCGTAAACAAGGGTGAGAGCGGCAGGCTGCGGCCTTCGGCGTCCACGTAAGTGTCGAGGCGGGTGTCGGGGTGCGTGAGGCGGGCAATGGGGCGATTCTGGCGGACGTCGGCGTGCAGGTTGCCCGCCAGGTCACGGTACACCTGGGCATCACGCACGAAGGCGTGGGCCTTTAAACGGACTTCCAACTCGCGCAGGCGCGGCCCTTCGGGCTGGGTGCCCAGCACGGGCTCTTTGCCACCCTTGGTGAGCAGGGCCGTGACGCCGCGCTCGCTGATGAAGTAGTTATCGAACTCGTTGGCGATATTGACCACGACGGTATCGACGGGCCGGGCCGCCTGGCGCAGGGCCGCAAATACGCCCAGTCCGCCCAGCACCAGCAGGCAGACGGCGGCAACAATTAAGTTTCTAACGGTGCGTTCCAAATTTATGATTATCTGATTTGATGATGTGCTGGTGCGGTGATGAAGCTGTTTAGGAATTCAAAAAAACTAAGTGACTGTCATGCCGAGCGCAGCCGAGGCATCTCGCCCGCCTCGTTGAACGGCCCGAACGGCCCGAGCGAGATGCCTCGACTACGCTCGGCATGACCGCCTGATAAATTACTAAAAAGCTTCATTGTGTTAATTCAGCCCAATACAATGTTTGGGCTGGTTCACTAAATTATTTATTTCCAGCGCTCCGTCAGCAGCAATTTTAATTGCGGTACCAGCGTGTCGATATCCCCCGCTCCTACCGTGGCCAGAATGTCGAATGAGTTATCGGTTTGAGCAGCACTCAGAATTTCCGCTTTGGTACAAATAGCTTTGGTAGGCGCAGTGATGTCGGCCAGTAGAATTTCGGAGGTGATGCCCGGCAGCGGCTGCTCACGGGCGGGGTAAATATCCAATAAAAATACCTCATCTGCAATACTTAAACTCTTGGAAAAGCCTGCCGCGAAGTCCCGAGTGCGGGTGAACAGATGGGGCTGGAAAATAACCCGCAGCCGCTTACCCGGATACAGCGCCCGTACCGAACGCAGGAAGGCCTCGATTTCGCGTGGGTGATGAGCGTAATCGTCCAGATAAACGTGTTCGGGCGTGGTCACTACGAACTCAAACCGGCGTTTCACACCGCGGTAAGCCGCTACGGCGGCACGCAGTTCTTCTTCCTTCACGCCCTGTAGTTGGGCGACCGCGGCGGCGGCCAGCATATTCTCTACGTTGTGATAGCCCGGCACGGCCAACTCCAGGTTGCTGATTACCCCTTGCAGACTGTGCAGATTGAAGTGAAACTGGTGACCTTCAGCGGAAATATTGGCGGCAAATAATTCCGGCCCCTGCGCGGCATTGAGGCCGTAGCGGATAATGCGGGTGCCAGCGGGTGCGGCGGCAGCTACGCTAGGGTCGGCGATGTGGTTGATGAGCAGGGTGCCGCCGGGCTTGATTTGGCCCACGAACTGACGAAACGAATCTATCAGGGCCGCCTGGTCGCCGTAGATATCCAGATGGTCGGCATCGGTGCTGGTCACGATGGCCACGTCGGGGTGCAGCGTCAGGAAGCTGCGGTCGTACTCGTCGGCTTCTACCACGATAGGCGCATCGGGCGCGCCCGGCAGCAGCAGGTTGCTGCCCAGGTTCACAGCAATGCCACCCAGAAAGGCCCCGACGTCGTGGCCGGCGTGGTGCAGCAGGTGGGCCACCATGCTGCTGGTGGTGGTTTTGCCGTGCGTGCCGGCCACGGCAATGGTGTAGTGCCCGTGGGTGAGCACGCCCAGCACCTGGCTGCGCTTGCGAATGTCGTAGTTCTCGGCTCGCAGCCAGGCCCATTCCCGACTATCGGCGGGGATGGCGGGCGTGAGCACCACCAGCGTTTGCGCGCGGTGCGTTCGGATTTCGGCCGGAATATTCTCCACTACATCGGCGTAGTGAATGGCAATGCCTTCGGAGGCCAGCGCCTGGGTGAGCGGAGTTTCAGTTTTGTCGTAGCCGCTCACCTGATGGCCGTTGGCCCGAAACCAACGCGCCAGGGCCGACATGCCGATGCCGCCAATGCCAAGAAAGAAAACGTAGGGGAACTGCTTCAATGCGTTGAATTAAAAATCATGAATTAAAAATTAAAAGTGAGTCAATGCGGTGCCGATGAGTCTATCTTCTGCGCCACATTTTTGATTCATAATTTTTAATTTTTAATTAACTTCAATAGCTCGTCCACGATAGCCGACGTAGCATCGGGCCGGGCCAGCTCCCGCACGCGGGCACTCAGGTGCTGCTGGCGCACCGGGTCGGCCAGCAGGCGCAGGGCTTCGTCGTAGAGGCGCTCGGGGGCGTGCTCATCGGTGATGAGTACAGCGGCCCCTTTGCTGACCAGCGCCATGGCATTTTTGGTTTGGTGGTCTTCGGCCACGTTGGGCGAGGGCACCAGGATGCTGGCTTTTCCGGTCAGGCAGAGTTCCGACACGGACAATGCGCCGGCGCGGCTCACCACCACATCGGCGGCGGCGTAGGCCAAATCCATGCGCTTGATGAACTCCAGGGCGTGGAGATTGTCGGACTGGTAGGCTTCGGCTTCGCGCTGAGCTTCAGGAAAATAGAGCTTACCGGTTTGCCAGAGCAGCTGCACGCCGGCCTCGCGCAGGCGCGGCAGGGCAGCTGCCGTGGCCAGGTTGAGGGTGCGGGCGCCCAGGCTGCCGCCCACCACAAGCAAGGTCTTTTTATCGGGGTTCAAGCCGAAGAACGTCAACGCCTCGGCGCGGTCGCCGCTGGCAATTTCGGTGCGCACGGGATTGCCGGTGAGCACCATTTTAGTGGCCGGAAAGAACTTTTCCATGCCGTCGTACGCCACGCAAATTTTATTGACGCGCCTGGCCAGCAGCTTGTTGACCAGCCCCGCGTAGGAGTTTTGCTCCTGAATGAGCGAAGGAATGGCGCGGGAAGTGGCGGCCAGCAGCACCGGGGCCGAGGCGTAGCCTCCCACGCCGACCACGGCATCGGGCCGAAACGCCTCAATCAACCGCCCGGCCTTGCGCACCGAGCGAATGACCCGCAAGGGAAACAACAGGTTCTGCGGGCTGAGGCGGCGCTGCAGGCCGGTGATGTCGAGGCCCACTATTTTGTAGCCCGCTTCGGGTACGCGCGTCATCTCCATGCGCCCATTGGCCCCGACAAACAGGATTTCACTGTCGGGCTGGCGGCGGCGCAGCTCGTTGGCAATGGCCACGGCCGGGAAGATGTGGCCGCCGGTGCCACCACCGGAGATGATGACGCGAAGGGGAGAATTGGTCATGGATGGGAGAACGGCGGGGAGGGGCAGCAAGGCGTTAGAACGGTCATGCTGCGCTGCGCTTAGCATGACCGTTCTTTTAGTAGCATCACTAGTAACTGACCGATACCTTGGGAATACGGGCTGTATCGTCGGGCTCGCCGGTCATGGGGCGGATTTCGCGCTCGCCGCGGCTCACCGCCAGGATGATGCCGATGCTGATGCCGGTGAAGATGAGTGAGGTACCGCCCATGCTCAGCAGCGGCAGCGGCAGGCCCGTGATGGGCCCCAGGCCCACCGCCACGCCCATATTCACCAGCGCCTGCAGCACCAGGCTGAAGCTCAGACCCGCCGAGAGCAGGCCCCCAAAGGCCCCGTAGCTGTTCATCACCGTTTTCAGCCCCCGATAGAGAAAGGCGAGGTAGAGAAACAGCACCACGGCCCCGCCCAGCAGGCCGTATTCTTCGATGATAATGGCGTAGATAAAGTCAGAATACGGGTGGGGCAGGATGTTGCGCTCGGTGCTTTTGCCGGGGCCCTTGCCCGCGATGCCGCCCGTGGCAATGGCGATGTAGCTGTGCTCCAGCTGAAACGGAGTTTTTTTGGTTTTGTCGGTGAAGCTGGTCACACGCGACATCACCGTGCCCAGGCGCTGGCCGGCCGCCAGGCCCGCTCCACCCAGCACGATGCCGATGCCCACCATCACGGCCATGTGCTTGAGCGGCACCCGGCCAATGAACATGAGCAACATGCAGGTGGCAAACAGCAGCAGCGCCGTAGAGGCGTTACTCAGAATAATCAGGCCGCAGATAACTCCGACCCAAAGCATTACTGGCAGCAGCGTCGACTTGAAATCGTGCAAGTGCTGCTGGCGGCGGCTAAGCATGCTGGCCAGGTGCGAAATCAGGGCCAGCTTGGCCAGGTCGGACGGTTGAAAAGTCTGGTTAATCACCGGAATGGTAAGCCAGCGGGAAGCTTCATTAACGGCCCCCCCCATAAAGAAAGTAAACAGCAGCAGCGGCACCGACAGTAGCAGCGCGTAGAGCGACAGCCGCGAATAGTGGCGGTAGTCGACGCGGTGGGCGGCCCACATGAAGAACAGGCCGAGCAGAATCAAGCTGGTGTGCTTTATGAGGAAGGCTTCGGTGTTGCCGTTCATCTTCTTGTAAGCCAGCGTGCCGGTGGCCGAATACACCACGGCAATGCTGATGAAGGAAAACAGCAGCACGATGGCCCACAGAATGGGGTCGCCCTTGAGGTTGCGCTGCAACCAGTTTTTAATAAGTTCCATGGGCTGCCAGAGCTTGGAGAGCGAATGAGTAAGACGTTGCCGAAAGCATACTTTATATTAGAGTTACTCCGCGATTGGTCCGGCCACGACGGACTCCACGGCCGCGGCGAACTGCCGGCCCCGGTCTTCGTAGTTTTTGAATAAGTCGAAACTGGCGCAGCAGGGCGAGAGCAGCACCACGTCGCCCGGCGCGGCCAGGGCGGCGGCACGGGCCACGGCGTCGGTCATGCTTTGGGTTTCCTCCACGTGGGACACCACGGCATCGAAGGCGGCGTGGAGCTTGGTATTGTCGACGCCGAGGCAAATGAGGGCCTTCACGCGGTGGCCGGCCAGGTTGAGCAGGCTGGCGTAGTCGTTGCCCTTGTCGGTGCCGCCGGCAATCCAGATAATGGGCTGCTGAATGCCATCGAGCGCGTACCAGGCCGCTTCCACGTTGGTGGCCTTGCTGTCGTTGATGAAGCGCACGCCCGCCCGCTCGCCTACCACCTGCAGGCGGTGGTCGGCGTTTTCGAACGTGGCCAAACCGGCTTCAATTTCTTTGGTTTCCAAGCCGACCATGCGGGCGGCGAGCACGGCGGCCAAGGTATTCTGGCGGTTGTGCTGGCCGATGAGCGGCGAGTGGGCGGTGCTCACTTCCTGGCCGCTGTCTTCGTTGATGCCGGGGCTGAGGTTGGTGCACATTACGTGCTCGGCAGTGAAGTAGCCCGCCAGGTGCACATCGTGCCGGTGGTGCAGACTGAACGGCAGCTGGCGCGTTTCGAGGAAAGCCGACTGGAAATAGCGGTTCGTCACCTCATCGTCGGCATTGTAGATGAAAGCACCGTCGTCGGCCAGGTTGCGGGTGATGCGCAGCTTGGCCTGGGCGTAGGTTTTCAGCGAGTAGTCGTAGCGGTCAAGATGGTCGGGCGTGATGTTGAGCAGGATGGCAATCCACGGCTGAAAACCGTAAGTGTCATCGAGTTGAAAGCTGCTCAGCTCCACTACGTAATAGTCGTGCTTGTCGGCAATCACCTGCTCGGCGAGGCTGAAGCCCACGTTGCCGGCCAGGCCCACTTTGAGTCCGGCGCTTTTCAGCAGGTGGTGAATAAGCAGCGTGGTGGTGGTTTTGCCGTTGGTGCCCGTAATGCAGATGCACTTGGCCTTGGTATAGCGGCCGGCAAACTCAATCTCGGAGATTATTGGAATGTTCTTCTCGCGCAGCGCCTGGATTACTGGCGCTTTTTCGGGAATGCCAGGGCTTTTGATAACTTCCTCGGCCTGCAGAATGCGCTCCAGCGTGTGCTGGTTTTCTTCGAATTCGATACCGGCCTGAGCGAGTTGGGCCTTGTAGGCGGGCTGAATGACGCCGCGGTCGGACACGAACACGGCGTGGCCCTTAGCCTGCGCCAACAGGGCCGCGCCCACGCCGCTTTCGGCCGCTCCGAGGATAATGATGTTCATAATGAGTCGACAAGATTTCCCGCAGAGGGCGCAGAAGTTTTCGCAGAATACGCAGAAGAACGTCTCAGCGTCCTCTGCGAAAACTTCTGCGCCCTCTGCGGGAAATACGTTAGCGCAATTTTAGGGTAACCAGGGTAATGACGGCCAGCATGATGCCGACAATCCAGAAGCGCGACACGATTTTGGATTCGTGGTAGCCTAGCTTTTGGTAATGATGGTGCAGCGGCGACATGCGCAGCAGACGGCGGCCCTCGCCGTACTTGCGCCGGGTGTACTTAAAATAGCTCACCTGCACAATAACTGACAGATTCTCAATGATAAACACTCCGCACAGAATCGGAATCAGCAGCTCCTTACGCACCACCAGGGCCAGCACCGTGATGATGCCACCCAAGGTCAGCGAACCGGTGTCGCCCATGAAAACCTGCGCCGGGTAGCTGTTGTACCACAAAAAGCCGATGCAGGCTCCCACGAACGCAGTACAGAAAATAAGCAGCTCGCCGGAATCCGGGATGAACATGACGTCCAGATAATCGGCCAGCAGGGCATTGCCGCTCACGAACGCAAAGATGGCCAGCGTGATGCCGATGATGGCCGACGTGCCCGCCGCCAGGCCGTCGAGGCCATCGGTCAGATTGGCCCCGTTGCTGATGGCCGTAATCAAAAAGATAACGATGGGAATGTACAGGAAGCCGTACAGGCCGTTGAAAAACGTGCCCGCCGTAGCGAATAAGTCGCCGTAGTTCAGCTCGTTGTTCTTCATAAACGGCACGGTAGTAATCATCAGATGCACGTCTTTGAAAACCTTGCTGGCCTCAATGGCCGAATACTGGCCATTAGGCAGCAGGTACTCTCGCACCGTGATTTCGTTGCTGTAAAACAGCACCCAGCCCACCGTGATGCCCAAACCCACCTGGCCCAGCACCTTGAACCGACCGCTCAGTCCTTCCTTGTTCTTGCGAAACACCTTGATATAGTCGTCCAGGAAGCCAATCAACCCGAGCCATACCGTGCTCAAAATCATGAGGATGATGTAGATATTGCGGAGCCGGCAGAGCAGGATAACGGGCACCAGAATGGCCATGATGATGATGAGGCCGCCCATGGTCGGGGTGCCCTTCTTTTCACTTTGGCCCTGCAGGCCGAGGTCGCGGATGGTTTCACCCGCCTGCTTCCGTTGCAGCACCCGAATGAGGCGGCCGCCAAACAGCAGGGCGATAAGCAAGGAAATGACCACCGCCAGCCCGGCCCGGAACGTGGTGTACTGAAACACGCCCGCCCCCGGCAGGTGGTAGTGTTCGTTGAGGTAACGGAAGAGGTAATAAAGCATTCGGACACTTAAAGAACGTCATGCTGAGCTTGCCGAAGCATGACGTTCTGATTACTTATTCAATTCTAAAAAAATCTCGGTCAGCACCAGCTTGTCGTCAAACGGAGCTTTCACACCGCGAATTTCCTGATAATTTTCGTGGCCTTTGCCCGCTACCAGCACAATATCGTCGGGGCCAGCCAGCGCCACGGCGGCCCGGATGGCTTCGCGGCGGTCGGGGACGGTGCGCACCTTGGTCGCGTCGGGCACCGTCACGCCGGCCTGCATCTGGGCCAGAATCTCGTTGGGGTCCTCAAAACGCGGATTGTCGGCGGTGAGAATAACTTTGTCGGAGAGGCGAGCGGCTAGGTTGGCCATGATGGGGCGCTTGGCCGCGTCGCGGTTGCCGCCGCAGCCCACCACTGTAATAATCTGCTGGCTGGGCTGGCGGATTTCGTGCAGCGTTTGCAGCACGTTCTCCAGCGCGTCGGGCGTGTGGGCGTAGTCGATGATGCCCGTCACGCGTTGGGTGGCCGATACCACGGGCTCGAACCGACCGGGCGCGGTGGTCAGGCCCGAGAGGATGGTGAGCACCTCCGTGGGGTCTTCGCCCAGCAGCACGGCCGCGCCGTACACGGCCAGCAGGTTGTAGGCGTTGAATACGCCGATGAGGCGGAACAGGATTTCGCGGCCGTCGATTTCGAGGTGCAGGCCGTGCACTTCGTTGGCAATGAGGCGGGCCCGGAAAGTGGCCGCCCCGCGCAGCGAGTAGGTTTCGCGGCGAGCGGCGGTATTTTGCAGCATCACCGAGCCGCGCTTGTCATCGGCATTAGTCAGGGCGAAAGCGGTTTTGGGCAGCGCGTCGAAAAAGCCTTTTTTGGCTTTCAGGTAATTATCGAACGTACCGTGGTAATCGAGGTGGTCGTGGGTGAGGTTGGTGAACACACCCCCCACGAAGCGCAAGCCCGTGACGCGGTGCTGGGCCACGGCGTGGCTGCTCACTTCCATGCAGGCGTGGGTGCAGCCGGCGGCTACCATGCGCGCCAGCAGCGCATTCAGCCGGATGGCGTCGGGCGTGGTGTGGGTGCTGGGAATCACCTCCTCGTCAATCTGGTTCTGCACCGTGCTCAGCAGGCCGGCGTGGTAGCCCAGCTCGCGCAAGAGCTTGTGCAGCAGGGTCGCGCAGGTCGTTTTTCCATTCGTACCCGTGATGCCGATGAGCTGCAGCTGCCGCGATGGATGCCCGTGAAACGCCGAGGCCATGTGGGCCAGGGCTGCGGCGCTGTCCTGCACCAGCACGTAAGCCGTGGCGGGATTCAGCGTAGCGGGTAGCTCTTCACAAATCACGGCCGCCAGCCCCTGCCCTACTGCTATTTCGATGAACTTGTGGCCATCGGTGGCCGTGCCGCGCAGGGCGCCGAAGGCAATGCCTGGCCCCGCCTCGCGCGAGTCGAGCGTGAGACCGGTGATAAGCACATCGGCCGGACCGTGCTGAGCCAGCACGGCAACGTCGGTGAGCAGGGAAAAGAGCGGCAGGGAAATCATGTAAACAGTTGTGAGTTAAAAGTTATGAATTATGAGTTGAGGCATTTTGCTTTCCCAACTTTTAACTGCTGCTTTTAACTATTTCAGGCGCGGCGAATGGTAGGCTTAGCCGGGGCGGGCTTTGTGGGGTTCTTACCCGAAACGGTTTGGCGGGGGGCTTTCGCTTTACCAGCCGCTTTGGTAGCACTGGTTGCCGCCGGCCTGGCAAGCGCTGGAGCAGCGGCGGGCCTGGTCGGGGGCTTGCTGGCTTTGGCATTCGGCTTCACGCCGGCCGAGCGTTCGGCTACCGCTGGCTGCACATGGGCTTTCTCGCCGGCCGCAAACGACTTGCGGGCTTTGACGGGCTCCGTATCCACCGGCACCAGCAGCTTGTTTTCGGCCAAATCCGTGTGTTCGGGCTCGGGCAAGGCGGTGGGTGCGGCCAGGCGCGGGCCGGTTTCTTCCAGCGTGAGGGTGATGAGCCCGCCGCGCTTAATGGGCAGGCCCACGGGCAACGACTGCTCGCGCACGCGGCCCGTGCCAATGGCGCGCACGTGCAAACCCCGGTTTTCAAGCAGATACAAGGCATCGCGCAACGACAGCCCGCGCACCTGCGGTACCCGGCCCGGCCGCACGGGATTCACCACCAGCGCCACCGTGCGGGCATGAAACGCGGTGTCGGAAGCAGCGCGCACCCATTCCTCGCCCCCGGTAGCCTGGGTGTTGCCGACCAGGCCCAGCTTCTGGCACACCAAGGCCAGCTCGTCCTGCATGCCGGCGCGCACCAGTGGCACGTGGCTCTTGTTCAGGCGGGCCTTGGCCAGCAGCGGGCGCTGGCTCAGCAGGTCGCGGGCCATGCACTTATCGGCCACTTCCCGAAACACCGGCGCGGCCACGTCGGCACCGTAAATGCGGCCGTTGCGAGGCGAATCGACCACTACTATGCAGCTGTACTTGGGCTTATCCGCCGGGAAATACCCCACGAAGCTGGTCGAATACGTCTTGGTGTACTGGCCGTTCTTGAACTTCCAGGCTGTGCCGGTTTTACCGGCAATGGTGTAATCCTTGGGCCGAATACCGCGGGCCGTGCCTTCCAGCACCACCCCTTCCATCATCGACTTCACCTTGGCCAGCGTGGCATCGGAGCAGATTTTGGGATTCAGCACCTTGGTTTCGTTGCGTTGCAGCACCTGGTCGGCCTGCTTGATTTCTTTCACGATAAGCGGCTGCACTTTCACGCCGCCGTTGGCAATGGCGTTGTACAGCGCCAGCGTTTGCAACGGGGCCAGCTTCAGCTCGTAGCCAATACTCATGGTAGTGAGCGAGGTGCGGCTCCAGCTGCGGTCGCGCGGGTCCTTCACGTAGGGCCGCGCCTCGCCGGCCATCTGGAAACCCAGGGGCTTATCGAGGCCGAATTTCTTGAGCTGGTCGGTGTATTCGGTTGGGTTGCCCGAGAAATACTTGTCCACCAGCTTGGCTACCCCAATATTGCTCGACTTCTCAAACACCTGTTGCACCGTGATGCGGCCGTAGCCGTGCGAATCCGACTTCACGGCCCCGCCCACGTACATGCGGCCATTGCCGGTATCCACCATGTCGTCCAGCGTCAGCTCCGGCCGGGCTTCAAACAGCGCCATCATCGAGGCCAGCTTAAAGGTGGAGCCCGGCTCCGTCCGGCCCTGGTCGGCAAAGGCGTAGTTGTAGTCTTCCTTATAGGTGTTATCCGAGGCCTTACCCAGGTTGGCCACGGCCTTGATTTCGCCAGTCGCCACTTCCATCAGAATCACGCAGCCGTACTGGGCGTTATTATCGACCAGCGACTTGTAGAGCGCGTTTTCGGCCACGTCCTGCAGATTAATATCCAGGGTCGTCTTTATGTCGTAGCCTGGTAGGGGCTTGGTTTCGGTGCCGTCGTACACGGGCTTCACGCCGCCGGGCACGCGCTCAAACAGCGCCTCTCCGGCCTTACCGGCCAGACTTTGCTCAAAGGTGTATTCCAGGCCCGCGCCGTGCTTGTCCTCGTTCACAAAGCCGATGGTGCGCTGCGCCAGGCCACCGAAGGGCCGAAAGCGCTTATCGACCTTTTCAAAAATGGCCCCGCCCCGGTTGCGCCTGGCCCGAAACACCGGCCAGGTAGCCATCATCTTCTTTTCCTGAAAGTTGATTTGGCGGGAGTTGAGACGGATGTAGCGGATGGAAGGCTCCTTAGCCCGCCGGGCATTCACTAACCGGCGGCGGTATTCCTGCACGCTGCGGTCACCAAAAAAGTGCGAGAGGTGCCAGGCCAGCGAGTCCACTCCGCTGTCGAACACGGTTTCCTCCACCACGCCCGGGTCCCAGGCCACGCGGTAAAATGGCAGCGACGTGGCCATAATACTCTCGTTATCAGAGTATATATTGCCTCGCGTGGCGGGAACCGGCTGGTAGCTAATGCGGCGCTCCTGCTCCAGAGCACGCCACTTGCTGCCTTCCTGAAACTGAATCTTGGAGGCCTTCCAAAATATAGCGCACGAAAACACGGCCACCCCCAAAAAGGCCAGCCGCACCCGCGTTACTATCGACTTTTTTACGCTGCCTTTCATCGGGTTTTGCCTAACTACTTATCTTACTGACGCATCTTGCTTATGCGTGCTTGTGCTTTTTTGTACCTAATTTCTATTGTTGACCTTACTTCCTTTCGCCGGCGCAGATTTTTTGCGGACAGCAGAAGACGTGGCGCGGCGGGCGGGTGCAGTACGCACTGGCTCTACAGCTGAGTCCCCACTTAGCGCTTGCGGCGGGGCAATAATTTCGGGCCCAGCATCGGCGGCATCGTCGCTCATTGGCACCCGGCGGCGGCCCGCCAGCATGTCATTGCGCAACGCAACGGCCGAATCTCGGTCGGCGCGGGCGGCTAGCGTATCGGCGGTAAGCACGGGCATCAGTTCCAGTTCGGCCGCGTCGAGGTGGCCAGCGGGGACCGTAATGCGGAAGGGTGGCGACGAACTTTCAACCAGCCCAAAGGCCGCTACTTTCCGAGCGACTTCGCTCTGCTTGCTGGCCTCCATGTAGTCTGATTTCAGGGTCGTGTAGTCGGCGCGCAGGTCTTCAGTTTCCTGCTTGAGGCGCTGAATACTGCGGTTCATGCGGTTACCGTAGTGAGTATTGCCGATGTAAAGCAGGGTCAGCACCATCACAAAGAGCAGGTGCGGCAGAAAACGCACTGGCAGCCCCTCCCGAAACAGTCCATCCACGCTCGTAACCCGGTCCAGCAATGAGAACAGGCTCCAAGTAGTTCTGGGAGCGGCCTCCGGCGCTGGTTTGCGGGCCCGCTTTTCAATTGGAGGCACGCGCTCGCGCTCAGCGGCAGGCGGCAACTCGACGGGGGCCGTGTAGTCGGCCACCGGGGCCGCGGGTAGCGGCTCCGGGTCGGGCGCGGCTACCGGGCGGGGCACATTGGCCCGGCGCGGTGTGTCGGTGGGACGGAGCATGTTGGCGGCCATTTTTTTTCTCCTAGTTTCTGATTGCAACCCGCAATTTAGCACTTCGGGCGCGGCTATTCAAGGCTACCTCCTCGGCACTGGCCTCTTCGGGCTTGCGGTTCACGGCTTCAAATGGCTTGCTTTCGTTGCCAAAGAAGTCTTTTTCGACTGCGCCAAAAAACTTGCCCTTGGCAATAAAATTCTTTACCAACCGGTCTTCCAGCGAATGGTAGCTCATTACGACCAGCCGCCCCCCCGGGCGCAATACCTCAGCGGTTTGCAGCAGCATTTCCTGAAGTGCCTGCATTTCCTGGTTCACCTCAATACGCAGTGCCTGAAAGACTTGAGCCAGATACTTATTTTCCTTTCCTCGCGGGGTACAGGGCCGAATAGCCTCCTTGAGCTCCGCGATAGTGGCCAGCGTGCGGCCTCGACGAGCCGCGACCACGGTGTGAGCCAAAGTCCGGGCGTTAGTCACCTCGCCGTACATTCCGAAGATGCGGTGCAGGTCGGCCTCCTTGTAGTCGTTGAGGATATCGGCGGCCGTCAGGGGTCCATCGGGGTCCATGCGCATGTCCAGCGGCCCGTCGAAGCGGGTCGAGAAACCCCGCTCGGGCGTGTCGAACTGATGTGAGCTCACCCCTAAGTCGGCGAGCAGACCGTCCACTGGCAAGACGCCAAGCTGCTGTAGCTCAGCGGTTAAGTCCCGGAAATTAGCTTTTACAAATGTAAACTGCGGCTGTTCAAATTTATCAGCTTCGGCCTCAGCATCAGCATCCTGGTCGAAGCTGTAGAGGTGGCCGGTGGTCAGTTTTTCCAGAATGCGGACCGAGTGCCCACCGCCGCCAAAGGTGACGTCGACGTAGCGGCCATCGGGCTGCAGGTCGAGGGCCGCTAAGCATTGGGCCAGCATCACCGGGCGATGATAGGCAGTATCGTTGGAGTAGTCGCTCACGCCACGGGGCCGCCCAGCGGCGGAGTTTCGACGGATAAAAATTTCTGTGCCAGTTTGCTAAAGCTCTGCTGGTCTTTGATGAGGAACTCATCGTAGCGGGCGGGGTCCCAGACTTCGCACCGATTTCCCAAGCCTACAATAATGGCTTCCTTCTCAATACCGGCATAGCGTAACATGCTACGAGGCAGCATGAAACGATTGATGGTATCGAGTTCTACTTCAGTCATACCCCGGAAAAAATTGCGCTGAAACTGACGGTACTCTTCGTTGAACTCGTCGAGGGCCAACACCTTCTCGTGAATGACGTGCCACGCGGCCCGGGGGTAGAGCACCAGGCAGGGCTCGAAGCCGCGCACGAGCACCAGTTGGTTACCGGATTGCTCGGGCAAGTTGCTTTTCACTTTGGCCGGCAACACCAACCGCCCCTTCGGGTCGAGCTTGCATTCGTATTCGCCGGACAGCAGGTTCATGGGCAAGCCGCCGGAACTTAAAAGGGCGGTATGAACAAATGTACGGGAAGCCGATGGGAAATCAACCACGATTTACCATTTCTTACCACAAATACAAAATAGCCACCACACGGCTCAAAAGCAGCTTTTGATTGACTTTGGAGCTGTGGCAGGCAGCAATGATTGGGGATGAATTAGCCGTAAGCGTTAAAACGGCAGCACCGGAATTGTCAGGGGGGCTTCAGGGAAAACTAAGTTGCTGGCCGGAAGTTGTACGCTTCAAACCCGGGTTCTACACCCCAATGCCTACCGTTGGGGGCTTACCTTTGTAGTAGTTATGCGTCCCTACTCCCTGTTCCGTCGCTCCGTTAGCCTGCTACTGGCTGTGCTGGTGCTTCTCACCTCGGTGGGCTTCACGGTGCAGCGGCTCACCTGCCGCATGAGCGGCCTCAGTAGAGTAGCCGTAGCGGTAGCGGGCCAGGCCGACCTGCGCGGCTGCCTCGGCGACTTGGCTCCCGCCATTCCTGTGGCTAAAGACAATTGCTGCGATTTCAGCCAGCAGGTGCACAAGCTGTCGGTGCCCTCCCCTGAGTTGGCCGCCAAAATTCTATTACCTGCCCCATTACCGATGGCAGCGGGTTCTTCAGACTTGGCCTGGCCGGTTTCGCCAACGGTCACGCTACTGACATACGACAGTCCGCGCTGGTTCGCAGCCGATTCGTCGCCCCCGCCGCGCAGCGGGAGGGCGCTACTGGCATTTGTCTGCACACTGATGGTTTAGGTTTTCTGGAATTAGTCCATTGCCCGATGCTGGCAAAGTGGCAAAAGCCGCTGCCCGGCAACGGCCTTATTCTCAGAATACCTAACTATCAGACGATATGAAACTTATATGCGGAAATTTTCCGCTATTCCCCCTAGTAGCGTTGGCACTATTGGGACTGCGGCCGGGTGCGGCAGCGGCCCAGTCGACGGCCATTGCGCCGGTACGGGGCGAGGTCACGGAGGCGGGAAAAGGCACTCCCCTACCCGGCGCGGTGCTGCGCTGGCTCTTTGATATTCCCGACGCCAACGCGCCGGTGATTACCACGAATTCTGATGAAGCGGGGCGTTTCACGCTGGTGCGACCGGCGCGGGCAGCCTCGCGGCTGGTGGTGCAGGCGCTGGGCTACCGCCCCGATACGCTGGCGGTGGCCGCCACCGGTGCACCGTATTTGCGCGTGGCCCTACGCGCTGGCCAGGAACTAGGCGAAGTGACCGTGACGGCCCGGGGTCCGGCCTATTCTTCCCTCACCCCGGCCAACGTGCAGGTAATTTCGAGCCGCGACCTGACCAAATCGGCCTGCTGCAACCTAGCCGAAAGCTTCGAAACCAACGCCTCGGTGGAAGTGACGACGTCGGATGCCGTATCGGGCGCGAAACAGATTCAGCTGCTTGGCCTGGATGGCAGCTACTCGCTGCTGACGGTGGACAACCAACCGGCCCTGCGCGGACTGGCGGCCCCCTACCGCTTGGGCTATCTGGCGGGGCCGTGGATTGAAAGCATTGAAATCATCAAAGGCACGGGCTCGGTAGTGAACGGATACGAAGCCATTTCGGGGCAGGTGAACGTAAAATTGAAAGAGCCGGAGAAAACGGACCAGCTGCTGTTCAATATGTACGGCAACGACCTCGGCAAATTCGATATCAATCTGAATGCTTCGGCGCGCATCAGCCCGAAATGGAGCACGGTGCTGCTGCTGCACACCGACCACCTGGGCAACCGCGTGGACCGCAACGACGACAAGTTTCTGGACCTGCCGCTGGCCACCCAGTTCAACGCCTTTAATAAATGGAAGTACCTGTCGGGGCACGGCTTAGTAAGTGAAGTGGGCTTGGGCGCGCTGCGCGAAACCCGGCAGGGCGGCCAGCTTGGTTTCCGGAACACCGGCGACGCGGCATTCCTGCAGAATTACGGCACGACGCAGGCCACCACCCGCTACACGGGCTACGCCAAAACTTCCTACACCTGGCCCTCGCGCCCGTTCCAGAGCCTGGGCCTGCTGCTAAGCGGCACCGACCATGATTTCACCTCACGGTATTCGTACGGCTACCAAACCTACCACGTCGGCCATGACCCCACGCTCCCGCCCGCCCTCGTTAGCAACCGCACCTCACGCCGCTACGACGGCACCCAGCGCACGGGCCTGGCCACTCTGCTGTTTCAGAGTGCGCTTGGCAACACGGCCCACGTGTACCGCACGGGCCTGAGCTTTCTCTACGACGACTACAAAGAACTATTAAGCGACGGCCGCACCTACCTCATCGAAACGCCCGCCGAGGCTTACGCCCGTGAGCACCGCGCCCGCCGCGAGCTGGTGCCCGGCGCTTTTGCCGAGTACACCTACCAGAACAGCCGCAACCTAACGGTGGTGGCCGGCCTGCGCGCCGACCGCCACAACCTTTACGGCTGGCAGGTAACGCCCCGCCTCAACCTGAAATACGACGTGGCCAAAAACACTGTGCTGCGCCTGGCTACCGGCCGGGGTTTCCGCGTGGCCAATCCCATTGCCGACAATGCCGCCATGCTGGCCAGTGCCCGCGAATTCGTAATCGGTGCCAACCTGCGCCCCGAAAAAGCCTGGAACCTGGGCGGCAGCGCCACGCAGTATTTCACGGCGTTGGGCCGCCCGGCTACGTTTATTATCGACTACTACCACACGGACTTTCAGAACCAGGTGGTGGCCGACATGTACACTTCGGGAGGCTTTATTATTGTTGATAACCTGGTGCCCGGTGGCCGCTCCTTTTCCCGCAGTATGCAAGCCGAGCTGCAAGTTGAGCCACTGAAAGGGCTGCAAGTGAAAGGGGCCTACAAGTACCTCGACGTGCGCACCACCTACGACAACATTCTATTACCCAAGCCTCTCACCCCCACCCACCGCGCCTTTCTGAACCTGGGCTACGCCAGTGCTTTTGATAAGTGGCGCGGTGATTTCACGGTGCAATGGTTTGGGCAGCGGCCGCTAGCGCACGTTACCAGCACGCATGCGCACGGCTCGGGGCAGGAATACACGCCCGAAATGGCGCCGCGCTACGCCGCGCTGAATGCTCAGGTCACGCGGGCCTTCAAGCGGCTGGAATTGTATGTTGGGGTCGAAAACCTGACCAACTATCGCCAACCCAACCCCATTGAAGGGGCGGCGGCCCCATTTAGCCCCAGCTTCGATGCCGCCATGGTCTGGGGGCCGGTGTTTGGCCGCCTCACCTACGGAGGGTTACGCTATCGCATCGAGTAGCGAAGGCCCATTAACTTTTTAACTTTTTTCGGCAGCAATTTTGTTATAGCTGTCAATACCCTACTACCTAACTCGATTCCATGAAATTCCTCCTCGCACTGCCCTTATTCGGTTTGTTACACTTTTCGCCCAGCGCCCAGGCCCAAACCGCGCCTACTACCGCTAAAGCACCAGGTACCACCACGGTCCAGTTCAAAACTTCGGCGGTGTGCGACATGTGCAAGTCGCGCATTGAAAAAAGCCTGGCCTACGAAAAAGGCGTGCAAAGCGCGGTTCTGGATGTACCCACTCAAATTGTCACAGTGACTTACAAAGCCGATAAAACGTCGCCCGAAGCGCTGCGCACCGCCGTGCAGAAAATCGGTTACGATGCTGACAAGCTGACTGCCGATGCCCGTGCTTACAACCGGCTGCCGGACTGCTGCAAGAAGACCAACGCGGTGCACTAAGTGCCAATCCCTAATTAAACGAACAATGAAGCCGGTGTAATCACTTGGTTATGAGAACAAAAGCTACCAGCTATTAGCTAAAAGATAGTGGCTTGGCACTTAAGCATTGTTAGCAGATAAAAAAAGGTCCCGTTCGATAACGAACGGGACCTTTTTTTATCTGTTTTATTTGGTCTTCCACAAGCGCCACCAAGGCAGATACGGCTGGTCGTGGTGCTCGTAATGGTAGCCGAAAAAGTAGCAGCTCACGAACGCCCACAGGTGGTGCCGAAACTGGCTGCGCGCCCTGTGCAGGTTATCGGCCGCGTGTTCGCCCCGATGCGGCAGGTAAGTTCCAAAGAAGAACAGCTGAAAAGTAGCCAGCACAGCTGGCACCATCCAAAAGGCGATGACATTGGCTTGGGGAAAAAACAGCTTCAGCACATTGTAGGTCACGGCCATCAGGAGCACCTGCCACCAGGTCACGTAGTTCCAGGCAAAGCGTAGGAACCAAGGCAGAAAACCGGGGTGGTTACCGTCGTGATAATCAGGGTCGTCTTGGGTGCCAACGTGGCGGTGATGGGCGTGGTGCTTGGCCAACATGCCGGGAAACCAATTATAAGCAAACAAACCAGCCGCCAGAATCCCCAAGGCGTTGTTCAGCTGCTTGTTCGGGCTTACTACGCCGTGCATGGCATCGTGGGCGGTGATAAAAAGCCCGGTATAAAGGTGGGTTTGCAGCAGCACCAACAGATAGGGCACGGGCGAATACCAGTTGGGCTGGTAGCTGCTGAGCAAGAACGTCAACAGGCTCGCCCACGTCAGCAGCACCAGTAGCGCCACGGCTGCCCCTTTGCCACCCACCGGCGTGGGAGGCACCCGGCGCGGCGCGGCAAAAGCAACGGCTGATTTGGTGGCAGTTAGCATTAATCGACAATGAAAAGTGTGGCTCCGGCGGCAGTATGGCTGCGGTGTGCTTCGGCCCCATCGGCCACTTGGTAGCTCGTGCCCGGCCTCAGCACGAACTGACGGCCATCGGCCAGTTCCGTACCCAACTCACCAGCTACCACTAGCAGAAAATGCCCCTTCTGGCACCAATGGTCGGCCACGTAGCCGGGGCTGTACTCCACCATGCGCACCCGCACCGGCCCAAACTGCCGGGTGCGCCACAAGGCGGTGCCGGTAGTGCCGACGTGCTCCTCGCCCGGCACCTCGGCCCAGTTGGTAACGCCAAATGGTAAGTCGGTTATTTGCATGGCTCCGCGCTCACGTTGTTTCTACAAGCTCAGCAACCGGTCGCGTACCTGCTCCATCAACCACATGGGCGTGCTGGTAGCCCCGCAAATGCCCACCGACTGGCCCGGCTGTAACCAAGCGGCGTTGATTTCGGCCACGTTAGAGATGAAGTGGGTCTGCGGGTTGGTTTCGAGGCACACTTGGTACAACACCTTACCATTCGAGCTCTTGGTGCCCGATACGAACACAATCTGGTCGTACTGCGCGGCAAAGCGGCGCAGGTCCTTGTCCCTATTACTCACCTGCCGACAGATGGTGTCGTTGGCATTCACCTGATAGCCTCGGGTTTCCAGCTGGTTCTTGATGTTGTAGAAGCTGCTGGTGCTCTTGGTGGTCTGGCTGTAGAGGGTGATATTTTCGGGCAGCTCGTGGCCGAGCAGCTCATCGAGGCTCTCGAACACCACGGCGTTGCCGCTTGTCTGACCCAGCAAGCCCAACACTTCGGCATGGCCGTGCTTGCCGTAGATGAAGATTTTCTCTTTTTTGTCGTAGCTGGTCTTGATGCGGTTTTGCAGCTTGAGCACTACCGGACAACTGGCGTCAATCAGCGTCAGGTTGTTTTCCATGGCCATCTGGTAGGTGGCCGGCGGCTCGCCATGAGCTCGTATTAGCACGGCTTCATCGCGCAGCTCGGCCAGCTGCTCGTGGCAAATGATGCGCAGGCCCCGGACCTCCAGGCGCTGCACTTCCTCATCGTTGTGCACAATATCGCCCAGGCAATAGAGGTAGCCTTGCTCATCGAGCAGGTCTTCGGCCATTTGAATGGCGTATATCACACCAAAGCAAAAGCCAGAGTTGGGGTCGATTCGGACGCTGAGCGACATTTTCGGCATAGGTCTGAGTAACCAGCAACCTGCCCGCAAGGTTGCGAAACATTGGCCGGACCGCCGAAAATACGTAGGTTAAACTTAAATTAATTTGCCCATCCGCTATTGCGCCGGTTGCCAACAACCAAAGGGCTACTCTTTCACCTTGCTCAGGCGTTGGGCATCTCCCTCGCTCACGTGGCCGCGCTCCACCAAAAAGTTGCGCACCGTGCGGAATGCCTCCGAGTCCAGGCCTGAGCCGGGATGGCTGAGCGCGGCGCTCAGCAGCATTTCCTTGTCTTGGTCAACGTGTTTGCTCAGGCCCAGGAAAGCAGGCAGGTTGCTTTCCACAGAAAAACGCAGAAAGCGGATTTCAGGGTTCTGCGGGTCGAGGCCCACGGCTTGCTCAAAGGTTTTGGCCGCGTCCTGCACGTAGGTCAGCTTGTTGAACATCGACGCGTCGCGGGCCCGGATGGCTTCGGCCGCCGCTTTGTAGCCCAGCACCAGCGCGTCGCGGTCCTTGTAATCGGCCAGCAGCTTATAAAACTTTTCGCCAGCGGCTTTGTCGGCGGCGGCCAGCTCGTAGTGGCGGCGCAGGGTGGCGGGGTGGAAAGGAGACGACGACACAGGTTTGATGGGGTTAAATAGAGTAATTCGGAGGGTATTGGGAACAGCGGCGATGACAACAGACGGCCGCCATGCTACACTGGTCCGCCAAACACTACTACGCAAATCGGCCGCCGAGGACGACGACCAAAACCCTAAAACAATCGTAGAAAACAGAAAACCGGAAATACGCATATCAGCAAAACTACAGCGTAAGGCAACAATACAGTTTACCCTTGGCAAAAGCCGTGCGCAAAATTCGGCTTAAATGCGCGACAGCCGATACCGAAAATACGACCCCACCAGCAGCAACAGCTTAGTATTGTCGGGCACCCGCACCCGCTCACCCAGAATGCGGGCCGCCGTCAGCTTCTTAATCTTGTAAAAAAGCTTCAGGTAGTAAACATAGGCCAGGTATACCCCCAGCTTAGCCGAACTTGGCAATTGCTGAATACCTACGTAAGCCGCCTCAAAGTCCGCTCTGATGTCGGCCTCAATCTCGCTTTTGGTCGCGTCGTTGAAATGCTGGTACACCACGCCAGGGAAGTACACCCGGCCCCGGTCTTCGTAGTCAGACCGAATGTCGCGCAGGAAATTCACCTTTTGAAACGCTGAACCCAGCCGCCGAGCCGGCTCGCGCAGCCGCTCAAACATGGCCGAATCGCCGTCGCAGAAGATGCGCAGGCACATCAGCCCCACTACTTCGGCCGAGCCGTAGATGTACTCTTGATACAGCCCGGGATGGTAGTTCTGGTCCTCCAAATCAAGCGCCATGCTGTGCAGAAAGGCCTCAATAAACTCACGGTCAATTCCGTAGCGGTGCACCACGTGCTGAAAAGAATGCAGCACCGGATTGAAACTTAGGCCCGTATCCAGTGCCTCATAGGTCTGGCGGCGGAAATCGGCCAGTAGCGCCGCTTTGTCGTGGTCATGGAAAGTATCCACGATTTCATCGGCCCAGCGCACAAAGCCATACACGGCGTACACCGGCAGGTGCAGCTGCTCATCGAGCGTGCGAATGCCCAGCGTGAACGAGGTGCTGTAGCGCCCCGTGATGAGCTTGCTGCAAGCCAGGCTGGTGTCGGTGAATAATTTAACGTGGTCCATTTGATGAATTAAGAATTGAAAATCAAGAGTTGAGAATACCGGTCTGAAACAAGTGGTATTCTCCTTTTTAATTTTTAACGCTCAATTTTTTAGTTTCCTTTAATACTTCACCCGCCACCACCTGCCCCGAAATAAGCGAAGGCGGTACGCCCGGGCCGGGCACAGTCAGTTGACCAGTGAAATACAAATTACTAACTTTTTTGCTCTTGAGAGTGGGCTTCAGGATGGCCGTTTGCTTGAGCGTATTAGCCAGACCGTAGGCATTACCCTTGTAGCTGTGGTAGTCGGCAATGAAGTCGCGGTGGGCGTAGCTACGCTTAAACACTACCGCATCTCGAATGGAGTGGCCGCAATGGCGCTCCAGGCGGTCCATTATTAGGTTGTAGTACCGCTCGCGGGTGGCCTCGTCGTCGGTCAGGTCCGGGGCCACGGGAATGAGCAGGAATAGATTTTCCTGGCCTTCGGGCGCTACCGTGGGGTCGGTTTTGCTAGGTACCGAGGCATAATAGAGCGGCTTGGTAGGCCACTGGGGCTGCTCGTAAATCTCGCGGGCGTGCTGGTTAAGGTCCTCGTCGAAAAACAAGTTATGGTGGCGCAGCTTGTCGAGTTTTTTATTTACACCGAGGTAAAATAGCAGCGACGACGGGGCCATGGTGCGCGAATTCCAGTACTTCTCATCGTAATGCCGAAACTCGGGCTTCAGCACCTGCTGCTCAATGTGGTGATAGTCGGCCCCAGCTACTACTACATCAGCCGCGAAGAAGCCGCTGGCGGTGCGTACCCCGGTGCTGCGGCCGTTTTCAACCACAATTTCGGTCACCTCCTCGTTGCAGCGGATTTCCACGCCCTGTTCTTCGGCCAGGCGCACCATACCTTCCACAATCTTGTGCATGCCGCCTTTGGGGTACCAGGTACCCAGCGCCAGGTCGGCGTAGTTCATCAGGGAGTAGAGCGCGGGCGTGTTCTCGGAAGTCGCGCCGAGGAACAGGATGGGAAACTCCACCAGCTCCAGCAGGCGCGGGTCCTTAAAGAAGCGGCGTACGTGCTTATGCATGCTTTGCAGCACGTCCAGGCGCACCATATCCACGAGCAGCTTAGGGTCGGCAAACTCAAAAACCGAGCGGCTGGGGGCATACACCAGCCGGTTGATGCCCACCTCGTACTTGTAGGCGGCCTGCTTCAGAAACTCGTCGAGGCGGGCGGCGCTGCCGGGCTCATAGCGCTCGAATAAAGCGCGCAGCTCGCTCATTTTGGCCGGAATATCCACCGCTTCCGGCCCCTTGAAAATCACCTGATACGAGGGGTCGAGCCGCTCCAGCTCGTAGTAATCAGAAACCTGCTTGCCGAAACGGGCAAAGTATTTCTCGAATACGTCGGGCATCCAGTACCAACTCGGGCCCATATCAAAGGTGAAGCCCTCGGCGCGAAATACGCGGGCGCGGCCCCCAGGGCCTTCGTTTTTTTCGAGGAGGGTAACATGCCAGCCGGCCTGGGCCAGGGTGGTAGCTGCCGCCAGGCCCGCGAAACCGGCCCCGATTACTACCGCACGCTTAGATTGTTCGTTTTGCAACACAATGCACGTTAATGAGACGGCAAGCTACAACGCTACGCGAAGTCGCTGCCGACAAAAAAAACCGCCGGCCCCGCGCCACAAATGCAGCAGCAAGGCCGGCGGCCGAAGAATTCACTCAGGTCTTTTAGTCTTCAACAGCTTCTGACGCGTCGCTGCCAGCACTGGCTCCTACCGGCGCATACACTTGCAGCGCCGCTTTCAAGTCCTTGCGGGCAATGTGGATGCGGTTTTTGACGGTACCGATGGGGATTTGCAGCTTCTCGGCAATCTCCATGTACTTGTAGCCGATGTAGTACATCATGAACGGCGTACGGTAATCGGTACCCAACCCGGCGATGGCCTCGTTGATGTCGCGCACCACGAAATCCGACGTCGCCCCATTGTGGGTGATGTAGTTCTGGTCGGTGTTGAAATACTGAAAATACTCCGTCGAATCAATGTTGGAGCTACGCTTGGTAATCTTGTTGTAGTTGTTGATGAAGGTGTTGCGCATGATGGTGTACAACCACGCCTTCAGGTTGGTACCAGCTTTAAACTTGTCTTTGTTGAGGAGGGCCTTCAGGAGGGTTTCCTGCACCAGGTCCTTTGCGTCATCAGCGTCTCGCGTCAAATTCATGGCGGCGGGCCGGAGGGTGAGCGAAATCTTCTGCACTTGCGAGGTGAATTCTAGCGAAGTCATACTGTTTAGCTTTTGGTGGCCGATTGTTAAACAAATATACGAGCCAAATCGAAATTCGTCTACGTAAAGCCAAAGATTTTTTTATCCAATCGCCTTGCCGTTAGACGGAGTAGAATCAATATAGCGGGCATGCCAACGAAGGCCGACGCATACTCGGCCAATGACCTGTTTTTCCCGGAGAATGAGCAGATTTAAGGGCACCAACGGCTGACAGATTGCCTTTTGAATCAATATTTAGCTCGCCACGGGAGCAAAATTATTTTCGGTAATCAACGCCAAAAAATCCGTCATCAGTACCGGCGCAACACAATTTTCCGGCAATACCAACCCCTCCTGCCGAGCCAAGGGCCCATACAACACCAGCTGTGCTCCGGGAAACAGCGCCTGCACATCGTGCGCAAATTCGGCCACCCGGCTGCGTTCGGGCTGGGAGATAAGGACGGCCACTACGGCGTCGGGCTGGTAAACCTGGCCCACTTCGCTAAGGCCTTCGGTGGGCAGGTTCTGGCCCAGGTAGAGCGTGTGGTGCCCTCGGGCCCGCAGCAGGTAATTCATGAACAGCAGCGCCAACTCGTGCAGCTCGTTGGCGGGCAAAAACAACACCCAGCGCCGGGCCGTGGCGGGTATCCCCGGCAGGGAATCAGTCGCGGCCAGAATTTTCTGGCGCAGCAAGTGGGCCAGCATGTGTTCCTGAGCCATGTCAACCGTGCCGGCCAACCACATCAGCCCGATGCGCTGCAGCAGCGGGTAAGCTATCGACAGCATCATCTGCTCAAAGCCGAGGCGCCGGGCAGCATCGTTGAACAATTTGTTGAGTTGACGCTCATCGAAGCCCAGCATGGCCGCAAGCAACGCATTCACCTGGCTGTGGTAATCGTGGGCGTTGTCGCTGTTGGCCAGCACTGCCTGGCTTATCTCAGCGTCGGTGAGCCGAGCAACTTGCGAGATGCGCTGGCCTTGGCCGCACAGCGTGGTTACGTTGAGCAGGCGGCGCAGGTCGTTGTCGCTGTACGTGCGAATATTGGTGGCCGTGCGCACTGGCCGCAACAAGTTGTAGCGCTGCTCCCACATCCGAATAGTGTGTGCCTTGATGCCCGAAAGCTGTTCTAAGTCACTGATGGAGAATTGGCCCATTCCTTGGACTATAAATTATAATATAAATAATTAACCAAAATAGTTAATTCGGCTATTTTTTGAAGTCAACTAGTTTGGCCCGTTTATTTCGGGCCTGTTGGCGGGCAAGCTCAAAGTATTTTGGTGATACCCAGAGCAGCCCAAACTCAGCCGAACCGTCGCGGCCAATGGTTTTGTGGTGGGTTTTGTGGGCCATGTTGAGCGCCCGGAGGTAGGTGTTCTGCGATTTTTTCCAGAACCGCAGGCGGCCGTGAATCAGCACATCGTGCACAAAAAAATACACCGTACCATAGGCCGCAATGCCCACTCCGACCCAGAACCACCAGCGCCCACCGTTATCACCGATGATGAATAGAACCGCCGAGATGGCTCCATAAATCAAGAAGAATAAATCGTTGCGCTCCACCGGCTGCGGGTGCCGCACGTGGTGCGAGCGGTGCAAAAACCACAGCGGCCCGTGCTGCACGAATTTGTGCATGAACCAGGCCCAAAACTCCATGAAGCCGAAAGTGGCAAGGACAATACCAAAAGCGGGTAGTGCAGTCATGCGGAAGTAACCGGGGCGGGAAAAGGTTGTTTAGAATGGGCGCTGAAACGCCGTTTCGTTCCCGAAAATTCCAGGAGCGAAACGGCGTTTCATCTTTATTGAGCTGCGAAGAAATGGACTTCTCTATTACCAGCCAATCTTCTGCTTGCTTAGAAACGCGGCAATGCCTTTGCGGCAATCCTCCGAGCCGCGGGCTTCGGCGTTGCGCTGAGCGGCATAGCGCAGGCCCTCTTCAAGGGCAAGCTCGGGCAGGCGGGCCAGCATTTCTTTGGTCAATTCCATGCTCTGGCCGGAGTTTTCGCGGCATAGGCGCTGGGCGTAGGTGCGCACGTTTTCGGCCAGTTCTTCTTTCGACGCCAGGAAGGTGACAAGGCCCATATCGAGCGCGGTTTGGGCAGAAACAACGTCGCCGGTAAGCAGCAATTGCTTGGTGCGGGCTTCGCCAATTTTGCGCAGCAGAAATACGCTCACGATGGCCGGCAGAAACCCGATTTTGACTTCGGTGTAGCCAAATTTGGCCTCGGGCACGGCAAAGGTGAGGTCGCAGATAGCGGCCAGGCCGCAGCCGCCAGCCAGTGCGTGGCCTTGCACCTGCCCGATAACCACCTTTTTGAGAGTGTAAATCTGGTGAAAGAGCTGCATGAGGTGCGTGCTGTCTTCCAGGTTGTCGGTGTAGCCAAAACCTTGCAGGTCCTGGATATAGGCCAAATCGGCGCCGGCGCAGAATACATCGCCGGCCGCCCGCAGCACGATGACCTTGGCAGCATCATCGTTTTCGGCAAACTCGAAGGCTTGCTTTAGCTCCGTTACCACGTCGGCATTCAGGGCGTTGCGCTTGTCGGGGCGGTTGAGGGTGATGTAGCCGATGCGGTCCTGGGCTTCATACTGAATGTAGCGGAGGGCTTCGAGTTCGGGGGTGAGCAAGTTTTCCATGAGAGGCGGGTGAGGCGCGGACGGATTGGTATAGCCAGGATGCCCCGGAGGGTGAAAAGGTGGCATTCTCTGTGGCAATTAACGTAAAAAATGCCTGGATGGACTTCCAAACTCGACCAACTATTGGCTGTGCCGGCCGAAACCAGTTGGCTACCGGGCCGTTGGATGCTTTGGCCCTGCTCGCAACAATCTGGTCGGCGGTGGCCGGGGTGGCCTTGGGCGCGGGCGCGGTCAGGGCCGGGCAGCCAGCGGCGGCGGGCACCGAAAAGCCCCCTGCGCCGTGACATCCCAAGTGCGGAAGCCGTGGGCGCGTAGCAGCGAATCTTGCCGGGCCACGTACCAGATTTTGCACGACGAATCGAACACCACCCGCACCTGTGGGCCAAAAACGGCCGCTATGGTTTCGGGCTTGATGCGAGCATTGCGGCGCAGCACCAGCACATCAATAGGAGCAGGCTGGATGGCCGGGGAAATACGATTGGCCACGAAACCGATGCGCAGGCCACGCCAGCGGGCCAGCACCACGGGGCCGGGCTTGAAATAAAGACGGGGATTTGCGCTGTCGCGGTCGGCGAGGCGCTGCACGGGCACGGTGCTGCCGCGCCAGCCCACGCGGTAAGCCGTGCGCTGCGCCGCCCGCCGGATGATGCCCGGCAGGAGACGGTAGGTGCGTTCGGTTTCCGTTAGCGGCAGCGAATCGGGCGTGACGAACTCGGCCGCCGCGCCCTGCCAGAACCCCACCGCCGAACGGCGCGGAATACTGTACACAATGAACTCCTCCGTCGGAGCCACGGCGCGAGCCTCGGCCACGCGGCTGCCGGCGTAGAACAGCAGCACCATTGCCATGCCGCGCAGCCAGCCCAGGTGCCGGGTATTGAGCCAGGCCAGAAAAGCGCCGATGAGGCCAAAGAGCAATACCGTTTGCAGTGCCGAAACGTGGATATCGCGAATAACCCAGTCTGCCATCAGGCGGCTAATAAGGAAGATGTATTCGTTGAAAGCCCACACCATCCACTCAAAAAGCCAGGCTACAAAGCGCGGCAGCAAATCGAGCCACCACGCAGCCCCGGCCGGGAGCAGCGCGCCAATGCCGGCCGCTATTCCTTTCAGTCCCAGCAGCGCCAGCCCCACGTACACGGCCCCGCTCGAAATGGGCACGGCCACCAAATTGGAAAATAAAAAGCTGAGCGGAAATTGATGGAAATAATACAGACCCAACCCGAAAGTGGCCACCTGCGCCGCCAGCGACAGGGCCACGGCCTGCCACACTTTATCCAGAAACCAGCCGCTGCCCCGCCAGGCCCACTGCACGGGCTTGGCCTGCCAGGGCCGCCGCCGGGCGTAAAAAAAGGCTTCCACATCGACCCAGCGCGCGATGCGCGGCTGCACGTACACGATGCTGAGCACCGCCAGAAACGAGAGCTGAAAGCCCACGTCGGCCACTAAAAACGGGTTCCAGACCAGTAGGCCAAAGGCGGCCACGCCCAGGGTGTTGAAAATAGAATCCTGCCGCCCCAGGGCCCGACCAATGATAATGACGGTGAACATGACCGTGGCCCGCAGTACCGACGCCGACAGACCCGTGAGAAACGCGTAGCTCCAAATCACGGCCAGCCCCACCAGCGCCGACCACAGCTGAAAACCCTTCGCCCGCCCAAAAAGCACCCGTAGCAGCCACGACATGGCCGCGAACAGCAGCCCCACCTGCAAGCCGCTCACGGCCATGATGTGCGTGGTGCCGGTGGCCGTGTAGGCCTGCTTGGTGGCCAAATCCACGTCGTCCTTTATGCCCAGCACCAGCGCCGACGCAATGGCATATTCCCGCTTGGTGGTGATGTAATGCCGAAAGACGCCGTCGAGCTGCGCGGCCGCCTGCATACTCAGGGCCACGAAGTAGTTTGGCGGCTCCAGCCGTAGTACTCGGTATTGGTCGGGGTGAATGTACTGCTGATGATATACCTGCCGGTATTCCAGGTAGCGGGCATAATCGAACTCGCCGGGGTTCAGCGGGAGCTTGCTGACGTCGGGCCGCCCCCGAATGAGCCAGACCTCGCCGTAGCGCGGCTGCGCGATGCCCGCCACCCGCGGCAACGACACCCGCACTCCGCCAGTGGCCGCCAGCCAGCGCCCGGCCACGCGCACGGCCTGCACCCGCAGGGTGGTCGCGTACGTGGCGGCCCGCACCACGGTAGCCTCATCCACCACGGCCTGGTAGCATTCCACCTTGTCGGCAAAGCGGTAGAGGTGGTCGGCGCGGCGGCTTTGGGTGGCCCGCTGGGTGAGAGTGGCCCCGAGCGCTACCATGGTGAGCAGCGACAACACCCCGGCCGCGTCCGTGAGGGCGGGCTGGCGCTGGCGCACGCTCCAAAAAATGGCGGCCATGCTCAAACCAGCCAGGCCCACGGTAGCCGGCCACAGCTCCGGCCAAGCCACGCCGAAATACAGGTAGGCTACGATGCCGATAATCAGCGCCGGGGTGTAGCGCACGAAGGGGAAGGTGGCCCAGGTAATCATAAAGCGGCAGCAGACAGGAAGGGTATCGGGCTGGCAATGTAGCGGTTTGCAGAGATACTGCCAATGTAGAAGCGTGGTACGCCGGACGGCCCTAGTATCTTGGGGTTTCGAAACCTTCCCGCCCCATGTTCTCCTTTCTACGCCGCCTCAAACTCAGCTACGCCGCTTATAACGTATTTCAGCGTCGCCGCTTGGCCCACAACCTGCCTATTTACCAGAAGCTGGGGCTGAACAAGCGGTACTACTCCCCCATCAGTAGCCGCGATTTTGCCCACCTGCCGGCGGGCGCCGGGTTGCCGGTAGTGGCACCGCTGGCCGCGCGGCTGGCGGCCGTGCCAGTTTTTCAGGCGCTACCGGCCGCCAGCCAAGCCAGCCTGCTGGCATTTGAGGAGAATGGCTTTGCCATTCTGCCCGACTTCTTGCGCGTTGAAGCCGTCGAGGGAATCAATAAGGAGTTAGCCGACCTCATTGACGCCCGGCAAATCAGCCTGCGCTACCGCAACAAGTTCATGTTTGCCTTCCGCAAGTCGGCCCGCATTCGGGCGGCGGGCGAGGGCCCTTTGCGGGAGTTGGTGGCCGCCTTGCTGGGCCACGAAACCAAGCTTTTTCAGAGCATCAACTTCCTGACCGGCAGCCAACAGCGCACCCATTCCGACAGCATCCACATGAGTACGTTCCCGCTGGGCGGCATGGCCGCGGCTTGGGTGGCGCTGGAAGATATTACGCCCGGCAACGGCCCGCTACACTACTATCCCGGCAGCCACAAGCTACCCTACTACCTCAACGCCGACTACCAGAACGAGGGCACCAACTGGCTTATCGGCAGCAAGGAATACACGGAATACGAAGCTAACATCGCCCGCAAAATTGCTGAGGCCCGCATCGAAAAACAAGTTTTTCTGGCCTGCAAAGGCGACGTATTTGTGTGGCATGCCAACCTCATGCACGGTGGCGAGCCTCACCTCGACCCGGCCCAGACCCGCAAAAGCATGGTGTTTCACTACTTCAGCCAGGCCCATATTTGCTACCACGAAATCACCCAGCGGCCGGCGCTGCTGGAGGAGTAGCTGCGGGTATTAGCGCGAAGCCCCAACCCAGCCTCGCAGCTTACATAATGGCCCCGGCCAGTCGCCCAAAAAACGGCATCCGGTAGCGCGATGCGAATACTACTATCTGGCTTCGGAGCTGCTCCACCTCAGACGCGGTGGCTCCACCCACGGCGGCAACGTGCAACTCAACCAGCCTCATGTGTACCTGATAATAATCGAGCAGCCAGCCGTGTGTTTCCAAATGAAAAAGCAAGCTGCTGTTCGGATAACTAACCGGAGCATGGCCGGTACGAAGCAGCGCCACGGTGTGGAACCCCCGCAGCAGCTCATTATAAACGTTGTGGTCCAATTTGGACAGTTCCGGGAATTCTGCTTCGGTGAATTCGAGCCATTCGAGCAAATCCGAAAACTGGCTGGTTAGAAACAGTGCCTCGGCCACGAAGAAATGAAACCCGGCCGGAAATAAGTTGTAGAAAGCCGGCAGAGACGGCACGGGCGAAACCGCTCGGGGCACGGCAACGGCTTCCCGCCGCAGGCGGGCCAGCAGGGCGGCCGGCAACGGAGCCGCTGGGGCATCGTGCCAGGCCGCCACAATTTCGGCGAATGCCCGCCGGCCACGCGGAAAGGCATGGACGGCCGCCGGCACCGGCAGAGCCAACAGTTGCCGCAAACGATTTCGCCAGGCGGGCGCGTCCCCGGCCAAAAACTCGCCCAAAAACAGGGTGCCGTGCCCGAACAGCTGGGCCTCGTCGGTGGCTTTGTGGCGGAGGTATTCGGTCACTACTTCGCCATAAGCTCCGGTGAGGTGGGCCAGGTCGACGAACGATTCCACGAAAAACTCCTGCCCGGCCGGGTGGGCTGCCAGGCGCAGGGCCAATGGAGCGGCCGGCCCGTCGGGGGCCAACGGCCGCGTCACACGCCCCAGAAAGTACCCCAGCAACAGGCGTTCCGGATAGGCCAGCCGCTCCATGGCCAGTAGCTCGGGAATATCGGTGGGGCAGGCAACCACCGTTTCGGCAGTTATCAGGCCCGCCACGGCCTGGCCGAACGCCTCAAAAGTGGCATGGCCAGCGTAGCGGGCCAGGGTATCGAGGGTGTGAAGGTGGTAGCCCCCGTCTTTCTCAACCAGCCCGAAAAAGCGGCGCAGGGTGCTGGGGCTCAAGCGGCGGCCACCGGTGACGGCGGTTTTCAGCAGCTCGGCTTCGAGGGCATCGCAGTGGCTGGGGTAGCGCAAGGGCTGGCCGAAGCGGGTAGCCACGGCCTCGCGCAGGGCCGTGTGGAGGGGTGCAGTTAGGACGGGCATGAAGGCAGAATGGGGTTGGGCCATCAAATAAAAGAAACTTTTGGCCTTTGCGCGGTGGCCGGGCAGACCGGCACCTTTGCCCCGTTATTTTTCACTCAGCCCCAACCCCATGAAATGCCCCTACTGGGGTAAGGGTAACGCCCGCCGCGAGCGGCGTGAATCGTCCGGCGGCCCCTTTTTCAGCCCAAGTTGGGCCATTCCTTTCAAGCTACCATGGCGGCCCGTGCGCTTGGTGTGGTAGCTGGTGAGGATTCCATTTTAAGCCATTAGCACGATGACCTACTTCCGCTCTTTCCTCGCTTTGACAGTATTCTGGGCTTCGCTGGGAGCGGCCAGCGCCTCCGCGGCGAACAGCCATTCTGGCCACGCTATAAACAGGCCGATTATCATCAAAAAACCCTCATGCTATCAACATGAGGGTTTTTTGATTTAAAAGGTTGATTGAAAACCCAGACAATGTTTTCCTTTTTATGCTATCCCAGCACCATTTTGTAATGCTGAATATTAGCTTCCTCAAACATCTCCCCTTCCTTACGGAATCCGTGGCGCTCGTAGAACGGCACGGCTCGAATCTGGGCGTTTAGGTACACGTCGGCATCGGGCAATTCGGCCCGCACATCGACCAACACAGCGTGCAGCAGCGCGGCCCCAACTTCCTGGTTGCGGAAATTGGCCAGCACGGCGAAGCGCTCCAGCTTCACCCCATTTTCAGTTTCGCGCCAGCGGGCGGCTCCGGCGGGGGTGCTATCGCCAAGGCGGGCCAGGTAGTGGCGAGCGTCGCGGCGGTCGTGCTCGTCGTGCTCTTTGGTTGCGGGCACGCCTTGCTCCTGTTGGAAAACTTTTTCGCGGATAGTAAAAGCAGCGTCGAGGTCACGCAGGTCAGTGACGCGGTGGGCGGTGGCAGACATAGGTCGGGGCTAAGGCTGGGCAAAAAGTTGTCATCCTGAGCGCAACGAAGGACCTTACTGCGTTCGAACGGCTTGTTCTGACTTGATAAGGTCCTTCGCTGCGCTCAGGATGACAATCGATTAATAGATGACAACGATTGAATAATTACAGAGGCTGCTCGTGGTTTACCGGCAACTCCATTTCGGGGTTGGGCAGGCCGGTTTCCTGTTGCTCGCGCAGGCGGCGCTCATGCCGCTCATCACGGCGCGGGACGCCATTGGCCTGGGCCTGGCGCGACATTTCTTCGTTATCGAACTGGTCGTAGGCTTCCACGATTTCCTTCACTAAGCGGTGGCGCACCACGTCTTCGGAAGTCATCTCGACGTAGCCAATGCCCTGCACGTTCTTCAGGATGTCCATGGCCTGCATCAGGCCCGATTTCTGACGCGTGGGTAAGTCAATCTGGCTGCGGTCACCGTTCACCATCACCTTGGCGGTGGGACCCATGCGGGTCAGAAACATCTTAATCTGGCTCGGCGTGGTGTTCTGGGCTTCGTCGAGCAGCACGAAGGCGTTGTTCAGCGTCCGGCCGCGCATGTAAGCCAGCGGGGCTATTTCGATGATTTTATTTTCCTGGTAAAACTTCAGCTTCTCGGCCGGAATCATGTCTTCCAAGGCGTCGTAAATCGGGCGCAGGTAAGGGTCCACCTTGTCCTTCATGTCGCCGGGCAGGAAACCCAGGCTTTCGCCGGCCTCTACCACGGGGCGCGAGATGATGATTTTTTTGACTTCCTTATTTTTGAGGGCGCGCACGGCCAGCGCCACCGAGATATACGTTTTGCCGGTACCCGCCGGTCCCAGAGCAAAAGTCAGGTCGTGAGCCATCACGGTGTCCACCAATTTCTGCTGGTTGGGGGTCTTGGCTTTGATAACGCCGCCCTTGGCCCCGAACAGAATAACGTCGGGCGAGGCGGCCAGCACCCGGCCTTCAGCCTCCTCAGAAGTCGCAGAAAGGTACTGGTTCACGGTTTTCTCGGTAATCTGACCGTATTGGTGGTAGTGCTCAATAAGCGAGGAAAGCAGGTCGTTGATGCGGGCGATGACTTCCGTCTGGCCCTGGATTTTGATTTCGTTGCCGCGGCTAATGATTTTAGACCCCGGAAAAGCGGCGGCCAGCTGGCGGATATTCTGATTGTCAGGGCCGAGGAAATCGACCAAAGACATGTTTTCGAGGGTGATGATTTTTTCGACCAAGTTGGAAGAGAGGGGGAAAGATAAAGAGAGACAACAAACGGCCCGTTTTCATCACAAACCGGCTACTTTTGCTTCGGTTCGAGCGACGGAACAATACTACGAAAAACTACGGAACGCAGGCATGGGATTGATTACGCTGCTGACAGATTTTGGCTACCGCGACCACTACGTTGCGGCGTTGAAAGCGCGGCTGCTGCACCTGGCCCCGGCAATTCCGGTGGTCGACATCAGCCACGGCATCGAACCCTTCAACATTCCGCATGCCGTTCACGTTCTCAGAGCCGTATTTCAGGATTTTCCGGCGGGCACAGTCCACGTCATCGGCGTCAACGACCACGGCGCGGGCCCCGAGCCGGGCTGGCTGGCGGCTTTGTTCGAGGGCCATTATTTTCTGACCGGCGACAACGGCATTCTCGCCCTGCTGGCCAACGGCATGCCCGAGCAACTGGTGGCGCTGCCGGCCGCCAGCTCGGCCTCCCCCACCCGCGATGTGCTGCTGCCAGCCGCCGTAGCCCTGGCCCAGGGCGAGCCGCTCACCAGCCTCGGCCCGGTGGTGAACACCATGCACCAGCTCAACAACCGGCAGCTGCGCCTGCAGGACCACCGCATCACCGGGCACGTCGCCTACGTGGACCACTACGGCAACCTGATTACCAATATTTCGCGCACCGCAATAGAAGCCGTGGGCCACGGCCGGCCCTTGGCCGTGCACTTTGGCCGCGACGTGGTGCGTGAGCTGCATCCGCACTTTTCGGCCGTGCCGCCCGGTGAGGCGGTAGTCGTTTTCAACAGCCAGGACTGCCTGTGCCTGGGTATTTGCCAAGGCAATGCCTCGGAACTGTTGGGCCTGCACTTCGACTCGCAGGTGGACGTGCGGTTTCCAACGGAGTAGCATACTACCAGTCGCTCAGCACAAAAAAAGAACGTCATGCCGAGCGCAGTCGAAGCATCTCGCGTGCAGCAGTACCTCAATCGTGAGGACAATGCCAGCGAGATGCTTCGACTCCGCTCAGCATGACGTTCTGAGTTATCGAAGCCGCCTGTTTCGACTTATTTCAGCGCGCCTTTCAAGTCGCTCATGACCACCCCTTGCGCTTCTTTAGCCTGGGGCACAACGGCCGCCATGCCGAAGAATTCGTGCGTGGCACCTCCGTAAAGCTTGTAGTTCACTTTTACGCCGGCGGCGGTTAGCTTATCAGCCAGCGTTTTGCCTTCGCTGGTCAGCGGGTCGTATTCAGCCCCGATGACGGTGGTGGCGGGCAAGCCTTTCAGGTTGGCAGCCACAAGGTTAATGCGCGGGTCTTTGCCATCGGCCGGGGTGCGCAGGTAATTTTTGAAGAACCAGGCCATCGCGCCCTTATTCAACGGTGCGCTTTCGGTATTAGCCAGGTACGACGGGGTGTTCATGTCGTAGCCGGCAATCGGGTAAATCAGCACCTGGTATTTGGGCATCGCCACTTTCTTGTCGCGGGCCATCATGCTCACACTGCAAGCCAGGTTACCACCCGCGCTTTCACCTACTACAGCTACCTTGTTGGGGTCGCCTTTCATGCTGGCAGCATTCTTAAGCACGTACTGATACGCTGCGAAAGCGTCGTCATGGGCCGTCGGAAACTTGCTCTCCGGACCTTTGCGGTACTCCACCGACACCACCATTGAGCCGGTTTGCTCGCACAGCGCCTGGGCCGAAGCGGCGTAGGTGTCGTTGGTGGCAATAACCCAGCCGCCGCCGTGGTAATATACAATCACCGGATATGGTGCAGTGCCGCCCTTCGGCGTGTAGAAACGGGCCTTCACGCCGGGCATGAGGGCTTTGGTCACGGTGTCGCAGTTCAGGGGCGGCGTGGGAATGTTGCTGGCGCGCATTTGCTTCATAGCAGCGTCGGCGGGGCTGGGCTGCTTGCGGGCCTGAGCGGCGGTGAGTTCAGGCAGGGGCTTATTTTTAAAGCTCATAAGCTGTTCTATCACGGCCTGCATCTCGGGCTTGAGATTGGGACCCCAGGCGGGCTTGGCCCCGGTGGGCTTGGCCATCCCCATTCCACCTCCGGTAGCGTCGGCAACCACGGCGGCGCTGTCGGAAGCGGCATTGATATCTTCCGAAACCACCGTGGCGGTTTTATTGGCTTCGGTAGCGGTGGGCTGGCTGTTGCAGCTGCTGAGGAACAGGCTGCCTGCCAGGGCCGGAGCGGCGAGCCATGCCGCCGCGGTGACGCGAGAAACTAATTGTTTCATGAAAAAATGGGCTAAGGTGGAGATTGAAGAGAGCGTTTGGCTGACATTTACGACCAGCATGGGCGATAGTTGGTGTTATTATAATTATTTGTAGTACTACTTTCATCCAAAAAATAGATAACCCATTCATTTCAATGCTTATTCGCATCGTACGCATGACCTTTGAGCCGGGACAGGTGCCTGCGTTTCTTGCGCTTTTTCGCGAAAGCAAGGACCGGATTCGTGAGCAGCCCGGCTGTCGGCACTTGGAGCTTTGGCAGGATGCGGCCAACCCGGCCATCTACTGCACGCACAGCCATTGGGACGATGCCGGGGCCTTGGATACCTACCGCCAATCCGCATTATTCGGCGAAGTATGGCCGGCTACCAAGCGGCTGTTTGCGGCTCCACCGGTGGCCTTCTCATCACTGATTGCCGCTGATTAACCGTGATTGCACTGATTGCACTTGTCCATTTTTTTCCAACATCTCCGCCTTTCAAAGCTTCTACTTCTAAATCCTCTGTTTTCTCACCATTCTGTTTTTCTGATTTCCCTTTGCCGAGTCTGGCCAGCGAAATCAGCGAAATCACGGTTAATCAGCAAAATCAGTGATTGATTATTTTGCCTTCTACGGCTTGGCCGAATCCTTTTTGCCCGATGAGGCGGCCCTCAAGCGCCTCTACTACGCCAAGAGCCGCGAAACCCATCCCGATTTTCACGCCACGTCTTCGCCCGAGAACCAGGCCGACATGCTGCGCCAGGCTACCCTCAATACCGACGCTTACCGTACCCTCGCCGACCCGGACCAGCGCATGGCTTACCTGCTGCGCCAGCACGGCCTGCTGGAAGAAGGCAAGCAGGAACAGCTCCCGTCCGATTTCCTGATGGATATGATGGACCTCAACGAGCAGCTCATGGACCTGGAAAGCGCGCCCGATGCCACCGCCCAAGCCCAAATAGCCACCGAAGCCCAAGCTTTGGCCGACACGCTGGATGCCGGCATTCATCCCGTACTCGCTGGGTATGAGCAATTACCCGGCGACCACCGCCCCGCCGCCCTGCAGCAAATCCGCACCTACTACCTAAAAAAGCGGTATCTGTTGCGCATTCAGCAGCAAGTGGCTACCTTTGCAACCCGCTCCTGATACCGGCAGAGCGGAATTGTTCTAACAAGCTCATCCTGCCCGGATGGCGGAACCGGTAGACGCGTTGGTCTCAAACACCAATATCGCAAGATGTGCCGGTTCGACTCCGGCTCCGGGTACATTTACTAGCTACGGGAACCCCCGAATAGTCGCCTACTACGTAGTATGGGCACTTTTCGGGGGTTCTTGCGTTTGATGCACTACCCTTTGTAAACCGACATACTACTAAGTTTACGCCCCCAGTCACGCCCCTACTTGCCCCCAATCTTTTCTCATCGTGACCATTCAATTTGAGCGGCGGGCTGACCGCCCCGACGCAGCCGGACGGGACACTGACGGAGCCGATGCCCTAGGCCGAAACTGACGTTGGGAGGAAGTGACAATGCATGACGGCTTGGGAAAGCATAAACAGCTCAGGACTTGGGCGCGAAGCGAAGAAAATATAGCGCCACGCCGAGTGCCACGACGGCGGCGACCCCGAACGTCCAGGCGGGGCCGGCCCATTGCCAGAGCGCGCCGGCGCCCATGCTGGCCAGCAGGGCGGCCAGGCTGCTGAGGCCGCCGAACGTGCCGAGCGCGGCGCCGGTGTCGGCTCGGTCGGCGAGGTTGCTGAGCCAGGCCTTGGCCACGCCCTCGGTGCTGGCGGCATAGAGGCCGTAGAGTGCGAATAGGGCCGCGAAGGCGGGCCAGCCGTGGGCCAGGGCCACGCCGCCGTACACGGCGGCGAAGGCCAGCAGGCCGCCCACGAGCAAGCGGCGCGGGCCTAGGCGGTCGGCGAGGTGGCCGGCGGGCCAGGCGGCCAGCACGTACACGGCGTTGTAGAGAATGTAGAGGCCGATAACGGACGCATCGGACAGGCCGCGCTGGCGGGCCAGTAGCAGCAAGAACGCATCGGAGCTGTTGAAAAGGGCAAACACCAGCAGCGCACCTGCCACCCGGCGGTAGGCCGGCGGGGCCACGCGCCAGTAGCCGAACGAGGCCCAAAAGGGTAGCACTGGGCGCGGAGAAGGCACGACCGGGCGCTCCCGAAGCCAGAACGTGATGCCCACGGCCAGCACGCCCGGCACGAAGGCCAGCAGGAACAGCGGGCGGAACTGGCCGGGGCGGGCGGCCAGCCAGAGCAGGGCGGCCAGCGGGCCGAACACCGCGCCCAAGGTGTCCATGGAGCGGTGGAAGCCGAAAACTTTGCCCTTGGTGGCGGGGGTGGCTTCGTCAGACAACAAGGCGTCGCGGGCCCCGGTGCGCAGGCCCTTGCCCAACCGGTCGACGGTGCGGGCCAGCAAGACCCACGCGGGCGTGGCCAGCACGGCCAGCATGGGCTTGGACAGCGCGCTCAGGCCGTAGCCCCACTGCACGAAGGGCACTCGCCGGCCCAACCTATCCGACCATTGGCCGAAGTAGCCCTTGCTCAGGCCGGCCACGGCTTCGGCCACGCCTTCGAGCAGGCCGATGAAAAACACCGAAAAGCCGATAGATTGCAGGTACAGGGGCATGACCGGGTAGAGCATCTCGCTGGCCAGGTCCGTGAAGAGGCTGATGAGCGAGAGCAGCCAGACTGCGCGGGTGAGGTAGGCAAAACGCGGCATCAAAGCGTGATTTTCAAAGCCGCATTGGCCACGATGCCATCGAGCGGCGCGTAAAGGGGGCGGAACGTGGGGCTGGTAGGCGTACCGAGCACGACGGATTCGAAGCGGGTTTGGCGAACGTCGAGGAAGTTCTCGACGTTGAGCACCACGGAGAAGTGGGGGGCAAACATCTTCTCTCCGAGCACGCCGAGTAGCCAGAAGCCCTGCCCCTGGCGGGCGCCTTCGCCGAGGTACTGCGGGCCGTTGTAGGTGCCTTCGAGGCCGAGCCGAAAGTTTTTCTCCTGCTCGAACACGGTGGTGAGCACCAGGCGGTGGCGCGAGACGAAAGGAAGTTCGGCGGGCTGGACGGGGTCGTAGGTCTGGCGGGTATCGGTGAAGGTGTAAGCGGTGAAGAATTGCAGCCCTTCCACGGCCAGGCGCAGGTTGGTTTCGAGGCCGCGGGCGGTGATGGGCGTGGGCGCGTTGCGGAAATGGGTGAGGCCCCGAGCCAGCTGGGCGGGGTCGGGAATCAGCGTGTGGTTGAGGCGGGTGTAGAACACGGCCTGGTTGAGGGAGGCGTTCAGCTCGCCGAGCCGGCCGCGCACGGTCACGTCGGCGTTGAGGCCCTGTGAGGTTTCGGCTTGCAGCTTCGCCACGTCGAGGGGCAACACGTTCACGTAAGCTTGCTGCTCGGTGGCGCTGCTGAAGATGGTGGGCGCTTTGTAGCCGAAGCCGCCACCGGCCCGCAGGCTGACGTGCTCGCCGGCTTTGTAGAGGGCCGAGAAGCGCGGCAGCACGAACAGGCCGTAGGGGCGCTGGTAATCGGTGCGCAGGCCGGCCTGCAGGGTCAGGTTTTGGAGGATGCGCCAGTCGTCCTGGGCAAACAGGCCGTAGGTCTGGTAGCGGTAGTCACGGGCGGCCAGGGCCGGGGCGCGGTCGGTTTCGCGGAAGTCGTCGGTCAGCACGTTGGCGCCGAACACGGCCCGGTGGGCGCCAAAGGGCAAGAGCAGCGAGGCTTCGGAATAGGTGGAGAGCTGGCGGCCGGCGAAGTACTGGCCGCCTGCCTCTATGCGGCGGGTGAAGCCGCTGACGCTGTTTTTGAGGGTGAGCACCCGCTTGCGGCCGACGTGGGAATCGAGCCGCAGCTGGGTGTTGTAGCGCTCCGAGCGGTTGCGCTCGGTGTAGCCGGCCGCGGTGGGGTTGTCGAGGGCGGGCAGGTAGCCGCCGGCGCGGGCGTCGACGGTGGCGTTCAGGCCGGCATAGAGCGTGGTCGAGTCGGTGGCGTAAAAGTACAGGCGCGGGTTGACGGTGGTGGCCTGCACCTGGGGCAAGTCGGTGAACCGGTCGCCGCTCACGTCGCGGGCCTGCTGGGTGTTTTGGGTGGCCAGCAGGGTGAGGCCGAGCCGGCCGGTGCGGCCGGTGTAGAAGGCGGTGAGGTCGCGCCCGCCCTTTTGGGTCTGGTTGAGCAGCACGTTCAGTTCGGGCGTTTCGGTGGGCGTTTTGCTCACCAGGTTCACCAGGCCGGCGATGGCGTCGCCGCCGTAGAGGGCCGAGGACGCGCCCTTGATGATTTCCACCTGGCGCAAGTCCAGGGGTGGCACCTGCACCAGACTCAGACCCTGCGAGAAGCCGCCGAACAGGGGAAAGCCGTCTTTGAGCAGCTGGGTGTAGCGCCCGTCGAGGCCCTGGATGCGGAAGGCCACGCTGCCGGAATTGGCGGAGGTGAACTGCGGCTGAATGCCGCTGGCCTCGGTGAGCAGCATGGCGATGTTGGCCGGACGCATACTACTTTTTTCGGCCAGCTCTTCGGGCCCAAGCACCTCGATGCGGACGGGTACGTCCTCGATGCGCGAGCCCGTGCGGGTGGCTTCGACGACCACGCCCTGCAATTCGAGGCTGCTGGGTTCGAGCTCGACCAGGGCGGGTGCGTCGCCGGTTTGGGGCAGGGTGAACGTAACGGTGCGGGAAGCGTAGCCCATGCTTCCAACCTGCACCTGCTGGGGGCCGGCGGGCACGTCGGGCAGCGTGGCGCGGCCGTCGGCGTCGGTGGCCGCGCCAATGCGCAGGGCAGGAATGGCCACGGTCACGCCGGGCAAGGCGGTTTTGGTGCGCTCATCGCGCACCAGCACACGCAAGGGGCTCTGGGCCACGGCGGCGTAGGCGCTGCTCAGGAGCAGGGCCAGGACAAGAAATATTCGCATGAAAAGGAGGACGCGGAACGTCCGGCAAGGTTGAAAAACGGGAAACGGGGACTCCGGCGGCGCGGCTTCGCGTCGGCGGGGTTAGGCAACAGCTTCCAGATTTCAGACTTGCAGCACGGCGCACCAGAGGTAGCGCCGCTGCTGCGGGGGCGGGCTTTCGGCGCGGGGCCAGGCCCGGTCGGCGGGGGTTGCCGG
The DNA here is from genome assembly GCF_014640435.1 of Hymenobacter frigidus. GTDB lineage: Bacteria > Bacteroidota > Bacteroidia > Cytophagales > Hymenobacteraceae > Hymenobacter > Hymenobacter frigidus. Next base: position 74,595 of record NZ_BMGY01000006.1, on the reverse strand, counting down.
GAAAACGGCGGCCCACATGATTTGCCAGCGCGGGGCCGCCAGCACGGCGGCCGGGGTGGCGGGTTGGACCGCCGCCGCCGGCATATTCACCTCGGGGCGGGCGGCCACGTAGGCGTGGCATTCCTTGGCGTAGTTCTGCTTGCACTCTTCCGTATCCAGCTCGCACACGCTGCCGAGGTAGAAGCTACCGAGCAACAAGGTGAGCAGACGGAGTAAGAGGCGGGCGGACATAAAAGGGGATGACTACCTGAGGATGGGGCGACTGCACCCCGCCCTACGAATTCTACTGGAAAAGGTCGGAATTATGTGCCAACGGCTAAGGCAGCGTAAAAGCGCATGCTACAATTTTTGCGAAGTTTACCCCTTCATGAGAAAAGCTCGCCGATACGTTACCAGCGAGCTTTTCATATTGTTTTAAGTTGTTAGCCCAAGTCCTGAACGCGGGCCTCGGGGGCTTTGCGCAGGACGACTTGGAGGCCCTGGTCGCGGGCCTGGGTGGCAGGGTACTTCTCGCTACGGCCAATGATTTCGCCATTGGCGGCCACCTGGTTGAAGCCGTATTGGCCGGCGTTGAAGAACGACTCGAAACGCTAAGGCTGGCAGTTGGCTTTGACGCTCTGGATGCCGTTTTCGCAGCTGGTTTTGCTGGTGTAGCCTTCGCCGGACTGGAATATCTATGGCCTTTAGTCCACCGGCTGGCCGTTCGTGTCAATCGTGAAGCGACGCTCCTGCAGGGTGACCTGGGCCCGGCCGTTCTCAAAATCCGTCGCCGTATCGTATATCTGAAACACCGAGGGGCCCTGCCCGGCCAGGTTCCTTTTGGTGATGTAGGTGTAGCCCGGGTCCAGGCGCACGCGGGCCAAGCCGTCGCGGAAGGAATACGCTTCGCGGAATAAGAAGGGCGGGGTATTTGGGTCCTCTGGTTCCGGGCCGGTGATGTACTGCCAGCCGCGCTGGTCGCGCACGGCCGCGTGGCCTTCCGAAAAGTCCCGGGCCTCGAGAAAAGTGCGGGGGAACGGCTGACCTTCCGCATCAATAAATGTGTAGGCCCCGTTTTTCTTCACCCGGGCGTAGCCGTCCGAATACGGGTAGCGCGCCTCGTAGGGGTCCGCGGCGGCGGGCTCATTCTGGGGGCCACTGGCTGGGCTTTCGCTGGCCGTTGGCGCGGGGGGCTGCTGAGCCACCGGCGCCGGGTTCGTGGTCGTGGCGGCCCCGGCGGCGGGGCGGCTCGCCGCTGCTGACTGGCGCACTTCCTTGGCCGGCGTGGGAGTAGACGACGTGCGGTCCATTTGACTGACGCCCCACGCCCCCGCACCCAACAGGGCGGCCACCCCTACTACGGCGGCTACACGCGGCAGGCGTCGGCGGCGGCGCTGGCTGCCACTGGCCGCCGGGAAGGTGCCAAGGGGGCGGTTATTCAGCTGCTCGATGAGGTGACCAAGTTGTTGAATCTTGGCGTCGAGGTCGCGATTGCGGCGGTCGGACTCGGCGCGCGAGGCGCGGATGGATGCCTCCAGCACGGCTTTTTCCCGGCTCTCGATGGCTAGGCGGTCGCGCAGGGTCTGGGCCTCGGTGGTGACGGGCGGGGCTTGGGCCAACTCGGTGCGCAGCTCTTCCATGCGCCGCTCGCGCTCGGCTTCGCGGGCTTCGAGGGCCTGGAGCTGCTGCTGCAGCTGGGTTTGGGCATCGCGCTGCAGTTGTTCGAGGCGCTGCTTTTCGGCGCTGCTGGCGGCGGCCTGGGCGGCGGGATGGCCGTAAGGAGTGTCGTGGGGAATGTCGTCGGCCCCGAGCCAGCTCCAGGCACGGCGGAGGAAACTGGGCGCGGGGGCCGGCTCGGCGAGGGGCAGGCCGGCGGAGGCGGCCGGTTCGGGTTGCGGGTCGTCGTTGTCGGCGGTGGCCAGGTTGTGGGCCCATTCGATGAGGTCGGCCTCGGGAAGGTCGATTTCGGGGCGGGCAAGCTGGGTTAGGCGGCGGGGCAACTGGGCGGCGTCGGCCAGGAGCTGAAAGCTGCCGTCGGGCAGCTGGCTCAGGTGTCCCTCTACTTCGGGGCCGAAGGTGACGGACGCCCCGAACACCACCAGCCCGGAAATGAACTGCAGGTTGGCTTGCTCGGGGCCGAACTGGGGTTGCAGCCAAGTGGCCAGCGCGGCTTTTTGGCGCTGGAACTGCTCGTAGGGGTTGTCGGCCCCGGGGGTGGAGCCGGCCAGGGGGCGGCCGTCGAGGGGCCAGGCGCCGTAGCCCAAGGCGGGCATCTGGAGCGGGCCGCCGCGGGGCACCAACACCAGAACCGTGATGCTGTGCGGCCGGATGACGACGGCATCGAGCGGCTCGCCGCCGTCCGCCACGGCAAAGTGGCCGAGCAGCAGCGTCGCACCGGGGCCGGGGTCGGCACGCAGCGTGGCCACCAGCCGGTCGTAGAGCTGCGCGGTGGCGGGGTCGGCGAAGGGCGTAAAGAGAAACTCGTGCAGCATGGCGGGCAAAGAAACTGGCTTTCCAGGCAATGGGTAGCCCGGCTTGTACGCCGGGGGGCGAAAAGGGGCTGCGGGGGTGCAAGGGTTGTGGCCCGAACTTTGACAATGCCCGGACGTAAGCGCCTCATCACTTAACTTTTCCCACCCCCATGAAACCCGCACATTACCTGCTCGCCGCCAGTCTGCTGCTTTCGACTTCGGCGGCTTCAGCCCAAGACGATGGCAAAGGCAAGGATAAAGACAAATACAAGAAGGAATATAAAGACAGGGAGTACAAGGACAAAGACCGCAAGGACTACAACAAAGACTACGACAAGGACCGCAGAAAAGACTACGAAAAAGACCGCAAGGATTACGACAAAGACCGTAACGAACGGTACAAAGAGGGCAAGGACCGCAATGACGACCGGGACGATGACGACCGGGGTAGGCGCGGCGATGACGACCGGGATAAGCGCGGCAGAGACGGCCGCTACGACAGCCGGAACCCGCGCCCGGTGGGGGGCCTGGGCGGCGTTCTGGGTCGGGTGATTCTGCCCCGGGCGGGCACGGCGGGCCCCCGGGAGCTGGCCGGTGTGCCGCGGGGGCAGTACCCGCCCCCCGGCGAGTGCCGCGTGTGGTACCCCAACCGCCCGGCCGGCCAACAACCGCCGCCCACCAGCTGCGACCGCCTCGCCGGGGTACGCTTGGAGCCCGGCGCGTTTATTCTGCACGGGGACCAGGCCTATGACGCCGAGTACAACTGGCGGGAAGAAGACCGCCGCCGCCCCGGCACCGTGGGCCGTGACATCCTCGACGTGCTGTTTCCGCGGCGCTAACCCCTAGCCCCGAAACCGGAAACGCCCGACTGCTCACTGAGCGGTCGGGCGTTTCCGGTTTCGGGGCGCTTGCTGGGAGGCGTGGGCAATCAGGGAAATCCCTAAGGAGCTGTTTGAATTAGCTAAAATCATTCTAAAACGGTCATGCTTATCTGGCGTCCGCTTGTCAAAGCATCTCTACCGCTTCGCTTGAGCCGGTGCAACGAAGCGGCAGAGATGCTTCGACTGCGCTCAGCATGACTGTTTTATTAACTCTATCTGCCCTGCTTCGTCTTCATTCTGGTGGGGGCGCCGCTGATTGAGCGCCTCGCTGAAAGCGGTGTTCAGCATCATTGCCGCGGCGGCGGTGGGCGTGGTGCTCAACCTGGCGGTGTAATCGGGCCGGGCGGTGCTCTTACCTACGAGGCAGCTCCACTTGGCGCAGGTGCCCGAGGGCTGCCTGGCTGGCGAGTGAGGATGGGGAGAGGCATTCGCTATCATTTTTGCATCATGTTGAGTCAGTAGGTTTGTGTCATTGAAGCTGTTTAGAAAGTCAAGAAGTCTGTCATCCTGAGCATTCTGCGATTAAAGCAGAGACGAAGGACCTTATCACAACTGAACGGTCTCGTTCAAGCGTGTTGTAGCCGGGATAAGGTCCTTCGTCTCTGCTTTAATCGCAGAATGCTCAGGATGACAAACGCTCAAAAAGATTGACTTTCTAAACAGCTTCATTCCCTAACTTCTTAAAGTAAAAGTCCTTTATGAAAAAGATGCTTTTCTCTGCTGTTGCCCTGTTGTGCTCGGTAGCGGCCATGGCCCAAGCGCCCGCTGCGGTTTCCTCGGCTCCGGAGAAAGCCGCTGCGATAGAGCGCAAGCAAGACACTAGAACCAAGCAGCACGACGCCGACGATGACCGCAACGACGACAAGGCCGCGAAGCCCGACAACCACGGTCAGAACGTGAGCACCTTTGCCAAGACCACGACGCTCACCGGGGCCGACAAGGGGGCTGCCGTGAGTGCCGTAGCCCGCGACAGTCGCGACAGTCGCGACACCGGCCACACGCCCCGCAGCGGCCGGGGCGGTGAGCACGGCCAGCGCGGCAGTCGCGCCACGGGCAGCAGCCACGCCGGTGCCGGGCACGCCGGTGCGGGGCACGGCCACGGGCACTAAACGGATTTGATTACGGCCGCGCCGGCCGGGCCGACCGCGCCTTGAGGAAGCCCGGGCGTGGCCGGCTTTGGCGCTTCACGGCAGCCTTTGCGGTCGGAAGGCTGTAAATTGCTTCATTGCTTATTGAATTTGTTTGCGTTATGAAAATGCTAATGCGTGGGGGTTGCTTAGTTTTATTATTGTGCGGGACCGTAGCGGCCCGGGCCCAAACGGTGCCGGCCCCGGGTGCGCCGACCACGGAACCGCCCGTGAAAGCTGTGCCCCAAACCGAGCGCAAAAGCAAACCCGAGCGGGTGGACGAGGACGCACCCGAAAGCCCGGCCGAAGGGCGCTCAGCGCGGGGCAGCCGGCCGGAGCGGAGTGCACGCGGCGCGCGGGGCAGCCAGGGCCGCGAGGCCAGGGCCGGCCGCGGCGCACGCGGCGCCGGTGGGGCCGGCCGCACCAAGCGGGAGCACTAACCGTGGCCGCTTTGCGAATTTTGCGTAGCGCCGGCCGTCTGGGCGGGCGGGCCACGTGGCTGTGCACCGGGGTGCTGTGCTTCGGCGGGTTGGGCTGCTTTTCGGCGGCTGGGCAAGATGTGTGCAGCAGTCAGCCGCTCGGCACGGGGGCTTCACGGGGGCTTGAGCTACGGCAGCAGCTCCTCGTTTTTTGGGCGCACCTAAAACCACGCGTTATCCCTGCGCGGTGCCGATGAACCTGCTGCCCAATGACGTGTCGGGGGCCCGGCCTTACTTCACGAGTAGCTTGTTGCTGAACCTTTAACGCCGACTGCGGCGCCGCCCATGAATGTTCTGATAGTAGAAGACGAGCGGACCCTGGCCCGCGAGCTGAGCTTGTTTCTGCATAACCACGGCTTTGCCTGCACGGTGGCGCGCACGGCCCGGGAAGCGCGTGCACAACTGGCCGACACGCCTTTTGACTTTGTGCTGCTGGACCTGGGCCTGCCCGACGGCAGCGGCCTGCAGGTGCTGGCCGAAGCCAAGGAAAACGAGCTGACCGCGGCCGTCGTCATCCTCACGGCCCGTGGCGCCGTGGAGGACCGCATCGGGGGGCTGGAGCTGGGCGCCGACGACTATCTGGCCAAGCCGTTTTCGCTGCCCGAGCTGCTGGCCCGCATGCACGCCATCACGCGCCGGCGCTTTGGACTGGTGAAGCCGCTGGTGACCTGCGGGGCCTTCATACTGGACCTGCAGGCCCGCCAGCTGCTGCACACGGAGCAGGAGGTGAGCTTGTCGGTGAAGGAATTTGACATCCTAAGCTACCTGGTGCTGAACCGCAACCGCGTGCTCACGCGCCTACAGCTGACCGAGCACGTGTGGGGCCACCTGGCCGACTCGGGGTTTGACTCCAACTTTATCGACGCGCACATCAAAAACCTGCGCAAGAAGCTTGGGGCGCACGCCGAAACCGACTGGCTGGAAACGGTGCGCGGGCTGGGCTACCGGGTGCGGCTGTGAGTGGGGACCAGAATCACGAAAAGGACGTCATGCTCATCTGGCGTCCGCGCAGTCGAAGCATCTCTACCTCAATACTAAATCTGATTAAGTAGTCGCGCACAAGTAATCGAATAAAAAAGAACGTCATTCCGAGCTTGCCGAGGAATCTCGCCCGGTTCATCCGCGCCGCCTGCTGGCGTGAGCGAGATTCCTCGGCAAGCTCGGAATGACGTTCTTTTTGGCAAACTACGGTTACTTCTGCACGACTGCTTAGTTGCGCGGTAGAGATGCTTCGACTACGCGGACGCCAGATGAGCATGACGTGTAAATTATTTGCCTAATAGGCCCTTAGCCACCCTGCTTTTGAAGCTCAGCACCAAATTTTCCCTTTTCAACGCCCTCTCACGGGTGGCCATTCTGCTGCTGCTGGTGGGGGTGCTGCCGCTGGTGATGAGCCGGCTGGCGCTGCTGAGCACTGACCAGCGGCTGGCGCAGAAAAAAGAAAAGGTGCTGCGGCTGATTCGGCGCACCGGTATCTCGGCGTTCATCGAGGGCGGGCAGTCGTCGTACGGCAGCTACAACCTGCTTAAGGAGGAGTTTATCTCGCTCGAAACCATCGTGCCGGGGCCCAAGATTGACGTGATAGAGGACTCGAAGCGGGCCGTGGAGGACGAGGTAGTGCAGTACCGGGTGCTGAGCTACTCGTTTGCGCAGAGCGGCCAGAACTACCTGCTCGAAATTGGGCGCAGCACGGGCAGCATCGGCGAGACGGAACGCAACTTCCGGCGCTACGCTTTTTACATCCTGCTGGTGGCCGTGGCCCTGACCACGCTGGCCGACCTGGCCTTTTTCCGCTACCTGCTGGCTCCGTTTTATACCATCATCCGGCAGCGGCTGCGCCACAGCCACTACCCGCCGGCCTTTGACTTGGAGCCCGTGCCGACCAGCACCGACGACTTCCGCTACCTCGACGAGAGCCTGCGCGAGATGATGGCCACCATCCAGGCCTCGTTCACGAAGGAGCGCAAGTTCATCGCCGACGCCTCGCACGAGCTACTCACGCCGCTGGCGGCCCTGCAGTACCGCTTCGACAACATGCTGGCCGACGAAAGCCTGTCGGAAGAAAACCAGCTGCGGGTGGTGGACTCGCAGCGCACCGTGCACCGCTTGCGCACCATTATCAAGTCGTTGCTCATGATTTCCAAGATTGAAAACGACCAGTTTACCCGCACCGAAACCGTGTCGCTGGAAGAACTGGTGGCCGAAGTGAGCGAGGAAGTACAGGACCGGCTGGAGGTGCTGCACCTGGCGCTGACCTACGTGCTGGAGCCCGACTTTACGGTGGCCAACTGCAACCGGGGGCTGCTGTTTACGCTGGTGTATAACTTGGTGAGCAACGCCATCAAGTACAATCGGGAGGGCGGGAAAATTTACGTGCTGGGCCGGCCGGCGTCCCCCGGTAGCGGCTACGTGCTCGAAGTGCGCGACACGGGTCAGGGCATCCCCAAGGCGCAGCTGCCGCAGCTGTTTCACCGTTTCGACAAGGGCACTACCTCGGACCCGGACAGCTACGGCCTGGGCCTGAGCATTGCCCGCACCATTGCCGATGTGCACCACATCGACATCGAGGTTAATTCCATTGAGGGGCTGGGCACTTCCTTTTTGCTGACGTTTCCGGCGGGGCCGGTGGACCGGGGCTAATCCCCGGGCGGGCGGGGGCGTGGTCGGGGCTCATGCAGAGTTTATTGCGCGGCCGATGAAGGCGGCCGATGCGCGGGTGCAGTAGGGCGGCAACTGGCCAGAATTCACGGACCGGCTGCACGTTGAGGTGTTGGGGTAAACCAAAACGAGCGGACCCGATGGTCCGCTCGTTTTGATTATTGCCATACGCCAATGGAATTTGGTGCGGACAGCGAGGCCACGGGGTTAAGCAGTCGCGCATAAGTAACCGTAGTCAACCAAAAAGAACGTCATTCCGAGCTTGCCGAGGAATCTCGCCGGAGTCATCCGCGCCGCCCACTGGCGCGAGCGAGATTCCTCGGCAAGCTCGGAATGACGTTCTTCTTTATCCGGTTACTTATGCGTGGGCACTTAGTTGTTGCGGTCGGTGTGGGTGACGGTGATGACGTTGTTGCGGTCGATGGCGATGGTGTACTCGTGGCACTTGCTCACGTCGGTCGTTTTGACGTAATCGACGTTGTTGACCTTGAGCGTGAACGTGGTGGTACCGGCCGCGTAATTGGCGTATTCAGACGAGGCACCGGCGGCCACGTTGTTGATGTTGAGGGTGTTGCCGCCGGAGGTTTTTACCTGCACGCTGGCGGTCTGGGTCCCGTTGTTGGTGATGCGGGCGCGGGGGTCTTCGTCTTTGCACTTCTTGGTGCAGCTACTAGCGGAGAAAATGAGCATTCCGGCGAAGAGCAGGGATGCAAAAGGGGTTGAGACTTTCATGGGGTTGGAAAATGGGGTAAGGGTGTCCCCGCTGGACGCGGGAGGTAATGCAAATAACGTAAGGTGAAAGTGGGCCGTGGCCCAAAATGCCGCGTAACCATTACTAAAAAAGCCCGTCAGAATGAGTGGGCCCTGTTCTATTCGGGGTTACAGCGTCACGGTGAGGGTGGCCGTGAAGAAGGAGCGGCCGGCGGAGTCGTTTTCGGGCAGCACGTTGACGGGCTGCAGGTAGCGGTAAGCCACTTCGGCCGAGACCTTGCCGAGGGTGTAGGACACGGGCAGGCGCAGGCCGTAGCTGAGCAGGGTGAAGCGGGAGGCGTCGGTGCTGGTGGTCGTGGGGGTGGGAGTGCCGGTTTTGGTTTTGGGCTTCTTGTTGCCGCGCTGGATTTGCTGGGCGTCGCTGACTTGCGCGAAGTCCTGGGTGCCGGCGATGAGGCTGAACTTGGGGGTGATGGTGAAGTAGTCGTCGGGGGTGAACACGCCGTCGATGTCGAAGACGCGGGAGTTGTCGAGCACGGCAAAGGTGTCGTGGGCGTTGGGGCCGAAGAGGTAGGAGCCGTTGAGGCGGGTGTAAAGCACGCCCCAATCGTAACCGAGGGCGGCGTCAAGGGAGTTGTTGACGGCCGACTTGACCAGGGGGCTGTTGGGGGCGTACAGGAAGTGCGAGTAGCTCAACGAGAGGTCCACTTTTTTACTCAGGTCCTGGTCGTAACCGATGGACAAGTCGGTTTCGTCGAAGTGGGTGGCGGTGTTGAACAGGTCGTAGTTGTAGACCGAAGCCCACACGTTGAACTTGCTGGTATAGGTGAGTTCCTGGGTGAGGTAGGGGTAGTTGGTGGCTTGGGTGCGGCCGAAAAAAGCCGAGTTGTTGCCGTAGCCGAGGGCCGCGCTCAGCGAGCCGGTGGCGTCGTCGGCTTTCTGAACCGGGGGCGCGGTAGCGGGGTGGGTACCGCTGGCCTGAGCGTGGGGTTTGGACTGGGCCCACGCGGCGGGGCCGGCGAGGAAAAAGGCGCTGGCTAGTGCCAGTTTGGCAACAAAATAGGACATGAGAAATAACGAAAAACAAACCAGCCGCTGCCGGGGAGGCAGCGGCTGGCAAAGATGGACGACAGGAGCCGCTTATTTCACTTTGTGCTCTTTGTGCTCTTTGGCGGGTTTGGCGTGGCCCATGCGGTCGCCGCCGTGGGCATGCTCGCCACGGGCGCTGCGCTCGTGCTTTTCCATTTTATCGGCGCGGGCGTCGACCATTTTCGCGGATTTGTCGGCGTCCTTGCGGGCGTCCTTGCGGTCTTTGTAAGCGTCCTTACGAGCGTCCTCCTGGTCTTTGCCAGCGTCCTTGCGGGCGTCCTTGCGGTCTTTGTAAGCGTCCTTGCGGGCGTCCTCCTGGTCTTTATAAGCGTCCTTGCGGGCGTCCTTCCGGTCTTTGTAAGCGTCCTTCTGCTGCTCGGTTTGGGCTTTGTAGGCGTCCTTGCGGGCGTCCTGCTGCGCCTTGTAAGCGTCTTTTTCAGCGTCGGTGAGGGGCTTGGCCTGCTTGTCGTATTTGGCAAGCTTTGCGGGCTTGGGGGCTTTCACATACTTGTCGTTTTTGGCCTGGGCAGCAGTTGACACGGCTTGGCCGTAGGCGCGGCCATCGGCGGGCGTCTGGCCGGCAACGGTGGCAGGGCCGGTTTGGGCAACAGCAGCAAAGGAGAAGAGCGCAGCCGACGCCGCGAGCAGGAGGTTTTTCATGGGAAGTAAAAGCGTTATGGGTGAATGATGTTACAAGAGTAGAGGGCGAAGATGATACCAACATGATAAGCGAAGGAAATGAGGCGGACGCGGCGCGAATAGCCGGGGTTAAGTAGTCGTGCAGAAGTAACCGAATAAAGCAGCCCGTCATTCCGAGCTTGCCGAGGCATCTCGCTCGCGCCAGCCGGCGGCGCGGATGAACCAGGCGAGATTCTTCGGCAAGCTCGGAATGACGTTCTTTTCAGTTGACTGAGGTTATTCATGCATCACCACTTAAGGACTGGCCGCACGTTGAGGGGTGGCGTGAAAATGAAACGAGCGGGCCAGTTGGTCCGCTCGTGTTGGTTTGTATAGGGCAAAGAACTAGCGCCAGATGCTGGAAACGCTATGGTCGGGCTACGCTGTGGTACGGGGCCTGGCCTTGGCTTTGGGCGCGGCGCCGAGCACGGGGGCGCTGAGCTGCTGATAGCCGGGTGATTCTGCCCCGGGCGACATTCTGTTTCCGCGGCGCTAACCCCTAGCCCCAAAACCAGAAACGCCCGACTGCTCGCTGAGCGGTCGGGCGTTTCTGACTGGGCCGGGGGTTAACATGTGCAGGGCGCCGGCCGTATATGCGCTACTATCTCACCACGTCTGCTGGGCGTGAATTCCCTGATAATTGATGAAATACTCCGTCCTTAGCCTCCTGTCGGCGGCTTTGCTGCTGGGCAGCTGCAGCCAAGAAGACCAAAAGCGGCGCGAAGCCGACAACGCCATCGAAGAAGCCAACGAAGCGCAGGCCGAAGCCGATGCCAAGCGGACCCGAGCCGTGGCCAAGCAGGTGCGCGCCGACGCCGAAACGCGCGCGAATGCGCTGGAGGACCACGCTAAAGCGGTGGAAAAAGGCGCCAACGTGGACGTTGAGGACCGGCCCTACGCCGGGACTGACGAGCGGGAGCGGATTCGCTACGAGGCCGACCGGGAGCTGCGCCGGGCCGAGAAGGAGCGCCGCCGCAACGATGAAGAACACCGCGGCGACAAGGACTACAAGCGGGATTAAGCCGCGCTACGTTGGGGGCGAGATGGGCTGAAAAATCCTTCCCGCGTTTCTCTTTTACTCTTTCTTTGATTATGAAAAAGCCTATTTTTCCCCTGCGACTGGCGGGCCTGTTGTTCTCGGTGCTGGTGCTGCTCGGCGGTTGCAGCAAAGACAAAGCTGGCCCGATGAGCCAGGAAATCCGCCTGGCCAATTTTGAGGGCCTGGAGGTGAAAGCGGGCTCTGCGGTGGTGCTGACCGAAGGGCCCACGCAAAAGGTGGAGCTGCGTGGCGGCAACGCGGACGTGGTACGGCAGCTGCGGACTGATGTGGATAACGGTACATGGAAAATGGAGTTTGACGGCAACGTGCCCGACCAGGACCGGATGACGGTTGAGGTGACCATGCCCCGGCTGCGGCGGCTGATTCTGACCGGGCCGGGCGCGGTGCGGGGGACGAGTCCGTTTACTTTCTCCGATGTCTCCATTGTGAATACCGGGTCGGGCAGCATCAGCCTGGGGCTGGTGGCCACGGCCGTGAACGTGGAGGTGAAGGGCTCGGGGCCGGTAGAGTTGGTGGGCACCACGGCCAACCAGACCGTGAGCGTGACGGGCTCGGGCTTTTACCGGGGCTTTGGCCTGAGCAGCGCCAACACGGATGCGACGGTATCGGGGTCGGGTAATGCGGAAGTGTGGGCCACGTCGACGCTGCGGGCTACGGTGCCGGGCAGCGGCAACGTGCGCTACAAGGGCCGGCCGGTTATCACGGCCACTACGCCAGGCTCGGGCCGGGTGATTGACAGCAACTAGAACGGGCTACCACTGTGCTCCGAGTGATGGAGCGGTATGCATAGGATTAACCAGAACGAGCGGGCCAGTTGGTCCGCTCGTTCTGGTCAGAGAAGCTGGAGAAAGAAATTAAGCCGTCGGATGTACGGGGAAATAGACGGTGAAGGTGGTGCCTTCGCCGGGTTGGCTCTGCACGTCGATGCGCCCGCCGCTGTTTTCGACTATCTTTTTGACCATGTAGAGGCCGATGCCCGACCCTTCGACGTGGGTGTGCAAGCGCTGGAACATGCCAAAGAGTTTGCCCTTGACCTCGGCGACGTCAAAGCCGAGGCCGTTGTCCTGCACACGCAGCACATGGTGTTGGTCCTGCCGGAAGTAAGTGAGCCGCACCGCGGGTGCCCGGTCGGGGTGGCGGTATTTGAGGGCGTTGCTGAGCAGGTTGTAGACCACGCTCCGCAAGTTCTTTTCGGAAAGCGGCAAGGAGGTGGTGGCCGGCACATCGACGGTGAGCTGGGCCTGGGTTTGCTGCACGAGCGGCAGCAGGTCGAGCCGCACTTCCTCCACCACGGCGGCCAGCAGTGCCTGCGTGTCGGTCTGGGCGTGCGCCTGTTGCAGCCGGCTCACGTCGGTGAGCTGCTCGATGGTGCGCCGGAAGCGCTCGGTGGCCCGTTCCATGAGGTGCAGCATTTCGGCCACGTCGCCCACCAGGGCCGCCGGGGGCAATTCCCGGGCCAGGGCGTGCAGCAGGCCTTCAATGTTGGCGATGGGGACGATGAGGTCGTGCGAGGCCGTGCGAGGCCGTGTAAATGAAGTTGTCCAGGTCCACGTTGGTGCGCGTGAGCCCCTCGTTGGCAACCGTCAGCTCCCGGTTGAACGCCTGCTCCTGCCGGTGGCCTTCTTCGACCAAGTGGCGGGCCCGCACTTGCTCGCTCACGTCGGTGCCGACGGACACAATGCCGCGGATGCGGCCTTCAGACTGGCGGTCGGGCTGAAACACGAAGTTCCAGTACACCGTCTCGGGTTGTCCGCGGCGGGTGATGGTCGTGGCCAGCTCGTGGGCGTGGTAGGGGGTGCCGGTGGTAAATACCTGGTCGAATACGGCCACCAGGGCGGGGTCCGCCGCTTCGGGCAGCACCTCGAACACGGGCCGGTCCCGCACGTCGGCCCACGCGCGGTCCCAGATGGCTAGCGTGGCGGCATTGGCCACGGCCACGCGGTGCTGCGGGCCCTGGTAGACCGCCACCGCCACGGGGGCCTGCGCCAGCAGGTCCCGCAGCTCGTTGCGCTGGTGCTCGGCGGCGGCGCGGGCGGCTTGCACGCGGGCCTGGCTCTGGCGCAGGGCTTGTTCGACGGCGCTGCGGTCCTGGTCGCTGGTGTCGGTGAAGCTGACCACCAAGAGGTCGCCGCTGCGCCGGGCAGCGAGGCAGAAATAGTTGTCGAGCCCGTCGGCCTGGTAGTTGACTTCGTGAACGGTGGTGGCCCCGGCCAGGTACACGCGCCGGTAGTAGCCCAGGATGCCGGCCACGGTGGCGTGCGGAAAGCAGGTGAGCAGCGTGCCGCCGGGGCGCTCGGCCAGGCCGCTCATGCGCTGGCCGGCGGGGTTGAGGTAGTCGATGGCAAAGTCTTCAATCTCGCCGGTGGGACCGTAGACCGGGTGCAGCACGTTGACGCCGGTGAGCGAAACCCCTAGCAGGTCGAGCAGCAAGCCCTCGGGCAGGAAGCGTGCGGCGGGAGGAGAATCGGGAGTACCAGGGGCCATGAGCAGACGGGGGGAGTTCAGCAAAGAAAGAAAAACACTCCCGGTTCGGGGCGCAGCAACGGTGGGCAATAATTCATTAAACAGTCGCGCATAAGTAACCGTAGTCAATCAAAAAGAACGTCATTCCGAGCTTGCCGAGGAATCTTGCCGGAGTCATCCGCGCCGCCCACTGGCGCGAGCGAGATTCCTCGGCAAGCTCGGAATGACGTTCTTCTTTATCCGGTTACTTATGCGTGGGCACTTAACGGCCAGTTCGCCAAAGCAACGGCACGCCCAAAAGGCGACTTCTGGACTATCCTTTCAACAACGGCCAAAGCGGATGCGGAACGTCGCTCCTTCGCCCGGCTGGCTGTCCACTGCGATAGTGCCGCCGGTGGCCTCCACAATGCGGTGAACCAGGTACAGGCCCACGCCGGTGCCGGGGGTGTGGGTGTGCAGACGCCGGAAGAGCTGAAACAGCTCCGCGCCGTGCTTGTCGGCGTCGAAGCCCAGCCCGTTGTCTTCCACCACCAGCACCGGGCAGCCCTGCTCCGCCCACACCGAAACATGGATGCGGGCCGGGCGCGCGGGGTCGGCGTACTTGAGCGAGTTGCCCAGCAGGTTGAGCAGGATGGTGCGCAGGTTGGCCCGGGCAAAGGCCAGGACCGGCCAGGACGTAAAATCCGTGGTGATGCGGGCCCGAGCCGCCCGCACCTGCGGCTCCAGGGCATTGATTACCTCTTCGGTCAGGTCGTCGAGCGACACCCGCTCCGTGGGCGCCAGGCTGGTTTGCTGAGCCTGGCCCAGGGTGGCCAAATCATCGATGGTGTTGCTCAGCTGCTGCAGCGCCTCGCGCACCATGGGCACGAGCAGCTGCTCCTCGGACGGTTCCGCAAATACGACGCTGCGCTGCAACTCCAACAAGAGCCCGGCGAGGTTATTGACGGGCTGCTTGAGGTCGTGGGAGGCCGCGTACACGAAGTTGTCCAGGTCCTGATTGGTGCGGGTGAGCTGCTCGTTGGCTTGCTTGAGCTCGGTGATGTCGATGGCTGAGCCCACGTAGCCGTACAACTCGCCGCCCGCCAGGTAGCTCGGCGCCCCCTGGGCCAGCATCCACCGGAACTGCCCGTCGTGGCGTAGCATGCGGAGCTCCAGCACGAAAGGAATGCGCTGCGCGATGGCCTCCGACAAGGTATGTTGGGTCAAGGCGAGCTCGTTCGGGTGGACGTAGGTACGCCAGCCCGTGGCGATGTATTCTTCCTCGGTGCGCAGCCCCACAAAGTCGAGAAAGGCCCGGTTGAGGTAGCGCACGGACGAATCGGGGTTCGCGGCCCACACCAGGTTGGGGGCGGCGTCGGCCATGGTGCGGAAGCGCGCCTCGCTTTCCTGCAGCTCGGCGGCGTAGGCTTCGAGGCGCTGGCGGGCCTGGGCCAGGTCGGTGACGTCGGCGGCCGTGTTCAGCACGCCGTACACCTGCCCTTGCGCGTCGCGCAGCGGGGTAAAGCTGTAGTTGTAACAGTACGATTGCAAGCGACCGTCGATGAGCAGCTCCACCCGTTCGTTGCGCAAGTGCAGGGCCTCGCCGGTGGTCAGCACCTGCTGCAAGTGCTGGAAAATGGCCTGCCCGACCAGCTCGGGCAGCACGTCGGCAACGCGCTGGCCCAGAACGTTCGGCCCTTTGCCCCAGGCCGTCAGCAGGGCCTCATTGGCGACCTGAATGCGCAGGTCGGGGCCCACGTACACGCCGATGGCAAAGGAGGCGCTTTCAACCAGGGCGCGGACCTGCTGCTCGCTGGCTTCCACCGCGTGCCGGGCGCGGACTTGCTCGGTCACTTCGTAGGCAAACACGAGCACGCCGTCCACGGCGCCCGCGGCGTTGCGGCGGGCCTGGTACGTAAAGGTCGCGACGACTTCCTCCAGCGGGCCGTTCTCGTCCCGGGCCAACTGCAGGGGCAGCTCGTGGGCCACGAAGGTTTCGCCCGTGTCGTACACGCGCTGGAGTTCGTCGAGCAACGGCAGGCCGATTAGTTCGGGCAGGGCCACGAGCAGGGGCTTGCCCAGCAGCGCACGGCCGGGAAAAACGCGCTGGTAGGCGGGGTTCACCAGCTGGTACACCAGCTCCGGGCCGTCGAGGATGCAGATGGGCGCCGGGGCCTGCATGAACAAGTTGTGCAATTGCCGCTGCTGCGCCTCGCGCTCCTGGCGGGCCAGCACCTGCTCGGTGACGTCGTAGGCGAAAACGGAGACGCCGGCCACCGCGCCGCTTTCCCGGTAGGCCTGGTAGGTGAAGTTGTAGTTGCCGGTGCGCGGCACTTCCCCCGGGGCGGGCGGCGGCGTGAAGGGCAGCTCCTGGCCGTAGTAGGTTTCGCCGGTTTGGTAGGCGCGGTCCAGCAGGGCCACGAAGCCCTGCGCGGCCAACTCCGGCACGGCCTCCACCACGTTCAGGCCCACCAGCTGGCAGCCGGGGAAGATGGCCTGGTAGGCGGGGTTCACGTACTCAAACCGGTGGCCGGGGCCACGCAGCAGGGCAACTACGGCCGGGGTTTGCTCGAATATCTGGTAGAGCAGGGCCCGCTGGTCGGCTTGGTGCTGGGCGGCGACCAGCAGGTCGGCTTGCAGGGCCAGCGCGGCCCGGGTGCGCTCCTGCACGCGGGTTTCCAGCTCCTGGTTGAGCTGCTCCACCTGCTGGCGGACGCGCACCTGCTCCGTCACCTCCACGGCATACGCCAGGATGCCGGTGATGCGCTCCGGTCCGTCGTACACGGGCTGGTACGTGATGTTGAAATAGCCGTGGTAGGACTGCGGGTCCTGCCCGATGCGCACCAGCCGTTCTTGGAAAGTGCGCGTCCGGCCCGTGGTCAACACGTCGGCAAACACCTGCTCGAAGCCCTGGCCGGCCAGGTCGGGCAGGGCTTCGAAATGCGGCCGGCCCTGCACCTGCGCCACGGGCCGCCCCCAAATCTGGCCCATGCGGGGGTTGGCCCATTCCACCACGAAGTCGGGGCCGCGCAGCAGGCCCATGGCCACGGGCGCCTCCTGGAAGATGCGCCGCAACTCGGTGCGCTGCTGCTCGGCGTCGGCGCGGGCGGCTTGTTCGGCGGCCTGGCTTTCGCGCAGCTGCCGCTCGGCCAAGCGGTTGGCGGTGATGTCCTGGACGGAATGAATAATGAACTGCACCTGCCCGGCCGCGTCGAGCACGGGCGTGTGGCGCGGCTGCCAGTGGCGCTCCACAAACCCGCCGGGCTGCGCCGGGTCGGGCACGTCGTAATGCTGCGGGGCCATTTCGTGCGGCCGGCCGGTGGCCATTACCTGGGCGAGCGAGGCGCGCACGTTGGCCACGGCGTTGGCCTCGGGGTTGTCGGGGTTGTCGGGAAAGGCGTCGAAAATGAACTGCCCGACGATGGCGGCTCGCTGGGTCAGGGTCGCGGCCAGGTAGTCGTCGCTGGCGCCCACTATCACCCACTCCGGCGACAACAATAGCGTGGCGCCAGGTTGGGCATTGAAGACGGGCAGTAAGTCAACCGGGGACAAGGTTGTGGGCATCAAGACAGCGTTGGAGGCGGAGTTGTCAATACGAAAGTCAGGCGCACAGGACTACGGCAGCCGTGAAATGAAACGAGCGGGCCAGCTGGTCCGCTCGTTTCAGCCGTAGCCCCCAACTCGAAGTAGACCTGGCAAAGGGCTAAACAGGCTAGTCGGTTCATGCCCTCAGCGCTCAGTGTCCAGCGTCGACGGGAGCCTCGCCGGTGCTCAGGCCCAGCCTCCTGACCAGCGGCCCGATGCTCAGGCCCTGCACGATGATGCTGAAAATCACCACCACGTAGGTGACGCCCACAATCAGGTCGCGGGGCATGGACTCGGGCAAGAACAAGGCCAGGGCCACCGAAATGCCGCCCCGCAGCCCGCCCCAGGTCAGCGCCCGCAGGGTTTGGCGGTCGAAGGGGTAGCGGCGCTGGAGCAGCACCAGCGGCAGGCCCACCGACACCCAACGGGCCACGAGCACCAGCACAATGACCACCAGGCCCACCAGCTTTTTGAGCTTGTCGCGGCCCTGCAAGGGGGTGCTGCGCAGGGCAAAGCCACGCCCTTTTAAGTTCTGAAAACACACCTTAATCGTCCAGCGCTTGCGGTACAATTGGCTTAAAAACGCGGGCGTGGCCGTGCCGAAAAAACCAAGCGGTGAACCAGGAACAAAAAGGTGGCCCGTAACAGGCCGCCTTTTATGTCAGCTTTCAACCAGTTGATTAGCTGGCGGCCTTGGTTAGTGCTTGAGCAGCAGGTGTGGCAATGCGCCTGGCAGCTTCGAATTACGGGCTATTCAAGCCATGACGCGGGCGCGGCTCGTGATACTTGGTGGCTTGGAGCAACAGCGCCGCCGGCCCTGGTTAGAAAATTGGGCGTTGTTTAACAACTAAGGTTAAATCTCCAAGTCAGGCGTGCTCGTGATTGGGTTTGCAAATTAATGTATTGTAAAACAATGTGTTATGTGACAAATAGATAAAAAAATAGTGGCGTAATCTTTTGCTTGTGCTAATCCCTTTCAGCTGCCTCAAGGAAAGTGTAAGAATACCTTCTGACGATGCTTTGGCGGGGGTATAAGCACCTCACTACGAGCAGTCAAGTCGATTGGCTACAAAGTCGGAGGTTATCTCCTACTGTTCAATGATTTCCAACTTTAAAGTAGTCCCCCCGTTAAGCGAACTCATTCGTTGGAGTTGTGTAGCCTCCGCGCAGACCAGGCGATTGCCGCGGCCCGCGCCTGTTTTTTCATTTTTAACCGAAAATACCATGAGCTTTCTCTCCCCGCACACCCCGCTGGCCCTTGCCCCGCCGCCCGCCGCCCTGCTGCGCCGCTCCTTCCTCAAGTTTACCGGGCTCGGCTTCGCGGGGGTGGCGCTGGCTGCGGCCGGTTGCCGCATCAACAAAGACGAGGAGACGGACAGCGTGGAGGTGGGTAAGCATGATTTGGCCATCCTGAACTATGCCTATGCCCTGGAGCAGCTGGAAGGGGCCTACTATGAAAAGGTGGTGGCTGGGTTTTACACTGGGGCCACGGAAATGGAAAAAGACCTGCTCACCGACATCCGCAACGACGAAATCGCCCACCGCGAATGGTTTCGTCAGGTGCTGGTCTTGAAAAAGGTACCCAAGCTGGAGTTCGATTTTTCCTCCATCAATTTCACGGACCGCCGCAGCGTGCTCACCACGGCCCGCACGTTTGAAGACCTCGGGGTGTCGGCCTACAACGGAGCGGGCCAGCTGCTGGCCCTTTCGCCGTTTCTCAACCACGCCGGCAAGATTGTGTCGGTCGAAGCCCGCCACGCGGCCACCATCCGCAACCTGCTCGCCTTCGGCAGCTTCGCCGACAGCGACGTGGTGGATGCCAACGGCCTGGACGTGGTACGTACGCCGCCGCAAGTAATGGCCTTGGCCGATAAATACTTCGTGACCAAAGTAAAGGTTGACGAACTCCCCACCCACTAGTAGCCTCCAAACGCCATGAACCTGACCAATCTATTCGACGAAATTGCCCGCGTGGACCCCGAGGTGTACGACCGGGTGGATGCCCGCCGTGGTGTCATCAACCGCTTTGCTCGCGTGGGCTCGCGCCTGGCTGCCGCCGCCGTGCCCGTGGCCCTCGGGGGCTTGTTTAACAAAGCCTACGGCCAGAAGCTGCCCACCGACGTGTTGGAGGTACTTAATTTTGCCCTGACCCTGGAACATTTGGAAAGCCGGTTTTACCAAACCGCCGTGGGCACGCCCGGCCTATTGCCGGCCAAGGATAAAATCAACGTCATCCGCGACCACGAGATGAAACACGTGAAGTTTTTGCAGCAGGCCATTACCTCGGCCGGCGGCACGCCCGTAGCCGAAGGCAAGTACGATTTCACCGGCAAGGGCACCTTCCCGAACGTGTTCAGCGACTACAAGCAATTCCTGCAGGTGGCCCAAGCATTCGAAGATACCGGCGTGGGCGCTTACAAAGGCCAGGCCAGCGCGTTGAAGTCCTCGAACGCGATACTCACCTACGCCCTGCAGGTGCATTCCGTCGAAGCCCGCCACGCGGCCCATATCCGGTTTATCCGCATGGTGAACGGCTACGCCAAGGTGAAGCCTTGGATTGTGGGCGACGACAACACGAAAGGCACGCCAACGGAGCGCATCTACCAGCGCGAGTCTGACCACCGCCAGGTGCTCATCAACATTGAGGGCATTGGGGGCTACAATGTGGGCGATGCCGCCACCTCCAGCTTTGATGAGCCCCTGCACAAAGACGAAGTGCTGGCGATTATCAAACCCTTCTTGGCGTAACCCGGCGGGGTGGCCCGAGAAGTAGCACCGTCTGACAGGTTTGCATGGGTGCCCCCCCGGAAGCGGATGCCTCTCCCGGTACCGCGTCACCGACGGGAAATGAGCGAATGAAAATCCACACTGGAATGGCCAATCACCGGCAGCTAGCTCGCGATTGGCCATTTTTGTGCGAAGGAAATACGGCGTTCACGCGGACTTGCGATGAGTTATTTTAGCATCAGAATTATTCGTACTAAGGCATTCCGGTACCCACTATGAAAACCCAAGCGCAGGCGGCGCTTTGAGTGCTGGCGGGGCTGACACGCGCTGGGCCGTCGGCGCTGTTGATGGGTAGGTAGCGCTTGAGCCGGCGGGTGCCGGGGATGGTGGAATAATAAAAAGTCCGGGCCGTGCGAGCGGTTCGGCGCTACTGGAGAGGCCCCAGCGGCACCGGTGTCGGTGAAGCTTTCGAAGACTTGGGAGCCGGCGCGGGACGTGTTTCTATTTTGCTGCTACACGGGCTTGCGCTACTTTGTGAGCCCCCTGGTGCAGATGGACGCCACCGTGGGCCAGGGCTCGGCGGGGCGTGTGCCGGGGCGCATCATCGCCACTCGGTTCAGAAAGCTGGAAATTCCGCGTTAACGACCTTCGGCCACCCCGCTCCCGTGACCGAATAACTCTTGGCCCGGCAAGCCGGCCCTTTTACCTGGCTCGACATCGCCAACCCGAAAGTGGGCGAGCTACAGGCCGCGGCCACGCAGTATAACCTGCCCGACGCACTGGTGCGCGACTACCTGGAGGCCCACGTACCTGCCCAATTTTGAGGCCACCAACGGCCTGGACTTCGTAATTTTGCGGGTGTACGCCACGCCCCAAACGGCCGAAGCCGACACCATCCAAAAGCTAACTACCAAAATTGCGGTGTTTTACGCCGCTAAGTGCTTGTTCTAAATTAACTGTGCAATCAGAACGTCATGTTGAGCTTGTCGAAACATCTCTACCGCTTCGTCAGGGTCGTTCAACGAAGCGGTAGAGATGCTTCGACAAGCTCAGCATGACGCCCTAATACCTCGTTTAATTTTGTGCAGACACTTAACTACCTAATTACGTTGCACCGACGGGCGCCGAATCCACCACTTGGCTGCCGACCCGTTGATGGGCAAGCCTGTTTTATTAATCTAACCGCCCCCACCGTGAATCCCAATTCCCCTTCCGCCGCCCCCATCACCAACGCCGAGCGGGCCGCGCGCGGGCAAGCCTCCACGCTGCTGGGCATCGGGGCCAACGTGGCCCTGGTGCTGGGCAAGGGCACCGCCGGTGTGCTGGGCAACTCCTACGCCCTGATTGCCGACGCCATTGAGTCGGCCACCGACATCGTGAGTTCCGGCATCGTGTGGCTGGGGCTGCGCACCGCCGCCCGCGAGCCCGACGACAATCACCCCTACGGCCACGGCAAGGCCGAGCCCCTGGCGGCCCTGCTGGTGGCGGGCGCCCTGATGGCGGCCGCGGCCTACATTGCCTACGAGAGCCTGGTGCGCATCCAAACCCCGCACTCGTTGCCGGCTAAGTTTACGCTGGCGGTGCTGGCCGTCATCATTGCCCTCAAGGAAACACTCTACCGCCGGGTGCTGCGCGTGGGCAACGAGGTGGACAGCAGCGCCGTGAAGGCCGACGCCTGGCACCACCGCGCCGACGCCATCACCTCGGCCACCGCGTTTGTGGGCATCAGCATCGCCCTCATCGGTGGGCCTGGCTACGAGAGCGCCGACGATTGGGCCGCGCTGGTGGCCTGCGGCTTCATCCTCTACAACGCCTGGCACATCTTCCGGCCGGCTTTCGGCGAAATCATGGACGAAGCCCCGGGCGGTACTTGGGTGGCAGACATCCGCGCCCTGGCCGAAGCCGTGCCCGGCGTGGTGGCCACGGAGAAGTGCTTCGTGCGCAAGATGGGCTTTGAGTTCTTCGCTGACCTGCACATCGTGGTAGACGGCACCATCAGCGTGCGCGAAGGCCACGCCATTGCAGGGGCCGTGAAAGCCGCCATAAAGCGGGCCCGGCCGGCCGTGTACAACGTGCTGGTGCACGTGGAGCCCCATGACTAAGTGCTTGTTCTAAATTAGTTATGCAATCAGAACGTCATGCTCATCTGGCGTCCGCGGAATCGAAGTATCTCTCCCGCTTCGTTGCACCGGCTCAAGCGAAACGGTAGAGATGCTTCGACAAGCGGACGCCAGATGAGCATGACCGTTTCAGAATGATTTTAGCTAACCCAAACAGGAGCTTCTAAGCCTGACTCAGGCTGATTTCGGCCACTGCGGCGGTGCTGCCGCCCGCGTCGTCATCCGTCACCAGCACCAGCTCGAAGCGCCCGGGCGCCAAGTGTTGCCGCACGGCCAAGCCCTCCACCTTGCCCAGGTAAGCGCGGCCATCGGCCCAGGCCAGGCGGGCAAAATTGGCGGTGCCGGCCGGCACGTCCAGCACCCCCACGAACGAGCCGAGCACCTCGCCGTCGAGCACGGCATCGGCGGTGTTTTCCACCGATGCCGACACGAACAGGCAATTATCGACAAACGTGGCCCCGGAAAATCCCGCCGGACAGCCGTCAATCAGCGGAAGTTCAAAAACTAATTGGTGCGCAGCTGGCACCGGCGCATTTCCTTGCAAAAAGTCCAGCACCGCCGCCAGCGGCAGCACAAAGAGTAGCGCCGCATCGGCTCGCCCCACCGTGCGCTGAAACAGCAGCAGCTCGGTAGCAGTGGTGGCCGCAGCCTCCAGATTGAGGACGACGCAGCTGGGCAGCTGGGCTCGCAAGGCATCGTAGAGCGCCGTGAGGTCCACGGCCTCGGGCACCTGGGGGCTCTCGGTGGGCACGAACCAGCCGCGGGCGCGAGTGGGCAGGCTGCCCGAGCCGAGCAGCAGCAAGCCGGGCCGGCCATCGGGCCAGGTAAGGGCGACCAGGCACTCCAGGTCGGGTTTTTCGGGCTTGGGAATGCGGCCGGTGGCAAAGCCAGTGGCATCGAACAACGGCACCCGACCGGTGGACGCCAGCGTGGTCGCGTCGAGCTGGTAGAGGTAGGGCGAGTCGTCGCCGATGACGTAAGCAGTGTCGCCAATAATTTCGATTCCGGAGGCGGACGACAGGCCAGGCAGGATGATTTCGGAATGGATAGTAGCCATCATAGAAGAATGGGTAGGGCGGTTTTTTGTAATGCCCCGGCCGGGGCCGGCGATTCATCGCCAAAGCTCCGGACAAATAACAACCCGCTCTGCCAACTATCTTGCCGCCGCGCTCGTCCTGCGCTCCTTTCCCATGCCTCCTTACTCCCCCGGCCTGCACATTCTGGCCACGTTCACGGCTCCGCCCCTCTCCCTGTGCGACGCCGAAGCCTGCCGCGCCTTTTTCGATACCCAGGTAGTCGCCTTCGGGCTGGAAAAAGTGGGCGAAGCCTACCACTCCTTCCCAGCCGATACCAGTGGCGCGGGCGGCTTCACGGCCGTACTGGCCCTCACCGAGTCGCACCTGAGCATTCATACCTGGCCTGAGCACGGGCTGGCCACATTCGACGTGTTTCTATCGAATTTCCGACGGGATAACGCGGCTACCGTACGCGGCATTTACGCGGCTACGCTGGCGTTTTTCGGTGGCACCGAGCAAGCCAAAACCGAAGTGCGCCGATGAGTGACACCGCTACTCCCCGGCCCGAATCGGCCCAGCTGGCTTGCCCCGAATGCGGCACGCTCATCACCTATTACGATGTGGAAGGCAGCGAATACTACGCCTGTGCGAGCTGCCACGCCTATTTCAAGTACTCGGGTGAAAGCAAGCCCAAGGTGCTGGGCAACTACAAAAGCGTACCGCCCCCCGAGCTTGGCCTGCTGCCGATTGGTACCACGGGCACGTTGGCCGGTCAGCCCTGCCGGGTGGTGGGCCTGGTGGAGCGCGCCGAACTGGCCCGCAACGGCAAGCTGCAGTACCGCTGGCTCGAATATCAGATTTACCAGCCTGTCACTGACGACTACGCCCAACTGGCGGTGTTCAAGGGCCACTGGACGGTTATCCGGCCCGCCAAGCAGACTTTTAAAGTAAAATCGCCCAGCACCAGGCACGCGCGTGTCGAGGTTTCTGGAGAAACTTATAAAATCTACAACCGCTACCAGTCGCGGGTGGTGTGGGCCGTGGGCGAGTTCGACTGGAACATCGAAGGCGACGACCAACTCCGCTTCGCTGAGTACATCAGCCCGCCGACCATGCTCATTCAGGAGCGCAATAAGGACCGAGAAACCTGGTACCGAGCCGAGCATATTGAACCGCGTGCGGTGGCCGCTGCCTTCAACGTTAAACCGGGCGATATGCCCGCGCAAGACGGCGTGGGCGCAGTGCAGCCCGACGCCGTGCGCGCCACCATTCCGGCCCTGACCTTGCTTACTGGGCTGGCCCTGGGCTTGCTGCTGCTGGCGCAGGTACTGCTCATCAATCGGCATCCGCCCACGACGCTGCTATCGGAAAACCTGCAGGTGGTGGCCGACACGGCCGCCGCCCCCGGCACGGGCCGGGTTCTGGTGTCGCCCTCCTTCACCCTCGGCCACCAGGCCGCGCTGGAAATTGACCTGACCGCCACCCTCAGCAACCAGTGGCTGGAGCTGCCGGTG
This sequence comes from Hymenobacter frigidus, assembly GCF_014640435.1. Taxonomy (GTDB): domain Bacteria; phylum Bacteroidota; class Bacteroidia; order Cytophagales; family Hymenobacteraceae; genus Hymenobacter; species Hymenobacter frigidus. The sequence continues at coordinate 50,058 of NZ_BMGY01000006.1, read as the reverse complement.
AGCCTCGTGAACGAGCAAACCGGCCAAGGCTTCGAATTCACTAAAAACATTGAATTCTACAGCGGAGTGGAGAGCGGCGAAAACTGGAGCGAAGGCAGCCGCGACGCTGATGCGGTGCTCGCCCAAGTACCCGCCGGCCGCTACCACCTCAACTTCTACCCCTTCACCGAGGCCGGACCTGCCGCCCCCGCCATTGTCGTGCGGGTGGTGGCCGACCCGGCGCTGTGGTCAAACTTTTTCGTTGTGTTTTGCCTGCTGCTGCTCTATCCCTTATACCAATACATCCGGCGCGCCAGCCACGAAACCCAGCGTTGGAATGAGAGCGACTACGGCCCCATCAACGCATAACTCTTCACGCTATGCTCGAACAACTCTGGAATTTCCTGCGCCCGGTGCGCCTCTACGCGCTGCTGCTGCTTTTGCCGCTGGGCTGGTTTGCCTGGGGGGCCACTACTAGCCGCCGCCTGCTCGGCGACGACAACGAAAGCACCGAAACCCTGAACGCTTCGTCGCCGGGGCACCGGGGCGGCGGCCATGCCCGTTTTTACCACAAGTAACCCTTTCGCTTTTGCTCATTCGGCCCGCGCGCGGCCTCTTTTCTTTCCGCTCATGGAATACCTCAACCCCAAAGCCTTCGCGGCTTCCATCGTGTACTCGCTGCTCGGCATCGTCATTCTGGTGGTCAGCTTTTACCTGTTTAATAAGCTGACGCCCGGCACCTTACGCAAGGAAATTATCGAAGACCACAACAACGCCCTGGCTATTCTCGGCGCGGCGTTCATGCTCTCGATGGCCCTCATTATCAGCGCCGCCATTCATGGCTGAGTTGCTGGAAGCCGGACCGGCACCGTCGCTCACCGCCGCGCCCGGCCCGCCCGCGCCCGATGCCCGGCTGCCCGGCCTGCTGCTGGCGGCGGTGGCCGTCATCGCCACCTGCGGGCTGATTTACGAGCTGATTGCCGGCACCCTGGCCTCCTACCTACTGGGCGATTCGGTGACGCAGTTCTCGACCATCATCGGGGCCTACCTCTTCGCGATGGGCATCGGCTCGTGGCTGTCCAAGTTTCTGGACGGGCCGCTGCTGCGCTGGTTTATCCGGCTCGAAATTCTGGTAGGCATCGTGGGCGGCTGCATGGCTCCGCTGTTGTTTCTGAGCTTCGAGTACGTGGCCTCGTTCCGGCTGTTGCTCTACACGCTGGTGGGCCTCACGGGCATTTTGGTGGGGCTCGAAATCCCGCTGCTGATGCGCATTCTGGAGCACCGCTACCCGTTTAAGGACCTGGTGGCGCGGGTATTCACCTTCGACTACATCGGGGCGCTGCTGGCTTCGCTGATTTTCCCGCTGGTGCTGGTGCCGCAGCTGGGGCTCATTCGCACTTCCCTGGTTTTCGGGGCCTTGAACCTGGCCGTGGCCGCCGTGGTGCTGGTCCGCTTTCCCGAAACGCGGCCTTACCGGCGGCGCTTCGGCGCGGGCATTGCGGCGGCGCTGCTGGGGCTGGGAGTGCTGTTTGTGTTCGCCAATAAGCTGCTGGCCTACACCGAAACCCTGGCGTTTCAGGGCCAGGTTATCTACTCGAAATCGACGCCTTACCAGCGCATTGTGCTCACCCGCAACCCGCGCGAGCTGCGCCTCTTTCTCAACGGCAACCTGCAGTTCAGCTCCGCCGACGAGTACCGCTACCACGAGGCCCTGGTGCACCCGCTATTGCAGGCGCTGCCCCAGGCCCGCCGCGTGCTGGTACTGGGCGGCGGCGACGGCTTGGCCGTGCGCGAGCTGCTGAAATACAAGCAATTGCAAAGCATTCGCCTGGTCGACCTCGACCCCGGTATGACCGAGCTGTTCCAGCACAACGAGTTACTACTAGCCCTGAACAAAGGCTCCTTGAACAACCCCAAAGTGCAGGTCCTCAACGCCGACGCCTACCAGTGGGTACGCCAGGACACCACGCGCTACGACGCCATCATCGTCGATTTTCCCGACCCTGGCAACTACTCCATTGGCAAGTTGTATTCGGCCGCGTTCTACACGGCGCTGGCCAAGCGGCTGGTTCCCGGCGGGCGCATGGTGGTGCAAAGCACCTCGCCCTATCTGGCCCGGCAGTCGTTTTGGTGCGTGGCGCATACGCTGGCGGCGGTGGGCCTGCACACCATTCCTTACCATTTATACGTGCCTTCCTTCGGCGAGTGGGGCTACGTGCTGGCTGGCCCCGACACCCACTGGCGCGGCGATGCCGGACCCTTGCCAGCGGGATTGCGCTACATCACCCCCGCCACCATTCACGACATGCTCCGCTTCCCACCCGATATGAGCGAGATTCCCACCGAGGTTAACCAATTGAATAACCAAGCCTTGGTGCGGTATTTCGAGGAAGATTGGGGGCCGTACGTGCATTGATGGGCAGTTGACAGCCAACATTGCAGCGTCATGCCGAGCGCAGCCGAGGCATCTCGCGTGCAGCAGTAAATCAATCGTGAGGACGAGGCGAGCGAGATGCCTCGGCTGCGCTCGGCATGACGTTCTTTTTTAATCACTGACCACTAATTCATTGGTTACTACCCCACGCGAGATGGTTCGGCTGCGCGGACGCCAGCCGCGCCAACCCGCTTTTTTAATTCTTAATTCTTAATTTTTAATTCCCTTGCCCACCCGTCGCTCCTTCCTGGCCCAAAGCGGCGCGGCGCTCACCAGTGCGTTGCTGCTCCCGGCCCTGCCCGGCTGCGCACCGACCAACCCGCTGGCCCACATCAAAGGCCAGCTGCTGGGCCCCGATGCTGCGACCGGCCACTTGCTGCGCGACCCCAGCCGCATTCCCACCCCTACCCACACCCTCGATACCGATGTGCTGATTATCGGCGGCGGCGTGGCGGGGTTGGCGGCCCGGCGCTGGCTGCACCGCCACGGCCAATCCAATACCCTGCTCGTGGAGCTGGCTGGCGAGGCGGGCGGCAATTCCAGCGCCGGCCACAATGCCGCATCGGCCTACCCCTGGGGCGCGCACTACCTCCCCGTACCCGACGTGCGCAACGTGGAGCTGCTGGCGTTTTTGCAGGAAGCCGGCACGCTCACCGGCTACGCGCCCGGCGGGCTGCCCATCTACAACGACTACCACCTCTGCCACGACCCCGAGGAACGGCTCAACATCCAGGGCCACTGGCAGGAAGGACTGGTACCCAGCCTGGGCCTGAGCGCTGCCGACCAAGCCCAGTTCGCCCGGTTTTTCAAGCTGATTGAGACGCTGAAAACGGCGCGGGGCCGCGATGGGCGCGACGCCTTCTGCATTCCCCTCGCCCACGCTTCGACCGATGAAGCCTACCGCCAGCTCGACCAATTGACCTTCGCCGCCTACCTCGACCGCGAGCAGTTCACCACGCCCGCCCTGCGCTGGTACCTCAACTACGCCTGCCGCGACGACTACGGCGCGACCGCCGCCCAGGTATCGGCCTGGGCCGGGCTGCACTACTTCGCCAGCCGTAAGGGCCGTGCCCACAACGCCGGCTCCGGCGATGTACTCACCTGGCCCGAGGGCAATAATTTCCTCGTCAAAAGCCTCATTGGCCAGGCCGACGCGCCCATTCAGCCCCACACGCTGGCCTACGCTTTGCGCGAAACCGCCACCGGCATCGAGGCCCTGACCTACAACGTGGCCACCCGCCAAAGCACCCGCGTGCGGGCCCGGCAAGTGCTGCTGGCCACGCCTCAGCACGTAGCGCACCGGTTGCTGACCGCCGTGCCCGGCCACCAGTTACCCCCACCCGATAGCCTGCACCACGCCCCCTGGCTCGTTGCCAACCTCACCGTGGCGGGCCTGCCCCAGGGCCCCGGCCGCCCCCTAAGCTGGGACAACGTGCGCTACGACAGTCCCTCGCTGGGCTACATCAACGCCACCCAGCAGTCGCTTAAGCAGGATGATAGCGGCCCTAAAGTAATCAGCCTCTACTGGCCGCTCACCGACGAGGCCCCCGCCCTGGCCCGCCGTCGTGCCTACCAAACGCCCTATGCCGAATGGCTGCCCCGCGTGGTAGCCGAGCTCGAAACCTACCACCCCGGCGTGACGCCCTACCTGCAGCAGGCCGACCTCTGGGTGTGGGGCCACGGCATGGTAGCCCCCACGCCCGGCCTGCTGTGGGGGGCGGCCCGGCAGGCCGCCATGCGCCCCGTGCGTAACCGAATTTTCTTTGCGCACACCGACTTCAGCGGCATCTCTATTTTTGAAGAAGGGTTTTACCAAGGGATTCGGGCGGCGAAAGAAATGCTAGCTGTCATCTGAGATGCTGCCCGTCAAGTCCCTGCCCCAACCCTGGATTCGCTCAGCCCGCTACGATGGCCTGCTCATTCTGGCCCCGCCGTTTCTGGCGCTGCTGGTGGTGCTGGTGCTGCCCGCCCCCTACCGCAGCACGGCCCAGATGCCGCTGCTGGCCTGGGTGGCGCTGGTAGTGCTCATCGACGTGGCCCACGTCTACGGCACGTTATTCCAAACGTATTTCGACCCGCTGAAACGGCGGCAGCGGCGCACGCTGCTATGGGTGGTGCCGGTAGCGTGCTACTTGGCGGGTGTGGCCTTGCACAGCTTGGGCGGGTTGGTGTTTTGGCGGGTGCTGACGTATCTGGCGGTTTTTCACTTCATTCGGCAGCAGTATGGCTTCCTGCGGATTTATGGGCGGCAGGAGGCGCCGGCTCCCGGCCGCTGGCTAGGCACGGCCCTCATCTACTACGCCACTATCTACCCGCTGCTGTACTGGCACCTATCGCCGGGCCGCAATTTCAACTGGTTTATCGACGGTGAATTCGTGCAAACCGACTGGCCCGCCGCCCGCACGGCCGCCACGGTGCTCTACGTCGGCCTGATTGCCGCCTACATCAGCCGCGAAGCCTGGTTCTGGTACCGCACCCGCCAACTTAACCTGCCGCGCAACCTGCTGCTGGGCGGCACGCTGGTATCGTGGTACGCAGGCATTGTGTGGTTCAACGGCGACTTGGCCTTCACGCTGCTCAACGTGGTGTCGCACGGCATTCCGTACCTGGCGCTGGTCTGGCATGGAGGCGCGGTCCGTTCGCAGACACCCGCGCCACCGCGTCGCGGAGCCTGGGCCGGGCGCTACGGGCTGGCCGTCTTTCTGGGCGCGGTGGTACTATTTGCTTTTCTGGAAGAAGGCCTTTGGGACGGGCTGGTGTGGCGCGAGCACGGCCGCGTGTTCACCTGGTTTCAGCACCTGCCAGCCGTGGCTAACCCGGCGCTGCTCATGTGGCTGGTGCCGCTGCTGGCCCTGCCACAGTCCACGCACTACGTGCTGGACGGCTTTATCTGGCGACGGCAGAAGTAGCCTGGACTCTGCGAGTCCGAGCGCGAGCAGAGCGAGCATACGGAACCAGACGAGTTTGGACGCGAGCTGCTCGCTACGCTCACCCTCGGACTCGCAGAGTCCAAGCTACTTCACAATTACCAGCTCCACGCGGCGGTTCAGGCGGCGGGTTTCCTCTCGCTCGTTGCCGTAGCGGGGCTTGGTACCGCCGAAGCCCACGGTGGCAATGCGCTTTTCGTCCACGCCCCGGCCTACCAGGTAGCGCTTCACCTCGGCCACCCGGTCTTCGGAAAGCTGCTGGTTTTTATCGGCGGGGCCCACGTTGTCGGTGTGGCCTTCGAGGCGGACTTCAATAGCGAAGTTGGCCTGCAGGGCAATGGCCAGGCGGTTTAGCTCGATGTAGGACGAGCCGAGCAGCGTGGCCTTGCCCTGGGTGAAAATGATGGCTAGCAAATCAACCTTGGCTCCCACGGCGGCGGGCAGCAGCAGCAGGTCGCGCCGGGGCGAGCCGGTGGCAATCAGCGTGTCGCCCATGGTCAGAAACCCGCCACCGAGCGCCGCCAGGTAGTACTTGCCCGGTAGCAGCGACATCTGGTAGTTGCCCGAGTTGTCGGCCTTGCTGGTGGCGTTGAACTGCGTGCCCACCTTACTTATCAGGTTGGCTTTCACCACCGCGCCGGGCACGGGCTGCTTGGTGCGGGCATCAAGTACCCGCCCACTCAGAAAAGCACGGCCGCTGCTTTCGCTCGCCTCGGCCACCACGGGCTTAGGTAGCGAATCGGCAGGTACGGGGCGGCCGGTGCGCCAGATGTCCTTGGTGCCGTTGGGCGTGGCCGAGGACGAGAAGTACGCCGTTTTGCCGTCGGGCGTCAGGCTCAGGAAAGCGTTGAAGCCGGGACCGTTGAGGGCCGGGCCCAGGTTGCGGGGCTCACTCCAGCGGGTCCAACTCTCGTCCAGCCGCTGGCTCACGAACATATCGGCCGAGCCGTAGCCCATGTGGCCGTAGGAGGCGAAATATAGCGTCTTGCCATCGGCGGATAACCAGGGTGCAAAGTCGAAACCGGGCGAATTCAGCACCGCCCCCAAGCTCTTAGGCTCTGAGTAGCCGCCGCTGCCATCGGGCCGGCTCAGGTAGATATCATTACCGCCTTCCGAGTCGCCGCGCTCGAGCGAGAGCAGCAGCGTCTGGCCATCCGGCGATATATAAAAGCCCGTGCCAGCCACGGCCGAATAGAAGTTGGCAATGCGCAGGGCCTCAGGCCGCACACTTTTGGGCGTGGCCCCGGCCGCTACGGCGGCCGCCTGCGCCACCCGGCTCAGGCCTTCGTCCCGGAAAGTACCGTCGCGCTCGTAGGTACCGCGCACCAGCAGCAGCTGGCCGCCGGTGCCCGTGGTGGCCTCCACAGCGTTGTTCTGCGGCGTATTCAGGCCGTCGAGGCGCGTGGGGGCGCTCCAGGTCTTGCCCTTATCCGGGCTCTGGCTCAGCCAGGCATCGCCGGAATCGGTGTTGCCCTCGGTGTTGCCGGCAAACTTAGTGCGGGCGAAGTACAGCGTGTTGCCATCCGGGCTAATCACGGGATGCACCTCGTTGCCGGGCGAATTCACGGCCCCGGCCAGCGGCTGCGGGGCACCAAACGGCGAAGCGCCTTCCAGCACGTTCAGCCGCAGCCGAAACAGCCGCCACTGCTGGCTGGCGCGCCCGTTGCCACTCTGGGCCAGGATGGGCGTCCCGTTGAATTTATCGGCCGACGCCAGGGCGGCTACCTTGGTTTCGCTCTTGTTTTCGAGCTGGTAGCTGCCGGCGGGGCCCGCTGGCACCAGCCGCCACTGCTGTTGCGCGCTGCCCTGAAACGGCCGCTGCACCAGGGCGGTATTGTCGCCCGCCTTGTCCACTGTGAGACACTGGCCGCTGTGCCGAACCTCGATACGGTAGTACTCGCTGCCAACGCGCACCGGCACAAAGCGCCACTGCTGGCTGGGGGCGTGCGTGAATTCCCACTGCACGGCGGCGGCCCCGCTGGCGGTGCTGGCCCCGGTCACATCCAGGCAGCGCCCGCTGCCCCGGTCAATCAGCCCGTAATACGCCCGCTCATCGGGCACAAAAGGCGTTTGGGCGGTGGCAAAAAACGGCAGCAGTAAGCACAGCGACAGGAATCGAAGCATCGGTGGGGGCGCGCCGAAAGGCAGCGCGCTTGGGTGAACAGTGCAAAAGAACGGCGGGAAAGCTGAAACGAGGCCCTGGAAACCCAATCGCCAACGCGACAATGCTCCCGATTCGTATCGGCGGAGCAGCGGGCGGTCCATTTCCGCAAACGCTGCGCGGGCCGCTTCCGGCAGCGCAGTGGTTGCCCGCAATGTAACGGTTAGGCACCATTGGCAGTAAACACCAGAAAGCTCCTTGTATTCACCCACATCCACTCTTCCGCCCCATGCGCAAAGGCACCAAAGTCACCTGGAAATACGGCACCGGCACCGCCACCGGCAAAATCGAATCGATGCACAAAGAAGCCGTAGCTCGCACCATTAAGGGCGCTGAAATTCACCGCAACGGCTCGGCCGAGGACCCAGCGCTGGTCATCGTGCAGGAAAACGGCGACCGGGTGCTCAAGCTCAAAAGCGAAGTGAAAGCGGCAAAATGACACCTTCTGGGGCATACCGCTTCATAGAAAGCCACTGAAGGCCCCGCTAACGGCGCAGAATGGTCACGGCGGCGTTGCCCTCGGCCACCACCGGGCTGCCATTGAGCCCAAACCGCCGCCGGGTGTTGATGGGGCAGGCGCAGCAGCCAAAAAGCCCCGCCGGTACCAACCGACGGGGCTTTGAACTACTGGCAAATGGCCGATTGACTGGCCTAGAAGTTGTCCTTATCAGGCTCAATGAAGGCTTGCTCGTCCATTTCGGTGGGTACCACCACGATGCCCTGCTGTAGCTTGGAATTGCGGCGGCCGTAGATAAAGTACACGATAAAGCCCAGCAGCATCCAGCCCACGGCCACTTGCAGCGTGAAGGTATCGAGGCCAATAATGAGCAGGATGCACACCAAAGCGCCCATAATGGGCACGAGCGGAAAGCTGGGCGATGAAAGCGGCGAACGGAACGGCCGGGGCTGGTCCGGGTCGGAGCGGCGCATAATCCACACACCAATACTCACCAGCACAAACGCCAGCAGCGTACCAAACGAAGTAAGGTCGCCGGCCAGCGAGCCGGGCACGAAAGCCGCGAACAAGCCCACGAACACCATCAGCATGAGGTTGGACTTGTAGGGCGTGTTGAACTTGGGGTGCAGCTCGGAAAAGGCTTTAGGCATGAGCCCGTCCTTGGCCATGGAGAAGAACACGCGGCTCTGGCCCATGAGCATCACCAGGATAACCGAGGTGAAGCCGAGCAGGATGCCCACCGTGACGGCCGTAGCCAGCCACTCGTAGCCGGGCATGTGCGCCCGAATGGCATACGCCACGCTCGCCTCGCCGCCCAGGGCGGGGTCGGCAAATTCACGCCAGTTGGCCACGCCCGTCAGTACGTGCCCGAACAGGATGTAGAGGACCGTGCAAATGGCCAACGAACCCAGAATGCCGATGGGCATGTCGCGCTTGGGGTTTTTAGCTTCCTGCGCGGCCGTGCTCACGGCGTCGAAGCCGATGAAGGCGAAGAACACAATACCCGCGCCGCCGATGATGCCGCCCAGGCCGTGCTTGTTCCAGTTTTCGTAGGTGCGCACCACCTCGCCAGCGGCGTTTTTCACCACGGCATCAGCCGGAATCAAGTAAGGCGTGTGGTTGGCGGGGTTCACAAACTGCCAACCCACGGCGATGAAGATAATGACAATCAACACCTTCAGCACCACCACCACGGCGTTGAACAGCGCCGACTCCTGCGTGCCTTTCACCAGTAGCAAGCTCAGGGCCACGATGACCAACAGGGCGGGCAGGTTGATGAGGCCGTGCGTGTCTACACCATTGACCAGAGCGTGCTCGAAAGGCGAATGGCTTAGGTTATATGGTATTCGGGTGCCGAAGACCTCCAGGAGCTTGTTCAGATACTCGCTCCAGGCAATGCTCACGGTGGCAGCCCCCAGGGCATATTCCATAATCAGGGCCCAGCCAATGACCCAAGCCACAAACTCGCCCATGGTGGTGTAGGCGTAGGTATAAGCCGAGCCCGCAATGGGAATCATAGCGGCAAACTCGGCGTAGCACAAGCCCGCGAACACGCAACCAAAAGCGGCCAGAATAAAAGCCAGCGTCACGCCGGGGCCCGAAGCCTGCGCCGCCGCGTTGGCGGTGCGCACAAACAGACCCGCGCCGATAATGGCGCCCACGCCGAGGGCCACCAGGTTGCCCGCGCCCAGCGTGCGCTTCAGCGCGCCGTGCCCGGAAGAATTGGCCTCACCCAAGAGAACAGCCAGGGGTTTTTTGGCGAAAATACTTGCCATGTGTTAGATGTAAAGAAGGAAGAAGTGTGAAATAAATAAGGGATGAAACGAGACCATCCGTTGTTACGGGCAATGAAATTGACCGCTGGCGTAGCTATGGGGCCGAAATATAGGCAGCAAATTCACTCCGTGGCCCAACGGCCACCATCTTTCCTCTTGTACTTTCCTCGCTTCCGCCTGCTGATATTGCCCTTAAACTTGAGCCACTACCCGGCATCCAAGCTGCGTTCACCTTCTATTTTATTTATGAAAAAGCTCCTGCTTATCGCTGCCTGCGCAGCCGTTACCACCGCCAGCCAGGCCCAGGCCCCAGCTGCTGCCATGCCAACTGCGCCCCCCACGGCCGGCCCCCAAAAAGGGAGCGACCCGCTGATTGAACGCCGGGTGCAGTACCTGGCCAAGGAACTCGGCCTGAGCGCCGACCAGCAAACCCGACTGCAACCCCTGCTGCTGGCCCAGCGCCAACAACTGCAGCTGCTACGCGAGCAGCGCACCACTGGCGGCCGCCGCCAAGGCACCGCCCAGGACCTCAAAGCCGCCCAGGCCAAGTCCGACGAGCAGCTTAAAATCGTGCTCACGCCCGCGCAGTACGCCAAGTTCGCCGCGATGCGGGACGAGCAGCGCGACAAGATGCGTGAGCGCCGGGCGGCCGGGGCCGCGCAGCCCGCCGGCCAGCCGGAATAAGCAGCCGCTTCATCCGCAAAAGCCGCCAGTTGGTCGTGTGCAAGGGAATAGCGCTGCCTGAAGGCGGTTTCCAGGTTAGTGTACAGGAATATTTGTAGGGGCGGGGCTTGCCCCCGCCCGCCGTTTGCGCTGGTTCAATGATAACCGTTTAACAACGGGCGGGGGCAAGCCCCGCCCCTACATCGTGCCGACCTGTACACTAACCTGGAAACTGCTCTAAAGGTGGTTCTGGCGCATCGCTTGTAAATATCCTGGCAAGTGTCGCCGCTGTTGCAGGCCCGGCCTTTCCCCCACCCTTCACTCACTTTCCCAATGAAAAAGACGCTGTTTCTGCTCGCCGCCCTGGCCCTGACCACCGTCGGCACCAGCTTCGCCCAGACTACGCCCGCGACTACCTCCATGGTGAAGGCACGTAAACAAGCCCCCAAATCACCCACCCAAAAAGCTGACCGCCACGCCGGCAAAATGGCCAAGGAACTTGGCCTAACCGCCGACCAGGAGGCCAAAGTGGAGCAACTGCTCCTGTCCCGCCAGCAGGAGAGTGCCGCGCTCAAGACCAAATACGGCACCAACAAAAAGGCCGGCCGCCCCGAAATGAAGGCCGCCCACGAGCGCTACGAGGCTCAGATGAAGACTATTCTCACGCCCGAGCAATTTGCTAAGCTTGGTCAGATGAAAGCCGACCACCACAACCACGGCAAAATGAAAGCCGGCGATAAAATGAAGATGAAAGCCTAATCGTTCGTTTTAACATAAAGCAAAGAGCCCCTTACTATTAGGTCGGGGCTCTTTGCTTTTAAAGTACTGCGCAAATCAGATGCAGATTTCTCCCTAATGGATTAATTCTGGTTGAGCTACTCTTTTAAAAAATTGGGCGGTGGTCTAAAGTGAGATGATTTTGAATCTGATGACATTAAAGCGGCTTTCGAAAAAGCGGCTTTTACTGCTCCCCAAAAGCGTGTTCTGCTTCTCGACTAATTGATTAAATTTTGGTTTTTATCCTGCTTTAGACCACCGCCCCTGGTCGTACGCGAGTACCGCAATGGCTATTGTGTTTTAGCTACTCGTAAACTTCGCGTCAGGCCAGTAGTAGCTGTTAAAACAAAGTGGTAGAGTCCTGCCGGCTGGCTTGACAAATCAATGATGCGGCGGGTGTCTGACACCTTCTCTTGCTGACACAAGCGCCCAACTCCATCATAAATCCGCACTTCTTCCTGTCCTTGCAGTCTTCCTTCTATCTGCACTGTCGCAGAAGTGGGGTTTGGATAAGCCCCGAGTGTGAATTCTGCTCCCAGCGGATTTTTCGCAGCCAGTGCAACACCGGTATAGCGCATTATCATCGGCTGATTGGGTGAACTATCTCCTAGGTCAGTTGCTGCCCATATATGGGTGGGGCTCGTTGCCATCAGACGTTTAATGGCCCCACTCGAGAAGTTCGTGTAGGAAACTTGCCAGGTTGAGCCGTAGTCACGGCTAATTGCCCCTCGCACCAACGCCAGGTTGCTTGCTCCAGGATACCTGAAGTCAGTGCTGATATAAGTACCAGGCAAGCCATGCACTGCGGTAATCGCCGTAAGCTCCGGCTGACCACTAAACGCTATGTCAGTCCACGACAGTCCCCCATCAGTTGTCCGCTTGAGCTTTGGAGTATACGGAACGGTAGAAGTATCGTATCCATAGGACATTCCGTGCAACCCATCCTCCTCAAAAGTGACTGCCCCCGAGCTGGGGGCAACCGTCCAGGTAAGGCCCATATCGGTGGTGCGCAGTAGGTTCATACCAACAGTTTGCCACAAAGTACTAGCAAATCCTGTTTTCGGCCCAAGGTGCAGGCCCAGCGTATTGACAACTGTGGCACCTAGTGAATTAGGTACCGCAACCCACGTGAAACCACCGTCCGTCGTTCTTTGAATCGGCCAAGTAATTGCGCCCGCTCGTACAGTAGTTATGGCAATGCCAACTGTGGAGTTAAAGAAGTGGATGCGAGCGAATCCAGCTGGTAATACATTAATGATGGGAGTAAAGCCTCCCGGACCAGTAGTGGTGCGCAGCAGCGAAGAGACACGATTATTAATATTATGTTTCAGAATCCAAGCGGTTTGAGCGTCTACGGCAGAAATTTCGGTTATGTAATTACCCGAAGCCGGCGTTGTATTTGTTGAGTTATTCCAGTTTGACATGGGGGCTTCTTGCCAGCTCAGGCCACTGTCACCCGTGCGAAACACTCTGTCATGGTAATAGGCTAGACCAGGACCCGCGTGAACCCTTTCGCGCGCCAGGCACCAAAGCGTGCTTGTTTGCGGCGAACTCCACTCCATCACATTGCCAGCCCACTGTTCCAATGAGTACACGGGTGTGCCAGGCATCGCTACCCACGGCACCTGCGCGAAGGTAATTTGCGGTGCTGCAATCGCCAGAATTAAAGTAATTAGTATCGTTTTCATCATTACATTTTTTCAGCAAATTTTGGATTGACCCTTGGAATGCGATAAGACTCTCACTTTTGCATATCATCCACTACGCTAAAGGTATGTGATGAAAAAACTATTTTTCATCACGGAAGATTTTCTCCCCCTTGGCCGCATGTATTGCCAGGGCTTTCCTGGATTCGTCCAAGCTTCATACCTTGGAATCACAACCGGTAGCTGACGCCTTGTGCCGTATCCCTTGGGCATGCTGGCGTATTGTCTCACCGGCAGAGCCAATTCGGCAATCGAGTGTTTGCTTATATTTGGCCGACCACCCGGTTTCCACTTTACGCAGCTTCCTCATGCCTCCCCTTCCCAGTAGCACGGCCTCGGCCGTGCAAATCCAACAGTTTTACGACAAAAGCCTGGCGCATGCCAGCTACGCCGTGCGCTGCGGCCGCCAGGTGGTCATCATCGACCCAAGCCGCGACCCGCAGCCCTACTACGACTTTGCCGACGAGCACGAGGCCCGCATCATCGCCGTGATTGAGACGCACCCGCACGCCGATTTCGTATCGTCGCACCTGGAAATTGCGGAGGAAACGGAGGCCACTATTTACTGCAGCAAGCTATTGGGGGCCAAGTACCCGCACCAGAATTTCGACGACGGCGACCGCATCAAGCTCGGCACCGTGGAGCTGCACGCCATCAACACCCCCGGCCACTCGCCCGACAGCATCAGCGTTCTACTGCTGGATGAGCTGGCCCAGAGCCGCGCCGTATTCACCGGCGACACGCTTTTTGTGGGCGACGTGGGCCGGCCCGACTTACGCGAGGAAGAAGCCGTGGGTGGCCACAAGCGCGAGGAATTAGCGGCCCAGCTCTACCGCAGCACCCGCAACAAGCTCATGACCCTGCCCGGCAGCACCAAGGTGTACCCCGCCCACGGCCCCGGCTCGCTCTGCGGCAAAACCACCAGCCTCGACCTCGACAGTACCATTGCCAAAGAGCTCAAGACCAACTACGCCCTGCAACCCATGTCGCAGGACGAGTTTATCCGGGTCCTGCTCAAAGACCAGCCCTTCGTGCCCAAATACTTCGGCCACAACGTGCGGCTGAACCGTCAGGGTGCCCCCAGCTTTGAGGACAGCATCCGGGCCGTGCCGCACCTGAGCAGCATCGACACGCTGGCCCCCGGCGTACTTCTCATCGACACCCGGCCCGCTGCCATGTTCCGCGCTGGCCACCTGCCCGGCGCCATTAATTTGCAGGATGACGGCAAGTTCGAAACCTGGCTGGGCTCCGTGATAGGCCCGAAAGAGCCGTTCTACTTGCTGGCCGACACCAAAATCGCCCTGGACGCCGTGGTGCGCAAAACGGCCAAAATCGGCTACGAAGGCAACATCAAAGGTGCCCTGCTGGCTCCGGCGGTCCTGCCCGCTACTGCTCCCATTGTGGATGTGGACCAAGTGCGCCAGCACCCCGAGCGGTTCACCATCGTGGACATCCGCAACCGCGCCGAGGCTAAAACCCCGGTGTTCGATAATGCCCTGCTCATCCCACTGCCCGAGCTGCGCGAGCGTACCCACGAAATCCCCACCGATAAGCCCGTGCTAATTCATTGCGCCGGCGGCTACCGCTCGGCGGCCGGGGCCAGCATCGTGCAAGCCGCACTACCGGGGACGGAAGTACTGGATTTGGGCGAGGCTGTGACGGAGTTTCAGAAGCAGGCGGTGCAGTAGCGAGTTGCGGCTAGCATACCGAATTGACTTGCTTGCCGCAACTCACTTGCGTATCATAGCCTGCTTTACGCAACTTGCACAAGCTGCGGGTTGCGTCAATCTAAATGTTGGCTGCTATATTGACCGACCCTAATTAAATAACAAAACTTATATGATTAAATTTTTGATAATTTTATCTATTGCTTTCTTATTGACAATTAAATCAAATGGACAAAGCATTGACAGTTTAAAACTTTCAGACAAAGAAATTCCGGAAGGTTACGCTCTGACGAAAGACAACAATTGTATTTCAATTCAAGCCTGTACGTTTTATGACAGTCCAGAAATGTACGGCGCATTAATAGGAAAATTAAAGAGTAAGCAAATTCAAAACTTCGACAGCAAAAAAGCCAAAGGCTGTATTATGTACTTTGAATTTGAAGACGGCTTTAAAGGAGATGGCTTTTTAGGTGGACTTTTATGGGGCGGCGACAAACCAACAAAAGAACATCCCGAAGAGTATTATGCAAAAGGCAATTTTTTAATTATTTGGAGCTTCAAGAAAGGCAGCGTTGTGACAACAATTTCTAAAGACAAAATCAAAGCAGCACTAAAGTGACAAAGAAATACAGCAGCCAACAAGAGTATTGCTGCAATTGGAGCTGGACGGAAGAGTAATCATCAGCAGTGCATATCCAAGCTTTGGTTCCGGCGGACGGAATTCTGCTCGTCGTTTGTTCTTAGCATCAACTTTTGATTATAAGTTTAGCTTCAGCGCCGGGCAGACAGTTGGTTAATTCCCTGACTGCAGCAATACTCGAACGTTAGCCTCCCTGCCTCCCCTTACATCCTGCTCCAGCCGGTACAACCGGGGCTTCTTGATTCTCCGCGCCCAAGGTATCTTTGAGATTCACTCTACCTTATGCGCGTCCTTCACACCGCCGACTGGCACCTCGGCCAGCACTTCCTCACGGGCCAGGAACGCACCACCGAGCAGCAGGCTTTTCTCGACTGGCTGCTGCTCACGGTGCAGGCCCAGGGCATTGATGCGTTGGTGATTGCCGGCGACATTTTCGATACCCAGTCGCCCTCCTACACGGCGCAGGAGCTGTACTACACTTTCCTGGTGAAAATGCAAAGCACCTGCTGCCGCGATATTGTGGTAGTGGGCGGCAACCACGACTCGCCCACTATGCTCAACGCCTCGCGGCAACTACTGCGGCAGCTGCGCATTCACGTGGTGGGTGGCGTGCCTACTGACCCCACTGAACAAGTGCTGCACCTGGCCGGACCCGACGGCCGGCCGGGACTGGTGGTGTGCGCCGTGCCGTTTCTGCGCGACCGTGACATTCGGCTGGCCGTGGCCGGCGAAAGCCCCGATGACCGCCAGATTCGCATCCGGCAGAGCATAGCGGGCCACTACGCCGCCTTGGCCGAGTTGGACGTGGTGCGCCGCCTGCGCGAGCAGGACGTGCCCGTGCTGGCTACCGGTCACCTCTACGCTGCCGGCGGCGAAGCCCGCGAAGGGGCCGAGCGCGATGTGCACATCGGTGGGCTGGGGCTGGTGGGGGCCGAGCATTTCCCCACGGCGTTCGACTACGTGGCGCTGGGCCACCTGCACCGCCCGCAGGTGGTGGGCGGCCGGGCGCACATCCGTTACTCGGGCTCGCCGGTGCCGTTGTCCTTCACCGAGGCCGATGACAAACAGCAGGTGCTGCTATTGGAATTCAAGGGAGCCGGCGCGCCCACCATCACGCTCGTGCCCGTGCCGGTGGCGCGGCGCTTGCAGCGTTTCCATGGCACGCTCGACGAGGTGGAGGCCGATATCCTGGCCTACGACAACGCGGCGTTTCCGCTGGTGGCCTGGGCCGACGTGCTGGTGCGCTCCGATGAAGCGCCCGCCGAAGTACAGCGCCGCATCCAGGCCGTGCTGCAGCTGCAAAAGGCCCAGGTGCTGGCCCCGCGCGGCGTGCGCCACCAGCGCGCCACCGAACTACCCGACTTAGCGGCCGACTTGGCCCCGCTGGCGCTCCTGCACGAATTGACGGTGGAAGAAGTGTTCAGCCGCCGGGTGGCGGGCCTGCCGCCGGAGCGGGCTGCCGCCCTCACGGCCACCTTTGGCGAGCTGCGCCAGCTGCTGGCCGAGGCTGACCCGCAGGCCCGGGACGGCCAGCAGTAGCGGACCATGCAAATGCGGAGACGCGATAATTGGCATCTCTGCATTTGCCTCCGAGCTTTATTTCTTTTTCAACAGCCAGAGGGCACCGAAAACCAGTGCCGCTACCCCCGCCGCTACGGCTACCTTAGAAGCGGGCTTGCTTCTGGTTGCTTTTGAAGCCCGCTGGGCAATTTCGGCATCGCTGAAATCATGTCCGGCGGTGGCCGCCAGAATCAGGCGGGTAGCTTCGGCCGGCTGGTCCCACTGCGGAAAGTGGCCGCACTGGTCAAACCAATAGAGGCGGGCATCGGGAAATTTTTCGAGGGCCAGTTTCGATTGGCTGGGCAGGCACACGTAGTCCTGCCGGCCCCAGCCGATAACCAACGGTGCGCTGATGCTGCCTTGGCGCGCGCCCTGCTGCACTTTGCCGTAGGCCAGGTCGTTCAGCAGCTCATCGAACGACGGGGCTTGGGCGAAGCTGCGCATCTCGTCGAGCGCCACGTGGGCCGGCACTTTCCACGGATGGGCCGAAAACTGCGCGAGCAGCAGCGTGCGCGTGACGGGGTTGCCGGTGACGGCGGGCATTACGGGCTGCAGGGCCCGCACCAGTTTGGTCGAAAGCGCCACGCTGTGGTAGAACACCGGGATTTCCCAGCCCTGCCAGAACCCGCCAGGGTCGAGCGATACCACCGCGCCCAGCACACCCCCGCGCCGGGCCAGCTCCAACACCAGACGGGCGCCCATCGAGCTCCCCACGGCATCGATGCCCAGCAGGTCGTGCTCCTTCAGAAAGTCCGTCACGGCATCGGCCAGCGTGGCCATGGTGACCGGCCCGACCAGCGGCGGCGTGTTGCCAAAGCCGGGCAAATCCACGGCAATAACGTCGCGCTGAGCGGCTAGGTCGTCGAGGATGGTCTGCCAGGAGCGCCAGCTCCCACCAATACCGTGCAGCAAAAGAAGCGGTTTGCCCGCCCCGCGTCGAACGTAGTTCATAGTTGGTGTCTGTTTGATTTTGAAATAATTGAGGAACCGCTGCCAGAGGCCGGTGGGCAGCCAGCGGCACGTTGTTTCTCTTACCGGATTACGCTGTTCGGGGTTGTGGCGGACCCGGCGGCAGGCCGGTAACCAAGGGGGTATCTAAACCGGCATTCTCACTTTTCCGGGGCAGTTCCGAGCCAGGGTCGTCGTATCTTCGGGGCGTATTTTGGGAGAATTGTTTGCATGAAAATTATCAGCGTCCGCTTCGCTAACCTGAACTCACTGCCCGGTCCGTTTCTGATTCGCTTCGATGAAACGCCCTTGGCCGACACGGGCCTATTTGCCATCACGGGTCCCACGGGCTCGGGCAAAAGCACCCTGCTCGACGCTATTTCGGTGGGCCTCTACGGCCGGGTGCCACGCCACGACCGGCAAGTGGGCGAAATGGTGAGCCGCCACGCCAAGGACGCTTTTTCGGAGGTTGAATTCGAAGTGCACGAAACCAACCCCGACACCGGCGCCGTAGACCGCGTGCGCTACCGCTCGCGCTGGGAGGTGAAACGCAAGACCCGCGGCGACGACAAGGGCGGCCTCGGCCAGGATGCCATGACGCTGGTATTCAGTCCATCCGGCGTGGCCGTGACCTCGGGCAAAGAAGCCGTACCGACGCGGGTAAGCGAACTGTCGGGGCTGGACTTTGGGCAGTTTGAGCAGTCGGTACTGCTGAGCCAGGGCAAATTTGCCCGGTTTCTGCACGCGCCCGAAAAAGAGCGCAGCGCCCTTCTGGAGAAGATGACCAACGTGGGTATTTACTCACGGCTATCGGTAGCGGCGTTTGAAAAGGCTCGGGGCGAAGAGCTGAAAACCAAGCTGCTGCGCGCCAAGCTGGATGCCACCCGGCTGCTGTCGGAAGAAGAGCGCACGGTGCTGGAAACGCAGCTCGACGTGCTGCACCAGCAGGCCGAACAGCATTACGAAGAGCAGCAGGAGCTGACGGTGTGCCTGACCTGGCGCACCATTCTGGACCAGCTCGACCGGCAGCTGTCTGACACGGCCCGCGAGGTGGAACGCCTGCGCCACGACGACGAAACCCTGCAACCCGAGTTTGCCCGGCTCGACGGCCATACCCGCGCTGCCGCCCTGGCCAAGCCTTTGGCCCTGGTAGCCGCGGCCCAACTGGAACTCGACGCTGACACCACGCAACTGCGCGAGTTGGAACAGGCCCTGCCGCCCCTGGTATTGGCGACAAAAACGGCCGGTGAGGCACACGCGCTTGCCACTACGGCGCACGCTGGCGCGCTGGCCGAGGAAACCCGCCTGCGCCCCGTGCTCAGCCAGGCCCTGGAGCACGACGCCGCCATTGCCGCCGCGCAGCAACAGCTCACCAAAAATACCACCACGCACGCCCAATTCCTGCGGGAATATGAGCGAGGGCAAAGCGCCTGGCAGCTCCAAAAGCAGGAACTGGACGGCCTGCAAACTCAGCAAACTACCCTCGACAGCTGGCTCATTAGCCACGGCCACGAGGTTGAGTTGAAGGGCCAGATTATTGCGCTGGACCGCGAAATCATCGACTTGCAGGGCGCGCAAAAAGAGGTGGCTACCCGGGAGGCCCGCCGCGAGGAGCTGCGCAAAAACCAGCACGCTGCCGTGGCCGACCTGGAGCGTCAACGCCGCCTCGAAACCGAGGCCGGCACCCGGCAGCAGGTCGTGAAAGATGAGGGCCAGCCTTGCCGCGTGGGGCGCGATATGCTCCTGCAAGACACCACCGCCGCCGAGTTGGCGCAACGCGCCGACGACCTCACCACGCAATTACAAGGCCTTCAGCAGTTGCTTCCCAAAGCCGAAGCTGCCAAGGAGCAGCAGGCCCGAACCGAAACCCTGGATGCCCAGATTGAGGGCGAGGCGGCCCCGCTGGCCACGGTCGAAACAGCCCTTGGACACCTGGAAATCCGGCGCGGCGACGGTCTGCGGCTGCTCGAAAGCTACCGCCGGGAGCTGCGCACTCAGCAAGCTTTGGCCGACCTCAACGCCCACCGCCACCAACTGGAGCCCGGCCAGCCGTGTCCGCTTTGCGGGGCTCTTGAACACGCCTACGCGGCTGATTTTGCCGCCGAGGCCGACGAGCAGGAGTTGCGCGTTGCGGAGCAGCAAAAGGCCCTGACGGCTTTGGATGATGAATTGCGTGGCCTGGCAAAAGACCTGACCCGCCGCCAAACCGAGCAGCGCCAACGCCAGCAGCTGCGCCAGGAAGCCGCTGAAGCAGCGGAGATTTTCCGGCGCCAGGCGCACGAAATAGCAACGACTTTGGTGCCGATGCCCGCCAACCTGACTGACCCCGCAGCGGTGCGTGAGCTACTGGCGGCCACGGCCACCGCGCAGGCTACCGCTGTAGCAAACCGCCGCCAGCTGGCTATTCTGGATGAGAAGCTGGCCGCGTTGCGCGAAAAATACCTGGAAGCTGGGGCTGCCGCCACCGCCGCCCAGGGAGAAATACGGCTGCTTCTGCAGCGCCAAACCGCGGTTGAAACCGATTTAGCGCAACTGGCTTTCGAGCTGGGGGAGCATCAGGAACAAGCTGCTATTTATCAAAGCACGATTCAGGATATTTTGCGTCCGCATCAGCTGACCCTGCCGGCTAAGCCGCCTTACGATGGGTTACTGGCCACTTTGGCGGAGCGGGCCGGGCACTACGAAGCCCAGCGCAACGCCCTGAAAACGGTCAGCGACTCGTTGGTGGAGCGCCACGCCCAACACAAGGCGCGCACCGAGGAGCTGGCCCGGCAACAAGTGCAGCTGGATGCCGCTGCCGCCGCACTCGAAGCCGAGCAACTGGCTCTCAGCCAGCAGCAGGCCACCCGCCAAGCCCATTACACCGGTACCAATCCCAGTGCTGAAACGGAGCTGTTGCGCCAAGCCACCCAAAAGCTGGCCGAGGGGCAAACCGACGCGCAGAACCAGCTGGCGCGTCAGCAGCAGGAGTTAGCCATTAAGCAAAGTCGGTACGAAGCCTTGCAAATGCAGCTGGCCACGCACCGCACCGCCCACACCCACCGCCAAACCGAGCTGACCGCCGCGCTCGCTACGGCGGGCATAGCCACGGCGGCCGAAGCGCAGGCCCTGCTCCTACCCGCTGCTGACGCCGAACGCCTAACCCAGCGCCGGCAAGACCACCTCACCAACCAGGCCGCCGCCGCCCGCCGCGCCACCGACCTCACCGCCGAGCTCAACCACCACGCCGAAGTCGGCCTCACGCCCCATTCGGCGGCAGCGCTCACGGCGCTGCTCAACACGCTTTCGGCGGCCGATGACATTTTGCAGCAGCAGTTGGGCGCGGTGGGCAACCAGCTAAAGCAGGACGATGACGCCCGGCAGCTGCTGGCCGCGGGCCTGCACGAGCTGACGGTGCGCCAGCAGGAAGAGCAGCGCTGGCAGGACCTGAGCGAGCAGATTGGTTCGGCGCGGGGCGACAAGTTCAGCCAGTTTGCCCAGGGCCTGACGCTCTCGCACCTGGCGCGGCTGGCCAACCTGCGCCTACGGCAGCTCACGGGCCGCTACACCATCCTCAAAACGCCAAACCGCAACCTGGAGCTGCAAATCATCGACCACGACCAGGCCGACACCGTGCGGCCCATGGCCTCGCTTTCGGGTGGCGAGAGCTTTTTGGTGAGCCTGGCGCTGGCCCTGGGCCTGAGCGAGTTGGCCGGCCACAAGGCCCGCATCGAGTCGCTGTTTATCGACGAAGGCTTCGGCACGCTCGACCCCGATGCCCTGAACACGGCCCTCGATGCGCTGGAGCGCCTGCAGCACTCGGGTAAGATGATTGGCATTATTTCCCACGTATCCGACCTCAAGGACCGCATCGGCACCCAGATTCGGGTGCGGCCCGGCGCGGGCGGCAATAGCAGCGTGCACATTGTGGATATGCGCGGCGACGAAACCGACTGCGCGGCGTAGAGTCGCGATGCAGCCGAAGGGCTACTGGCCGGCGGCTTTCACTTCGGCCCAGCTCCAGTATTTACGGGGCTTAATGCCAGCGTAGCCAGCTCTGAAAAATGCCGCTACCTCGTGCTCCATTACTTCCGGGTCAATTGAGGAAGCGTAAATTAGTCGGCCATCGGGGTCGGCGTAGCGCTCGGCTTTGCTGAGCTTTCGGCCGGTGAGGCGCAGCAGCGGGCCGGTATCGGTGATGCCATCGGTGTCCCAGGCTTGGCCACTGGTTTCCAATTCATTCAGCCGGGCTACTAGCGGCCCGAGGGCCAGGCGTGGCAGGGTGGGGCGGCTTTCCAGGTCAATCCAAGTGGTGTATTTGTACTCCAGCTCGTAGCGGTTGCCTTCATACAAACTCAGCACAATATCAAAGCCTACCGTGGGACCGAATAGCGCGTAGTACGGTGCCGGCGCGGGCGTTGCCACCACCACCAAGCCGATTGCCGGGTAGTGCCGACGCTGCGTGGGGGGCTGTTGCAGCAGGGCAGCGGCGTGGGTTACCCGTTCGTATTCGGGCTGCCAGGCGGCGCGGCCGGTTTCGGGGTTTTGCAGCACCTCGGCAAAACGGGGCAGGAACCACGCGAATTTGTCCGCCGAGGCTTCGTCTTCCCGTCGGCGGCGGGCGGGTGCCCCGAATGGTTCGTAGAACCGCGCCTTTTCCTCCGCATTGAGCCAGCACACCAGCTGCAGCGCCGCATCGGCGAGCGGATTGGCAAAGTCGATTTCCCGAAAATCGCCTAGCTTGGCCACCAGGCGCAGCAGTACCTCCTGCTGCAGCGCCAATTCCGGATGCAGCAGGGCCCACACGCCGATAAAACCATCAATGTCGAAGTGGTTGGCAGTCACGGCCTGGGCTTCGAGACCTGGCGTAGCGGCATGGTGCAGTGCCCGCAGCGCCGAGCCGGCGCTGGTATCATCGCGCAGCGCGGGCGGCGTGGGGGCCCCGCGCCAGTGGGCCAGCGTGAGAGTGGCCCCGTTCCCAACGCTATCGACCAGAATGGTGGGCTGCTGCCGAAGCTGCGCGAAAGGCACGAAAAAGCGGTTCATGAGACAAAGCTGCGTCAAAATCGGCGGTTAAGGGCTACGGTCTAACGCCGTGCGCGCCGATTGCTGATGCGCTCGACGCGCTGCTTGCGAATCCAGTGCAGATAGGCTTGCAGCTCCTCGGCGGTGCGCAGGGCTTCGACCGAGGAGTAGCGCCGGGCCAGGTCGCGGTTGGTCAGGAAACGATGTATGCTACTGTGGCAGGGCTGGCAGAGGTCGACGGTGGGGCCGAGCTTGCCGCCTTCTTCGCGCGGTACCAGGTGGTGGCGCGAGGTGGCTTGCACTTCGCGTTCGCATAAACCACACCGAATGGCGGAAGCCCTCTTAACATCCATAAACGGCCTACCAAGTCGCTGCCGGGACATAATTTATTAGACGAGAGTCAACCATAGCTTACCCCTACAGACCAATATTGCTTCCCTGAAGTTGCGACTTTCTTGAAAACGTATTACATTAGCTTACATTATGCTTATCAGCATCACCCTGGTCTTTATTAAATAGTATTTTCAGCCATTTGTTTCAGCCAACCATGAAAACAACTGTACCTTCTTTTTCTACGCCCAAACGTCTATCATTGGCCGGACGGGTGGCGGGTGCGCTCGTGGCCCTGTTCCTGCTGGGGGTGGCACCATCGGCCCACGCCCAAACCTGGATGGTGAGCACCACCGCCCAAATAAAGCTGGGTGTACTAGATAAATACGGCCAGATTGGGCCTTACACCGCCACTTTTATCGTACACAATGAGCGCACCGGCAAAGACTATTTCCTGGTGAAAGAGCTGGTCAAAGGCCAGACTGGGGTTGACGTGCTGTTTCCCACCGAACCATCGGACCCGACATACTTCAAAAGCGAAACCGGCGAAGCCGCCAACCCCGTCCCCGGCCGCTACACCTGGGAGTGCCGGGTGAAGGGCGTGAAGGCCGTTGGCGGCCGGTTCACGTTTCCCGAAGTCGGCAATGACGTGACGGTGGTAAGCTCCGGCAAGTAAGCCCGCACCGGCAGAACGCCCTTTCCTTATCGAAATCAAGAAAAGCCTGGCCGTGCGCTGGGCTTTTTCGTTTAAGTCCCACGCCCCGGCTGGTCGGGACACCCGGCGGTGGCCGGGCTCACTTCTTCTACTTTCATCGTGCCTCGCAAGTCTTTTTCAGAACTCATCAACAGCCCGGGCATGCCGGTGCTGGTCGATTTTTACGCCACCTGGTGCGGCCCTTGCAAAACCATGGCCCCTATCCTGGAGCAAGTGGCCACCCAGCACGGCGGCAAGGTGCGCATCATCAAGATTGATGTGGACCGCAACGCCGCCGTGGCCCAACAATTCCGGGTGCAGAGCATCCCCACGCTGATTCTGTTTCACCAGGGCAAACCGGTGTGGCGACAGGCGGGCGTGGTGCCGGCTGCCCAGATTGCGCAGGCCCTGCAGGCGTACGTGAGCTAGCCCGTCCGCTGTCAGTTTGGCGCAAACTATCTGGCAGGTATGGGCGTTGGAGAGGGCATTACCTTTGTGCTCTTCCTGAATTTTACGGTATGCTATTCCGCTCCGCTTCGTTCTACCTTTTCGTATTTCTGCTGGTGGGGCTGGCTTGGCCGGAGCAAGTGTTGGCCCAAAACGTGGCCCAGTACATCCTGAGTGGAACCATTCGCGGCAGCCGGGGTGAGGCCCTGCCCGGAGCCAGCGTGGCCGTGCCCGCGCTCAATACCGGAGCGGCGGCCGACTCAGTGGGGCACTTTGTCCTGCGCCTGCCAGCGGGCCGGCACCGGATAGTAGTTGCTTTTGTGGGATATGAGCAAATGACCCGTGAGGTAAATCTCAGCAAGAACCAGCGCCTAAGCCTGGATTTGGTGGAAAGCGGCAACGAGCTGGGCGAAGTGGTGGTGGAAGGCTCCGTGACCTTGGAGGAGAAACTCAAAACCACGCAGATGGGGGTTGAGCACATCAGCATCCGGGAAGCGAAACTGTTGCCCGCTTTGTTTGGCGAGGTCGATATTTTGAAAACGCTGCAGCTAAAGCCCGGCGTACAAAGCGGCGGCGAGGGCACCAGCGGCCTGTTTGTGCGCGGCGGCTCCTCGGACCAGAACCTGGTGCTCGTTGATAATACGGTGGTGTACAACCCCAACCATTTGTTCGGGCTGTTTTCGGTGTTCAACTCCGATGCGGTGCAGAGCGTGGACTTGTATAAATCGGGCTTTCCGGCGCAGTTTGGCGGGCGGCTGTCGTCGGTGGTGGATGTGAAGCTGCGCGAGGGCGACCGGCAGCACTACGTGGCCACCGGCGGCGTGGGCCTGATTTCGTCGCGCCTCACCTACGAAGGGCCCATCAACCGGGGCGGCGGGGCGAGACCAGCCAAAGGCTCCTTCATCGTGTCGGGCCGTCGCACGTACTTCGACGTTTTTACGCGGGCGCTGAACAAGGCCAACGAGAAAAAAGTAAACTACAGCCCCATTCCCGACTACTACTTCTATGACTTTAACGCCAAGGCCAACTACACGCTGGGCGAAAAAGACCAGCTGTTTCTAACCGGCTACCTGGGCCGCGACGTGTTCGGGTTCAGCAGCACGGGCGGCTTCAACTTCGACTTTAGCTGGGGCAACACCGTGGGCGCGCTGCGCTGGAACCATGTGTTTTCGCCCCGGCTGTTTGTGAACACGACGGTGTCGGTGTCGGATTACAAGTACAACCTGACCAACCGGCTCGACCAGTTCAGCTTCGGGCTGGGCTCGCGGATTACGGACTACACCGGGCGCACCGACTTCGAGTACACGCCCAACGACCGGCACCTGCTCAAGGCCGGGGCGATGCTCATTCAGCACCGGTTTGGCGTGGGCCGGCTCGATGCCAACTCCAGCGACGGCCGCATCAACTTCGGCTCCGACATCGCCTATTTTGGCCAGGAGGGCGCGCTCTACGCCTCCGACAACTACCGGGCCACCGACAAGCTGCAGCTCGAAGGCGGCCTGCGCCTGACCGGCTTTCGGAGCGGCAGCAATCAGTACGGCGGCCTGGAGCCCCGCGCCGCGGCCCGCTACGCGCTCAACGACCGCACGTCGTTCAAGCTCAACTACGCCCTGATGTACCAGTACGTACACTTGGTGACCAACTCCGGGGCCACGCTGCCGACGGATATCTGGTACCCGTCGCGGGAGTCGGTGAAGCCGCAACGCTCGCAGCAGGCCAGCACCGGGGCCAGCTTCTTGCTGGGCAAGGGCAAGTACTTGCTCACCAACGAGGTGTATTACAAGTGGGGCCAGAACCAGATTGATTTCAAGGACGGCGCGCAGCTGTTCGTGAACCCCGAGCTGGACTCGGAGTTTATTTTCGGCAAGAGCTGGAGCTACGGCAACGAGGTGTACCTGGAAAAGAAAACCGGCAAAACCACCGGCTGGATTGGCTACACCCTGGCCTGGAGCTGGCGCAACTTCCAGCCCCAGCGCGGCACCAACGGCGTGAACAACGGGGCCGATTTCCGCCCCAACTACGACCGCCGCCACAACCTGACGGTCGTGGTTATTCACCAGCTCAACGCCCGCCTCAGCTTCACGGGCAGCTTCGTGTTCTCGTCGGGCAACCTGACCACGCTGCCGCTGGGTCGGTTCGGCGTGCAGGACATTCCGGGCTCCAGCACCAGCATCGACCCGCGCCCCGTGCCCATCTACCCCAACCGCAACACCTACCAGCTCATCCCCTACCACCGCCTCGATTTGGGCGCGGTCTACAAAATCGGCAGCCGGCGCAACCAGGACCTGACCCTAAGCATCTACAACGCCTACAACCGCCGCAACGCCTACTTCGTGTTTTTCGACACCGTGCGGGACCCCGTCACCGACCGCACCACCGGCTTCCGGGCCCAGCAGGTGTCGCTGTTTCCGGTCATCCCCTCGCTCACGTATAACTTCCGCTTCTAAATCGCTGATTATCTTTGATTAATCGTGATTTTGCTGGTTTTTCTTTTTCTTAACGCTGATTTTATGTTGGATTTCACGGGTAAGTTAGCGAAATATGCTGTGTTGGCGGGGGGCATTGGCGGGCTGGGCGGGTGCGGCGCGCTGCAGAACGACATCGACGTGCCGCTGCCTTTTTACGCCTCCGAGCTGGTGGTGGAGTGCTACCTGGAGCCGGGCAAGGTGCCCAGCCTGGCCGTTACGACCTCGGTGCCTTACCTGGGCGTGGTGCTGCCCCAGGTGCCCACCGACGTAACCGTGACCCTCACCCTGCCCAACGGCACGGCGGTGCCCCTGACCTTCGCGCCCAACTTCCGGGCGCTGGTGGACACCACGGGCGAGAAGTTTCACTCCCATATCGGGCGCACCCCGCTGGTGGCCCGCCCCGGCGACGTGTTCAAGCTGGATGTGCGCGACACCCAGGGCCGGCGCGTGACGGGCACCACCACCATGCTCGTGCCCGTTGCCATCGACTCGGTCGAGCACAAGTTCAACGACAAGACCGGGGCCGAGCGCAAGGCGTACTTCCTCACCAACTTTCGTGACCCCAGCACGCCCAATGACTACTACCGCCTCCAGCTGCACCGCGGCAACCCCGCCCGCGGGGCCCTGCGACGGCGGCCCGAAGTTGACTACACGGCGCAGGACCGCCTCAACAACGGCCGGGCTTTTACCCTGGGCACGAGCTACCGCTTTTCGGCCAACGACACCATCACAGCCACGCTCTACCGCATCGACGAGTCGTTCTATCGATTCCAGCAATCGGTGCGCGATGCCCGCAATGCCAACGGCAATCCTTTCGGACAGCCCTCCGCCATCTTCAGCAACGTGCAGGGCGGCATCGGCATTTTCACCGTGCTCAGTGGAACCAGCGCCACCAAAGTTATTCCCCGGTAGCCAGCCGCGGCAATTAAACGGACTCGCAAGCAACCCTGACTTGGCAATCGTTCTCTTCAACGTATCCATTCACTCTCACGCCTCTTTCCAATGTTTACCTTCCGTTTGCCATTTCTGGCCCTGACCCTGGCCCTGGCCGCGCCCGCCCTCAGCAGCTGCAGTAAAAGCGACCACGGGCCCCGCGCCACCACGGCCTCGCCGCAGCAGCAGCAACTGACTACCGGCAGCTGGCGCCTTGACCAGATTAAGGAAGCCGGCCAAATAACCAGCTCCGGCGCGGGCATTAAGGACCAATACTCGCTCACGTTCCGCGCCGATGGCAGCTACACTCAAAAGCTGCTGGCCGACAACACTACCTACAACGGCACCTGGATGCTGATGAGCAACAACACTGTGCTCCATCTCACTGACCATAAAGGCGATTCCAACCAGTACACGCTGGCCAGCCTCACGGCCACCGGGCTGCGTTACGCCTTCACCAACAAAACCGGCCAGGCCGAAGAGCGCACCTTCTCAGCGCAGCCGTAGCCCGAACCAACGTATTTAGCCAACAGAAAGGCCGTCGCTATCCAGCAACGGCCTTTCTGTTTACCCACGAACATGAGCTGAAACGTGTGCTACAGCTCCGCTACCACAGCCTTGACCAACGCCGTGAGACGGGGCTCGGCTTGGGCGGCAGCGGCAAAAATATCGGCCAGCACCACTGGCTTGAGGTGGCCGGGCGCGCACAGGTCGGTGATGACCGACACGGCCAGTACCGGCAGGTTGAGGTGGCGGGCAGCGATTACTTCGGGCACAGTGCTCATGCCCACGGCATCGGCCCCGATGGTACGCAGGTAGCGGTACTCGGCCGGAGTTTCGAGCATGGGACCCGGCACGCTGGCGTACACGCCGCGCCGGGTGGTGCCGGCTTGGCCCAGGGCCCGGGCAGCGGCTTCGGCCCGAGCCAGCAGGCCGGCATCGTAGGGCGCAAACATATCGGGAAAGCGCGGGCCCAGCTCGTCCAGGTTCGCCCCGATGAGCGGGTTGCCGGGCTGTAGGTTAATGTGGTCGTCAATGAGCATCAGGTCGGCCATGTTGAAGTCGGGGTTCAGCCCACCGGCCGCGTTACTCACCACCAGCTGACTGATGCCCAGCAGCTTGAGCACCCGCACGGGCATAGCCACCTGCTGCATGGTGTAGCCCTCGTAGTAGTGGAAACGGCCCTGCAGCACGGCTACTTTCTTGCCGGCCATGCGGCCCAGCAACAACCGGCCGGCGTGGCTTTCCACGGTGCTGAGTGGGAAATGCGGAATGTCGGCGTAGTTGATTTCGTGTTCTACTTCCACTTCCCGGGCCAGCGCGCCCAGACCGGTACCGAGGATGATACCGGTTTCGGGCAGGAAATTATCAGAATGGGCTTGAATGTAGGCGGCGGCTTCGCGGAGTTGGTTCAGCATGAGAAAGTAAAAATTCGCACAGAGTTTAGGAGAGGTAAAAGGAGTTTCACAGGGGAATGCACCCCCGTGAAACTCCTTTTACCTCCCCTAAACTCTGTGCGGAATCAGTTATTTAATATCCAGTACATACGGCATTTTGGCCTGCACACCGCGCATGGTCATCAGCTGCTGGTACTGGGCGTAGGCCGGGTAGAGCGGACCCAACTCGGATTTGAGAGCCTCCGCTTTGGCTTCCTCCTTGTCACCCCCGCCAAACATCGAGAGGAAGTTTTCCAGCTCCGACTTGCGGCGGGGCAGGCGCTGCACCTCGTAGTCGTCGGCCTTGAGGCGGGCGCGGGCGGCGGCAATCTTCAGGGCATCCTGGTAGTCGCCCAGCACGTCGACGAGGCCGTTGCTTTTGGCTTCGAGGCCGCTCCAGACGCGGCCCGAGGCCAGGCGGCGCAGGCGCTCCACGGGCATGTGGCGGCCCTGGGCGGCCTTGGTGGTGAAGTCGGCGTAGATGTTATCGACCTCGCGCTGCAAGTTGCGCTTCTCGAAGTCCGACAGCGGCCGGGTGATGGTGGGCAGGTCGGAGAACTTGCCGGTGGTCACACGGTCCACGGTGATGCCGAGCTTATCGCCAAGCAGCTTCTGGATGTTGGGCAGCACGCCAAACACGCCGATGGAGCCCGTAATCGTATTCGGGTGGGCCACGATGGTATCGCAGGCCATGGCAATGTAGTAGCCGCCCGAAGCTGCCACGTCGCTCATGCTGGCGATAATCGGCTTCACCTTCTTGGTCAGCAGCACTTCGCGGTAGATGATGTCCGAAGCCAGCGACGAGCCACCGGGCGAGTTGATGCGCAGCACCACGGCCTTCACCTTCTTGTCGAGCCGGGCCTTGCGGATGGCTTCGGCAAACTTGGTGCTGCCAATGTTGTCGTCCGAACCTTTGCCGGTTACGATGTCGCCCTCGGCATAAATCACGGCAATGCGGTTGCCGCTGGTGTTGCCTTCCTTTTCGTCCACTTCCTTGTCGTCGGTGTAGTCGCCCAGGCTTATCAAGCTCGGCTTTTTGTCCTTGGCCAGGCCCAGCTTGCCGCGCAGGTAGTCCTGCACCTCATCGAAGTAGCCGAGCTTGGTCACCAGTTGAAGGCGCAGGGCGTCGGGGGCGTTGTGCACCAGCATCGAATCGGAAATGACCTGGAGGCGGGCCGGGGCAATGCCACGGGTTTTGGCCACTTGGCTAATCATGTAGCCGTTGATGGAGTTCAGGAACGACACCGTTTGGTAGCGGGCCGAATCGGAGAAGCTCTCGCGAAAAAACGGTTCCACGGCGCTCTTGAACGAGCCCACGCGGAAAATATAAGGCTCAATACCGGCCTTGTCGAACAGGCGTTTGTAGAACAGTACCTCCGAGCTCAGGCCGTTGAATTCGAGCGTGCCCTGCGGGTGCAGGTAAATTTCATCGGCCACCGATGAGAGGTAGAAACTCTTCTCGGAGCAAATTTCGTGGTAGGCCACCACGAATTTGCCCGATTTCTTAAAGTCCAGCAGCGCGTCACGCACTTCCTCCAGGGAGGCCATGCCGCCCTGCACCAGCTCCAGATTGAGCAGAATACCTTTGATTTCGGAGTCGCCCTTGGCCCGACCAATGGCTTCCTTCAGGTTGACCAGCCCGGTAGCCGACGCGTTGCCCCCAAAGCTGAACTTGCTGTCGCGGCCGCGCTCGGTGAGCGGCTCGTTCAGCTTCAGCTCCAACACTGAATTAGAGGCGGTTTCCTTGCGGTCACCGGCACTTTTGGCGGCACCAATAATGCCGGCCAGAATCAAAAAGCCCAGAAAACTGAAGGCCAGCAGGCCCACGATGGTGGCAAGCACGTATTTAAAAAACTGACGCATAAAAGCAGTTGGTAAATTGACAGGGTAAATGTAGGCCGGACTCAACAAAAAGACGGGTCAAGCGCACCGTTACTTCATTGCTCGTCGCAATCACGTTTTCATTACAGCCGCCGGACTCTAAAGATTGGGCCAACCAGCCTGCCGGACTGTTAGTAACCGTATTTCTCGCCCCACCAGCCGCGCAGGCGCTCCTGAATCTTCTGCTCGCTGGCGTTGTGCCCGGGCGCGTAGTAGCGGGTGCCGCTGAGCGCATCGGGCAGAAACTCCTGGGCTTCGAAGTTGCCTTCGCCGTTGTGTGAATAGGCGTACTCCTGGCCGTAGCCGAGCTGCTTCAGCAGGCGCGTGGGGGCGTTGCGTAGCGGCACGGGCACGGGGTACACGCCGTTGGCTTTCACTTCGGCCTGCGCCGCCCGAATAGCGAGGTAGGCCGCGTTGCTTTTCGCGGAAGTAGCCAGGTAGATGACCGTCTGGGCCAAAATCAAATCTGATTCGGGCAGGCCGATAACGGTGCAGGCCTGGAAGCAGCTGGTGGCCAGCATCAGGGCGTTGGGGTTGGCGTTGCCAATATCCTCCGAGGCCAGGATGAGCATGCGGCGGGCGATGAACTTCACGTCCTCGCCGCCCTCCAGCATCACGGCCAGGTAGTAGAGCGCGGCGTTGGGGTCGGAGCCGCGCATACTTTTGATGAAGGCCGAAATGACGTCGTAGTGCATTTCACCGCCCTTGTCGTAGCGCGCCAGCGGGCGCTGGGCCACCTGCTGCACCACGGCATCCGTGATTTGGATGACGCCCTTTTTATCGGGCGGCGTACTCTGCACCACTATTTCGAGCAGGTTGAGCAGCTTGCGGGCGTCACCGCCGCTCAGGGCCAGCAGGGCGTGGTCTTCTTTGAGGACGACCTTTTTCTGTTGCAAAGCGGCGTCTTCGGTCAGGGCCTTTTGCACCAAGCCACGCAGAGTATCCGCGCTCAACGGTTCCAGCACGTACACCTGGCAGCGCGAGAGCAAGGCCGGAATCACCTCAAACGAGGGATTCTCGGTAGTAGCCCCAATCAGCGTCACGGTCCCGTTCTCCACCGCGCCCAACAGCGCATCCTGCTGCGCCTTGCTGAAGCGGTGGATTTCATCGATAAAAAGTACCGTGCCGCGCTGCCGCTTGGCTTTGTCAATGACTTCGCGCACGTCCTTAACCCCCGCATTGATGGCGCTCAAGGCCGAAAATGGCTGTTTCAGCTCGCTGGCCAGCAGGTGGGCCAAAGTGGTTTTGCCCACGCCGGGCGGCCCCCAGAGAATGAGGCTGGGCAGCCGCCCAGAGTTGAGGTAGCGGCGCAGCACGCCGGTTTCGCCCACCAGGTGCTGCTGGCCGGCATAGTCGGCTAGGCGGCGCGGGCGCTGGCGCTCGGCCAGGGGCGCATCGGGGCCGGGACCGGGGAGCGGGGTGAAGGCGGTGGGTTCGTCGGGAAATAAAGAAGTCATGAGTAGCGAAGTAGCGCGAACTTTGTAGTGCGCATCCCCGCGCCGTTTGCAATCGTCGAAACGGCGCGGGGATGCGCACTACAAAGTTCGCGCTACCATGACCAATCAATTCCGCGTGCACGCGGCTCTCTTCTTTGTCGCCGTTATCTACGCGGCCAATTATTCACTGTCTAAAGACGTGATGCCGCGCTACATGGGGCCATTCGGCATCGTCACGCTACGCATAGTGGGAGCCGTGCTGTTTTTCTCGTTGGTAAAATATTTTGTGGCACCGCAGGATAAAATCATTGGCCGAGCCGACAACATGCGGTCCATCCTGTGCGGCGTGTGTGGCATCGGCGTCAACCAGCTGCTGTTTTTTTCGGGCCTGAACCTGACCTCGCCCATCAGCGCTTCGCTGCTGCAAACCATCGCGCCCATTGTGGTCGTCATCGCCTCGGCCATCCTGCTGAGCGAGAAAATTACGCTGCCGCGGGTGCTGGGCATTGCCGTAGGCGCGGCGGGTGCGGCCTCGCTCATTCTCAGCCGCAACGCGCAAGCGGCCATCTACCCGCACGCCACGCTGGGCAATCTGTTCATTCTGGCCAATGCCACAGTGTTCGGCCTTTACTTAGTACTGGTGCAGCCGCTCATGCGCAAGTACCACGCCTTCACGGTGCTGTCGCGCATATTTTTGGTGGGCGCGTTTATTGCCGTGCCCTTCGGCTGGCGCGAAGCCCTCACGGCTGATTACGCCAGCTTTCCACTCTACATCTGGCTCGAAATCGGCTACATGGTCATCTTCCTCACCATTCTGGCCTATTTGCTCAATAACTGGGCGTTGAAATATGCCTCCCCCGCCCTGCTGGGCGTGTACATCTATCTCCAGCCGGTGCTGGCCGTGCTCATCGCCGTGAGCCTAGGCCGCGACACGCTCTCTTGGGGCAAAGCCGGACAGGCCGCGCTCATCTTCTTGGGGGTGTGGCTGGTGAGCCAGAAACCGAAAGGCGCACCCGAGCCGGAAGTGCCGCTGGAAGCAGTGATAGACTGACCCATCCTTTCCTAGCTCGCCTTCTTTCTCTTTATTCGCAGCATGCAGAAATTTTTCGCCGCGCTGGTTGGATTACTACTACTGACTTCGTCTAGCAGCGCCCAAACCGCGCCGGTCGCCGACTCTACTCGGCCGGAAACCTATACTTACACCGAGAAGATGCCGATTTTCCCGGTACTGGCCCCCGGCGACAGCGCCGTGCCGTCCAATCAGCGGTTTCTGCAGTTTCTACGGGACAGCCTGCGGGTGCTGCCCCAGCTGACCCGCGACGGCGTAAGAGGCCGGGCGTCTTTTTCCTTCACCATCAACGCCCAGGGCCGTACCGAGAACATCAAGCTGGTGAAAGGGCTGCGCGCTGATGCCGACGCGGAAGTGCTCCGCAGTGCCCACCGCCTCGACCGGATTCAGTGGCAGCCCGGTACGCAGAACGGCCGGCCGGTCAGCGTGTCTTTCACGGTGCCCATCAGTTTCAACCTGTCAGCAAAACCGGCTTTACCTGATTCGCTGCAAACGTCAGCTTACAACACAGGAACTGTGCCGGTTCAAGCCTGGGGCGCCAACTGGCGGATATTCCCCTCAAACCAAGGAGTGGTATACGGCAGCTGCATTCAGCGCCGAGGCTTCGAGAGCAGCAGCTTCAGGCAGTACGTCCGGCTTGCGAATCTGACGACCGGCAAGCCGGTCGTGATTGAAGTAAAACCAGCCCGGCATTCCCGCAAGCAAAACGCCTTTTGCTTCGCCCTGCCCCCCGGTCGGTACGCGTTGTACAAATACGAATTCACTGCCAATAAATGGTATGGCGGCCAGCTGCACGAAGAGAATCTTCGCAAGGCCCCCAGCCCCGACCCCGCTGGCGGCCATCTAAGCGCCACCCGCTACCTGTTCACGGTGGCGGCCGGCCAGCTGCACTACCTCGGCACCTGGAATCTGGAACAGGAAAACGCGCCGGTTTTTCTCAACGAAAAAGCCCAATTGGACGCGCAGTTGCTGCCCCTCTTCAAAAATCTAAGCTTCGATGCAGCAATGGTGGCTCTGCCCCAGTAATGTATTTTCCAGAATTAAGGGCTTGGCTAATTATTCTAGTTATCAGGCTCACTGCCAGCGTTATCATCGTGGCCTTGTTTTCCGACTTGCTTGCTCTCGGCAATGAGCAGTGTGGGGGCTACCAGCGCGTTGTCAGCCAGCCGGCGCATGCCGTCGGGGGCGCGAGTTGTGAATCCAGGGCGAGGTAATGAGTTGGCATTCCCCAATAAAAGCAAAGAGGCCCGGCTGAATCAGCCGGGCCTCTTTGCTTTTATTTCCTTGCTCGAAATACTACAGGTGAATCACCTCGCCGTACGCCGCGGCGGCCGCTTCCATAATGGCTTCCGACATGGTGGGGTGCGGATGCACCGACTTGATGATTTCGTGGCCAGTGGTTTCCAGCTTGCGGGCCACCACTACTTCGGCAATCAGTTCGGTCACGTTGGCGCCAATCATGTGGGCCCCGAGCCACTCGCCGTACTTCTTATCGAAGATGACCTTCACGAAACCGTCTTTTACGCCGGCGGCGCTGGCTTTGCCCGAAGCTGAGAACGGAAACTTGCCCACCAGCACGTCGTAGCCTTTTTCCTTGGCTTCGGCTTCGGTGTAGCCCACGCTGGCGATTTCGGGCGAGGCGTAGGTGCAGCCAGGGATGTTCTGGTAGTTGAGCGGCTCGGGGTGGTGGCCGGCGATTTTCTCGACGCAGATGATGCCTTCGGCCGAGGCCACATGGGCCAGCGCGGGGCCGGGCGTGATGTCGCCAATGGCATAGACGCCGGGCACGTTGGTCTGGTAGAAGTCATCGACCACCAAGCGGCCGCGCTCCACTTTGATGCCCAGCTCTTCAATGCCGATATTCTCGAGGTTGGTGGTTACGCCCACGGCGCTCAGCACCACGTCGCAGTCAATCACCTGCTCGCCCTTGGCGGTTTTGATGGTCACTTTGCAGCCTTCGCCGTTGGTGTCCACGTTGGTTACTTCGGCGCTGGTGAGAACATTAACGCCGATTTTACGGAACGACTTCTCCATCTGGCGCGAGATTTCCTCGTCCTCCACCGGCACAATGCGGGGCAGGAACTCCACCAGGGTCACTTCCGAGCCCATGGTGCGGTAGAAGTAGGCAAACTCGACGCCGATGGCACCGGAGCCCACCACCACGAGGCGCTTGGGCAACCGCTCCATGGTCATGGCCTTGCGGTAGCCGATGATTTTTACGTCGTCAATCGGCATCGTCGGCAGTTGGCGGGCGCGGGTGCCGGTGGCCAGGATGATGCTCTTGGCTTCCACCAGCTCGGTGGTGCCGTCGGCCCTGGTTACCTCGACTTTGCCGGGAGCCAGCACCTTACCGGTGCCCATCACGGTTTCAATTTTATTCTTTTTGAACAGGAATGTGATGCCCTTGCTCATGCCGTCGGCCACGCCGCGACTACGACCGATAACGGCCCCGAAGTCGTAGCCCACGTTTTCGGCTTTCAGACCGTAGTCGGCGGCGTGGTTCAGGTACTCGAACACCTGCGCCGATTTCAGCAGGGCTTTGGTGGGAATGCAGCCCCAGTTAAGGCAGATACCGCCCAACGATTCGCGCTCAATCACGCCCACTTTCAAACCCAACTGCGAGGCCCGAATGGCGGCCACATACCCGCCGGGGCCACTGCCGACCACGACCAAATCAAATTGCAATGCCATAAAATGCGCTGGAAGATAAAAATATACCGGGCCCGGCTGGGGGACCCTCCCATTTGAAGCAGTAAAGATAGCCGCGCCTCCGCGCCGCGCCGCTACCTGTAGGGCCGCGGGCTTAACTTGCGGGTAACAACTACTTGGCGCGGTCTGTGCCAGCAGCCAATCTTCTCACGTTACCGTATAAGCCCCGGTCAAGGCACAGCCAGCCCGAACCCTACTCATTTTTGAATTCCATGAAACCACATTTCCGCTTTCCTTTGGCAGCCTTCGGACTGCTGGCTTTTCTGACCAACTGCGCGACCACCGTTACCGAAAAGGAGAAGCCCAGCAACAGCAGCCAGCCCATGTCCATGCCAATGGCCACCGATGCCCGCCGCCCTGACTCTGCGGGTGCCGCCGCCTCAGCCAGCGACACGCGCATCATCGCCGAGGCCAACGTTAATGCCGCTACGCCCCCCACCGCTGGGGCCTCGGATGCGGCCTCGGCCGCCGCGCTGGCCGCCGACCGGCCCGACCCCAACGCCCTTTCGGCCACGGCCGCATCGGCGGAGCGGGAAAAGGAGAAGAAAATGACCGTGGCCGACTACCGCGTGATGCTCACGGAGGCCGAAACCAACCTCAAAACCAAACCCAGAGACGCAATGGCCCTGCTGCAGCGGGCCAAAGCCAAGAGCTACCTGAAGCAATACCCGGAAGCATTGGTCGACTATACGGCCGCCATTCGCTACCAGCGCAACAACCCCGACGCCTACTACAACCGCGGCGTAAACCGCTTGATGATGAAGCAGTATAAAGCCGCTTCAACAGATTTTTCCGGGGCCATCAAGTATCGTCCTAATGACAAGGAATCGTTCTTCGGCCGGGGCGTAGCCAAGATGCAGATGTACCAGTACAAGCCCGCCGTGGCCGATTTCACGAAAGCTATTCAGCTCGATTCGACCTACGCCGACGCCTGGGAATACCGCGGCATCAGTTTCTCGTCGTTTGATAAAATGTCGGAAGCCCGCCGTGACCTGCAGCGGGCCGCTAAGCTTAACCCCGAAGCGGCCAAGAGCCTGCGCCGCTACGTGGGCAACGCCGATGGGCTCGCCCCCGTCAAGCCTACTCCCGCGCCCCGTACCCCGCGCCCGATGCCAGCGAAAAAGTAAACCGGCTGCTCAGTTATCATTGAGAACGTCATGCCGAGCGTAGTCGAGGCATCTCGCGTGGGGCACTAATTCAATCGTTCGCCGATTTAGTTACTGGCCCCGAGCGAGATGCCTCGGCTGCGCTCGGCATGACGTTCTTTTTTCTTTCATTACCCGCCCTCCCCTATTTCCCGCCAAACAGCAGCTTGAAGTAGAAGCTGGGCTGCCGCAACCGCTCGCGCAAATCCAAATCCATGAACATCATGGACAAGGTTTCGGCCAGCGTAGCGTTTTTCACGGCGCGGTTGGCCACGATGTTGAACAGGCTGGGGAAGTTGAGCAGCCGCTGCATCACCCGGCTCAGGCGCAGCTCCTGGCCGAGGCGGTTGTACACAGCTTTGTCGTAGCTTTTGAGAAATGAGGGGCTGAAATCGTTGTTTTTCACAGCTTCGGCGGCCCAGATGGCCGCGTGGCGGCCGCTCACCATAGCGTGCGAAATGCCCTCGCCTGAGAATGGGTCGATGAGCGAGCCGGCATCGCCGAGCAGGAAATAGCCGGCCCCCGACAACGCCCGCCGCTTCGAGCCCAGCGGCAGGCCGAAGCCGCGCACTGGCCCCAGCCGCTGCGCCCCGGCAAAGCGCGGGGCCAGCGCCGGGTGCGTGGCCAGAATCTCATCGAGCCGCTGGCGCAGGTTGATTTTCTTGGCCGCCACGGTTTTTGAAAGCATGCCTACGCCCACATTGGCTTGGCCGTTGGGCAAGGGAAACACCCACAGGTAGCCCGGCAGAAAGTCTTTGATGAAGTGCAGCTCGATAAAATTATCGGGGCTGAGGCCGTCCACTTTATCGTAGTACGCGCGCAGGCCGGCGCAGTGGTGGTCGGGCTCCAGGGCGTGGCCGGCCACTTTGCGGGCAAAGTCGGATTGTGCACCATTGGCCACCAGCAGCAGGCGGCAGGTGGCGATTTCCTGGCCGGCTTTGTCGAATAATTGCCAGCCCTCGGGCGTGCGCTCGGTGCGGGCCACGTCCACGTTTTCGCGGAAGTCGATTTCGGGCCGCTGGCGCACTTCCTCCACCAAAAAATTATCAAAGTCGATGCGCTTGGCGACGTGGCCAGCGGTGTGGTCGGTGGCTTTGTCGAACTTCGGCTTAAAGGGAATGCCCAGTTTGCGACCGTTGGGTGCAAAAAAGTCGATACCCCAGCTGGGAACCTGGATGGGCGAGGCGGCCAGCTTGGTATGAAGCCCGGCATCTATTCGCTTCAACTCGTTGATAACCTTGCCGCTGAGGGCATCGCCACAGGTTTTATCGCGCGGGAAGGCGGCGCGGTCGAGGAGCAGGCAGCAGTGGCCGGCGTTGGCGAGGTGCAGGGCAGCGGTGGCCCCGCCGGGACCCGCGCCCAGAATGCAGATGTCGTGATGGAGCATAATCTGAGACGAAGTTAACCTGATGTAGCGCGCACTTTTAGTTCGCGGGCGGGAACGGCGCGGACGCGGGCTGAAAGTCCGCGCTACTTACCTTCGCCCCATGACCAACACACTGACCGGAAAAGTGGCCCTCATCACGGGTGCTTCCAAAGGAATTGGCCGCGCAATCGCGGTACATTTTGCCCAGCTCGGCGCCGACGTCGCCTTCACGTACCTGTCATCCGTTGAGAAGGGCCAGGCACTGGAAACCGAATTGGCCGCCCACGGCTCCAAGGTAAAAGGCTACCGCTCCGACGCTTCCGACTACGCCCAGGCCGAAAAGCTGATTGAAGACGTAATCACCGATTTTGGTAAACTCGATATTCTCGTCAACAACGCCGGCATTACGCAGGACGGCCTGCTCATGCGCATGAGCGAGCAGCAGTGGGACAACGTGCTGAACGTGAACCTCAAATCCGTCTTCAACCTCACCAAAGCGGCCACCAAGCCGATGATGCGCGCCAAGGCCGGCTCTATTATCAACATGACCAGCGTGGTCGGCATCAAGGGCAACGCCGGGCAAGCCAACTACGCTGCCAGCAAGGCCGGCATCATCGGCTTCACCAAATCGGTGGCCCTGGAGCTGGGCTCGCGCAACATCCGCTGCAACGCCGTGGCTCCGGGCTTCATCGAAACCGAAATGACCGACGCCCTCGACCCCAAGCAGGTGGATGAATGGCGCAAGGCCATCCCGCTCAAACGCGGCGGCCGGCCTGAGGACGTGGCCAAAGCCACGGCGTTTCTGGCGTCGGATGATTCGGCGTACATCACCGGGCAAGTGCTGCAAGTGGACGGCGGCATGCTGACTTAGGGAAGAGCGAACGAGAAATCAGTCCAGCAAAGCCATCGATGAAGCAACCCGTTGCGCAACTTGATTGGGTTAAACGGGTTGCTCCGCCGGAACAGCCTTACAAGTAAAAACCAATCCGTAAGCCTGCGCCCTGGTACTGTATTTTTCCATCATTGACGTTGCTGGATAGCTCCTGTCCTTTTTCGAAGTACAACTCTCCGACCAAGGTGCGGTCACCCGCCTTCCACCGCACGCCTATTCCGGCTTGTCCGCCCAGGCTGGGGATAATGCCCGCAGACTCATAATCTCCCAGGTCCAGTACCTCGGAACCTTGCGCGGGCAAAAATTGCCCCGGTACAAATATGTTGGCGGCAACTTCCTGCGTGGAAGTATTTCTTATGTTGGTGCCCAGCACAGGTCCTATGGTCGCAAAAAATTGGGTGCCGCCGGCAGGAATGGTAACGTATTGCGCGAGCAAAGGCACCTGCACCGACCACACGGCCAGCTTCTGGCGGAAGGTGATGCTTGCGCCCTGGTTCGCGTAGCTGCTCGGCACCGTTCGGGTGGCCAGCGCCTGCCCGCTGCGCGAGGTCAGGTATAAACCCGACACCACGCCCCAATGGCCTTTGCCCTGGCCCTGGCAGCTGATTCCGACCGTCCAGTTGAGCGCGGCCTCGTCGGCGGACTCGTATTCGCTGGGGGAATACTTAGCTGTTCCCAACGCAACGCCTCCACTCACCCCGAAGGTGCCGAAGCGACGACTGGCTGGCCGTGCCTGGCGGGCAGCCAAATGCAGCACTTTGGGCTGCTCATAGCCGGTCCCGCATGCTGTGTTGTAGGCTTGCACGACCTGCGCCAGGGCCTCAATCGCGAAGCGGGTGTCGCGGATGGGACTTTCTGCTGCCGGACAGGCGGTTAATTGTTCGCGCAGTACGCCGCGAAAAGTGGCCTCGCGCAAACGCATCATTGCTCTCCTTGGCACTTGCAGGTAGATAAAAGACGACTCGAATTCCGTGTATTCCAATGGGTTACGCTCAGCATTGAGATGGTAATCGAGCAAGTACAATCGAGCTTTTCCTGTTGCCACCACTTGCAGGAATACCGGAATTGAATCCAACGCCTGGACCCGGGCTACGGCCCCCCGGGCACGCAGTTCCTGATTTTCGAAGCTGAGAAACTGGCGCTCGAAACGCCGGCCGTCGGCAGTTCCAAACCCCCGGCTCTGTGCGGCCGTGAACCTGCGCGCCAGGGTATTGGCGCCGGTTTCCAGTAATACCCCGCGCTCCGTGATGAAGCGCGTGAGCAGTAGCTTGCCGCGGAGGGTGTCGCCGGCATCGGTTACAAGGTAGTCGGAGCCCACCCAATCTTGGCTTCGGGCTGGATTAATAGTGGCAAACAAGGTGAAAAACAGCAGCAGGTAGCGAAACAACATGGAAAGTGGGCTGGCAGATGAAATTAATTGAACCGTGAGCCAGGGCATCCGCTGGTGCTCAGGCCACAAAAGTATGGGCTTGGAGGGCTATTAAAAGCGAAGGCCAACCCTTACCCGGCCTGCTCGCAGGTGGCATTCTCGCTTGCTGCGGCTTGCGTGCTACTGTTTCGCTTACTGCCTCCGGCTGTGCGCAGGTCGAGTCGGCTTACAGCAAGCGCCGGGGTGTATAACCTGAATTGCGCTAACCCGTCCGTCTCAATCGGACACAAACAGCCGCTTAGCCGTTATCCGCAGTTGGTAATGACCGTAATTTCACCGGTCAGCATCTTCAACAGCCCCGAACTGGTTACCGTGCTCAACCGTTGAATCCCCATCGATTGCAACCTTAGCGGCCGGTGCCGACCTTTAGCGCTGATTCTATCCGATTTTCGTTTGCTGACCACTCAATATTCTTCCTGGTTTGTCCTGCTCTGCCTGCTGGTGGGAGCGGGCTACGCGGCCCTTCAGTACTCGGCCAAAGCGCCGTGGAGCAAGCGGTTGAACTACGCACTGGCGGCGCTGCGCTTCGCCGTGGTCAGCTTCCTGTGCTACCTATTGCTGGCCCCGTTCATCAAAACCACCACTACGCGCACCGAGCAGCCCACGCTGGTCCTGGCCGTCGATAACTCGCAGTCGGTGGCACTGTTCACGCCCAAAGCCGTGCTCGGCCAGGCCACCACCGGCCTCGCCCGCCTCGCCGAAACCTTACGCGGCAAGGGCTTCACCGTCGAAACCCGCACCCTAACGCCCGCGCCCACGCCTGCCGCGGCCCGGCCCGATTCGCTGCGCTTCGGCGCGACCACCACCGACCTCGACCAGCTGCTCAGCGGCACCCGCGAGGCCTACGATGGCCGTAACCTGGCCGGCGTGGTGCTCCTGAGCGACGGCCTCGTGAACCAGGGCCGCAGCCCCGCCTACTCCGATTTCAACTTCCCGATTTACAGTGTGGCCGTGGGCGACACCGTGCCCAAGCGCGACCTGCGCCTGACCGGCCTCACCTACAACCGCGTGGCCTTCAGCGGCAATAAATTCCCCATTGAAGCCGAGATAGGCTTTGAAGGCTACGCAGGCGGCGCGGCCACCGTGGAACTGCGTGAAGGCAGCCGCGTGCTCGACAGCCGCCGCGTGGTGCTGCCGGCCGGCCGTCGCCGGGTGCGCACCACCTTCCAAATCACGGCGCCCGCGCCCGGCAAACGCCGCTACGCCGTACGCATCACGCCCCAGGCCGGCGAGTTTACGGAGTTAAACAACGCCCGCACGGCGTTCGTCGAAATTGTGAAAGGCAAGCTGCGCGTGCTGCTGGCCGGCGCCGCCCCGCACCCCGACCTCAAGGCGCTGCGGGCCGCCATCCTGGCCAACGACAACTTCGACCTTACGCTGGCCCTGCCCGGTGTGACCCCGCTCAAGGCCAATGCTGATTTCGATGTGGCCATTCTGCACCAGCTCCCGGCGCAGGGCGGGCTGGGCAATGAGATTCTGGCCCAGGTGAAAGCCAGGCGCACGCCGGCATTTTACATCATTGGCGCGCAGTCCGATTTAGGGACTTATAACCAGCTCGGTACCGGCCTTACCATACAGCCGCGCGGGGCGCAGACCGATGAGGTGACGCCGCTGCCGAATCCCGGTTTCGCCCGGTTTGCTACTGATGAGGAATCGACCCGCCGCTTCGCGCAGTACCCGCCCGCATCGGTGCCGTTCGGCGATTTGCGCCTGGGCGCGGGGGCCGAGGCGGCGCTCTGGCAGCAGGTGGGCCGCGTGCCCACCCAAAAGCCGCTGCTCGTATTCGGTGGTTCGACGGACCGCCGTCAGGCTACGCTGCTCACCGATGGCAGCTGGCAGTGGCGCCTTCAGGAAGCCGTGGAGCACGACGACAAGCCCGAAGCCTACGACCGGCTCATCATCCGCACGCTTCAGCTCCTGACCCAAAATGCCAACAAAAAGCGCCTCGACGTGTACCCCACGCAGGACGCCTTCGGCACGCAGGACGACGTGACGCTGGGGGCCGAAACCTACAACGCCGTTTTCGAGCGCCTCTACAACCAGAAAATTGACCTCACCCTAACCGACGAGAAAAAGCAAAGCCGTCGCTTCAACTTCGCCAACGCCGAGGACGGCTCCCCGCTGCACCTGGGCCCGCTGCCGGCGGGCCTCTACCGCTACCAAGCCCGCGCCACGCTGGGCGGCCAGCCGCAGCAAGACGCCGGGCAGCTGCTGGTGCAGTCGCAGCCCCTGGAGGCGTTAGAATCAAAAGCCGACCACAATTTACTGGCGCAATTGTCGCGTCGCAGCGGCTCGCGGCTCTATTACCCGGCGCAGTTGGACCAGCTGGCGCAGGACATTATTAAGTCTAATTACAAGCCGGTTATCTCTTCGGAAGAAGACTTGAAGGACTTAATAAATCTGAAATGGATTTTCTTCGTGATTCTGGCCTTTTTGACGGTGGAGTGGGCCGTGCGAAAGTATTCGGGCAGCGTGTAGCAACG
Organism: Hymenobacter frigidus; assembly: GCF_014640435.1. Lineage (GTDB taxonomy): Bacteria > Bacteroidota > Bacteroidia > Cytophagales > Hymenobacteraceae > Hymenobacter > Hymenobacter frigidus. The sequence continues at coordinate 6,642 of NZ_BMGY01000006.1, read as the reverse complement.
GCCTGCTTTGCGCCGCTACAACTGAACACCGGCGCAAAAAATCAGCCCTTGGTAAAGTAGAACCGCCCCCCGTTCGTCCTCCCTCCTACTTTACCGAATCAATATGAGCATACGAGCCATCCTCACCGGGGCCACCGGCATGGTGGGCGCGGGCGTCCTTCACGAATGCCTGCAAAACCCAGCGGTCGAGCACATTTTGGTACTCAGCCGCAGAGCCAGCGGCGTTAAGCACCCGAAAGTCACGGAGCTGCTGCACGCCGATTTGCATAATCTCAGCCCCATCGAAAGCCAGCTGACGGGCTACAACGCCTGCTTTTTCTGCGCGGGCATTTCGTCGGTGGGTGTTTCCAAGGACGAGTACGAGCGCATCACCCACGACCTGACACTGGCCTTTGCCCAAACCCTGCTGCGCCTAAACCCCAACCTGACGTTCACCTACGTGACCGGGGCCGGCACCGATAGCTCCGAAAAAGGCCGTAGCCACTGGGCCCGCGTGAAGGGCCGCACCGAAAACGAGCTGTTGGCGCTGCCCTTCCAACACGCTTACATGTTCCGGCCAGGCTACATGCACCCAACGCCCGGCCAGGCCAACGTGCCCGAGGCGTACCGCTATTTCGGCTGGCTCTACCCCATTGCCCGCCGGCTCACGCCCGGTTTCGTGAGCACCATGCAGGAATTGGCCCTGGCCATGATAAAATCGGTGAGCAACGGATACCCCAAGCGCGTGCTTGAAGTGCGCGACATCGTGGCCCTGGCCCACGGCAACGCCGCGCCGCGTTCCTGAAGCATGCGCCAACTATTAAATCCCTTTCTCATGACTACTGGCGGTATTCTCGGCACCCTGCTCCTCGCGGCGGCTTTCTGCGGCATCAGCCCGCAGCTGGGCGGCACGCCTACCAAGGCGGATAAGCAGGTTTATGCCAAATCGGGCCATTACCAGGACGGTGAATTCGTGAACCTATTGCCCACCAAGGTACTCACGGGCAGCAGCACGGCCGCCGTAATGTGGCAGTTCCTGTTTCACAAAGACCCCACCGCTACGCCGCCCGGTCCGCTGCCCACGCAGCCGCTCGATTCACTCGCCATCACCCAAAAAACACCGGAACTGGTGCGCGTGACGTGGTTCGGCCACTCGGCCAGCCTGGTGGAGCTGGCCGGCCAGAACATCCTGCTCGACCCCATGCTCAGCATTGAGATGGGGCCGGTGAGCTGGGCCACGCCCAACCGCTACAACCGCAGCCTGGCCATCACGCCCGAAAAGCTGCCGCCCATCGCCGCCGTACTCATTTCGCACGACCATTACGACCACCTCGACTACGAGACCATCCGCAAAATCAAGGACAAAGTGGGGCATTTTTACGTGCCGCTGGGCATCGGGCCGCACCTGCGCCGCTGGGGCGTGGCCCCGGAACGCATCGTCGAAATGAACTGGGGCGACAGCGCCCGGCTGCCCGGCCTCACGGTGCGCTGCACACCCAGCCGCCACTTTTCGGGCCGCGGCGTTGCCAACCGCAACTCCACGCTGTGGAGCTCCTGGGTGATGGAATCGGCCACGAAACGCATTTTCTACACCGGCGATGGCGGCTATGGCCCGCATTTCGCCGCCATCGGGGCCGCCTACGGGCCGTTTGATTTGGCGCTGGTCGAGTGTGGGCAATACAACGAGGGCTGGGCCGAAATCCACATGCGCCCCGAACAGAGCGTGCAAGCCGCCCGCGACGTGCGCGCCGCCGTGATGTTGCCCGTGCACTGGGGCGCTTTCACCGAAGCCCTCCACCCCTGGAATGAGCCCGTGAAGCGCGCCACCGCCGAAGCCGCCCGGCTGGGGCAGGTGATAACGACACCGCGTTTGGGCGAGCCCGTAACGTTGGGCACCGCGCTGCCGAATTCACGGTGGTGGGAGTAAAACTGTAGCGTGGACTCTGCGAGTCCGCGCATTGCTCAGCCTGTTCTACCAACGCGCGGACTCGCAGAGTCCACGCTACACCCACCCATGCGCTACATCCTCCTCAACAAGCCTTACGAAGTCCTCACCCAGTTCACCGACGAGCACGGCCGCGCCACGCTCAAGGACTATGTGCCCGTGCCCGACGTGTACCCAGTCGGCCGACTCGATTTCGACAGCGAGGGCCTGCTCCTGCTCACCGACGATAAGCAGCTCCAGCACCGCCTCAGCAACCCCAAATTCAAAGTCTCGAAAACCTACTGGTCGCAGGTCGAAGGCCAGGTCGCTGAAACCGCGCTGCGGCAGCTCCGCCAGGGCGTGCAAATAAAGGAGGGCCTCACCGCCCCCGGCGAAGCACTCGAATTACCGGAGCCCGCCCACCTTTGGCCACGCAACCCGCCCATCCGTTACCGCGCCAGCATCCCCACCAGTTGGCTGGAAATCAAGATTTCGCAGGGCATGAACCGCCAGGTGCGCAAGATGTGCGCGGCTGTGGGCCTGCCCTGCCTGCGCCTGGTGCGGGCGGCAATCGGTGGCTTGACCTTAGGCGAGTTGCAGCCCGGCCAATGGCGCGACCTTACGGCAACCGAAATAGCTGAGCTACGGAAAATAAGTAGCGCAGCACGGCGTTAACCTCACGCCCCATGAAGCGACGCCTGACCATCTTCCTTCTAATCAATGGCTTCGTGGCGATGAACGCCGTGGCCTTCTTCCACGCCTGGCGCTTTACGCATTTCTCCAACGAGCCCGGCCTGCACTCCCCCAACCCCGAGCAGCCCAAACCCAGCCAGAAGCTCTGGCTGCTGCTTACCGGCATCCGTAACCCCAAGCCCCAGAACGGCCCCAAACCCAGCTTCCCGGTCGAAACCGTCAGCATCGCCAGCCCCAACGGCGCGCTCGAAGCCTGGTACGCCCGCCCCGATAGCGCCCGCGCCCGCGGCACCGTAGCCCTGTTTCACGGCTACACCAGCAGCAAGTCGCACCTCACCCACGAGGCCGGCTACTTCCGCCGCTTGGGCTACAACGTGCTGCTCGTGGACCAAACCGGCAACGGCAACTCGACCGGCTTCCAGACCACCGTGGGCTACCGCGAGGCCGACGATGTGGCCGCCGCCATGCGCTGGCTACAGGATTCGACCAATGTTTCGCTTGGCTCCCCCTCTTCACGGGAGAGGAGGCTGGGAGGTAAGGTTCGCGAGGGTGAGGTTATCCTCTACGGCGTGAGCATGGGGGCCGTGGCCATCCTGCGCGCCGAGGCCGAATTAGGCGTGCGTCCCAGCGCCAACATCCTGGAGTGCCCTTACGGCAACATGCGCCAAACGGCCTACAACCGCTTCGAATCCATGCACGTCCCCGGTTTCCCGATGGCCGATTTGCTGGTGTTTTGGGGCGGCGTGCAAAACGGTTTCTGGGCCTATGGCCTCAACGCCGAGCATTACGCCACCCAAATCCACACGCCTACCCTCCTGCTCTGGGGCACTGCCGACCCGCGCGTGACCCGCGCCGAAACCGATGCTATCTTCACCCACCTCGCCGGTCCTAAAGCCCGGCACGACTTCCCCGGCGTGGGCCACGAGCCGTACTGGAAACGCTATCCAGCGGATTGGGAGCGGCAGGTGCGGGGGTTTCTGAGACCAATAAGCTTACAGTTTATTAGCCCCGGTCGCAGGTAGCGAGGCCATAAATATTGGCCGGCATATGCGCAGCAGAATTTTGAGTGAGTCACGAGGAGGATGTTTACAAAGATTTCAGTGCAAATCTTCTCTCTGCTTTTAACAAGTAGATGGCAAACGCTAAAATGGCTAGCCCAATAATTAAAAAGAGTGGAGGCAAACTTTTCTCTCTGAGGTCATCTATGATTGCTTCCTCGGGTGAATCACTGATAAACATCACTCCTACCTTTTGATTAAGATGGTATCTATTATCAATTGTCCGACTATCGTTGTGGATTTCATAGTCTTTGCCGTTATAATCAAACTTCACTTTAAAGACTAAAGCATCAGTGTCAGTACTGATTTCGTGCTCAATATCATACACAGTACCTGTTCTGGAAATCCCAGTTTGGCGAATATGGTATCTACTGTAAATGCTGGATACTGATGTTCCTATTGCTACTGTTGCAATGAGGAACAGGAAATAAACCGCTGCGAGTTTACCGAAATGGTCGCCCGGTGTTTGGTTATTCTGAGTCATTTTACTGCGGGTTTATTTTTGGCTTGCTCCTAATGGACACGCCAAGTCGGCTGGAATGTTAAGGTAGAAACCGTAAGAATTTGCGCACTCAAATTGCAGTATCACATTGGCTTCAAAGAGGCGAAAAAGCCATTCACGCCGGATATTTTGCTGGCAAGACAGGGAATGTCTGCACCCCTGTCAGGAAAAACCCCGCTGCCCAAAACAAACCCGGCCACCGCGTCGCACAACCCTGACCCTTGCCGCTAATCGGTGACAATCTGTCACCAAAAGCACGCTGGTACGTTGCTTGTAAACGTCGGGGAGCGGCCTAAAAACCACTTTTAACCTGACAATTCCACTCCAAATAACCAACACACACCCAACATGGGCAAAATAATCGGCATTGACCTCGGCACCACCAATTCGTGCGTGTCCGTGATGGAAGGCAACGAACCCGTTGTGATTCCCAACAGCGAAGGCCGCCGCACCACCCCCAGCATCGTCGCCTTCCTCGACGGGGGCAAGGGCGAGCGCAAAGTGGGCGACCCGGCCAAGCGCCAGGCCGTGACCAACCCCAAGAATACCATTGCCAGCATCAAGCGCTTCATGGGCCGTCAGTTTTCGGAAGTTCAGTCCGAAAGCCGCTACGTGGCCTATGACTTGACGCCCGGCGCCAACAATACGGTAGCCGTGAAAATTGGTGACCGCAACTACACCCCGCAGGAAATCTCGGCCATGGTGCTTCAAAAAATGAAGCAAACCGCAGAGGATTACCTCGGCCAGCCTGTGACCGAAGCCGTTATCACGGTGCCCGCGTACTTCAACGATGCCCAGCGCCAGGCCACCAAAGAAGCCGGTGCCATCGCCGGCCTCGACGTGAAGCGCATCATCAACGAGCCCACCGCTGCCGCTTTGGCTTACGGCCTCGACAAGAAGCACAAGGACCAGAAAATCGCCGTGTACGACCTCGGTGGTGGCACGTTTGATATCTCCATTCTGGAGTTGGGCGACGGTGTGTTTGAAGTACTGAGCACCAACGGTGACACCCACCTCGGCGGCGACGACTTCGACCAGGTCATCATCAACTTCCTGGCTGACCAGTTCAAGTCGGACAACGAAGGCCTCGACCTGCGCAACGACCCCATGGCCCTTCAGCGCCTCAAGGAAGCCGCTGAGAAAGCCAAGGTAGAGCTCTCCAGCTCGACCGAAACCGAAATCAACCTGCCCTACATCACCGCCACGGCCTCGGGCCCGAAGCACTTGGTGGTGAAGCTGAGCCGCGCCAAATTTGAGCAGCTTGCCGACGACCTCGTGCGCCGCTCGATGGAGCCCGTGAAAAAGGCCCTGAAAGATGCCAACCTGTCGACTTCCGACATTGATGAGGTTATCCTCGTGGGTGGCTCGACCCGCATTCCCCGCATCCAAGAGGAAGTGGAGAAGTTCTTTGGCAAAAAGCCTTCGAAAGGCGTGAACCCCGACGAAGTGGTAGCCATCGGCGCGGCCATCCAGGGCGGCGTTCTCACCGGTGAGGTGAAGGACGTGCTGTTGCTCGACGTGACCCCGCTTTCGCTGGGCATTGAGACCATGGGCGGCGTGATGACCAAGCTCATCGAGTCGAACACGACCATCCCGACCAAGAAATCGGAGACGTTCTCGACGGCTTCGGACAACCAGCCTTCGGTAGAAATCCACGTGCTGCAAGGCGAGCGGCCGCTGGCCAGCCAGAACCGCACCATCGGCAAGTTCCACCTCGACAGCATCCCGCCTGCCCCCCGCGGCGTGCCGCAAGTTGAGGTCATCTTCGACATCGACGCCAACGGCATCCTGAACGTAACCGCCAAGGACAAAGGCACCGGCAAAGAGCAAAAAATCCGCATCGAAGCCAGCAGCGGCCTGACTGACGACGACATCAAGCGCATGCGCGACGAAGCCGCCGCCAACGCGGAGTCGGACAAAGCCGAGACCGAGCGCATCAGCAAGGTGAACGCCGCCGACTCAATGATTTTCCAAACCGAGAAGCAGCTGAAAGAGTACGGCGATAAGCTGAGCGGTGGCAATAAAACCGCCGTTGAAGGCGCGCTGGCTGACCTCAAATCGGCGCACGAAAGCAAAGACCTGGCCCGCATCGACACGGCCATGGAGGCCATCAACGCCGCCTGGCAGGCTGCCTCGCAGGAGATGTACGCCGCCGGTGGAGCCGAAGGCGGCCAGCCCGAGGGCGGCGGTTTCCCCGGTGCCGACGGCCAGCCGCAGGGCGGCAACGGCCAGCCCGCCGGTGACCAAGTGACCGACGTGGACTACGAAGAAGTGGACGGCAAAGACGCTAAGTAAGCGGCCATTTGCAGCCAATAAAAAGGCCGGAAGCACAGTGCTTTCGGCCTTTTTTGTGCTCGATTAGGTGCTGAAGCTGTTCAGTGATTTGTCAGTCGGTCATGCCGAGCATGTGGCACATTAAGCCCAGACTAAACACATTTAGCATTGGGCGTAAATTTGGGCCTTTGCCCGCATGTCGCTGCTCACTC
>NZ_BMGY01000005.1 GCF_014640435.1 Hymenobacter frigidus | reverse complement strand
TCTTACTCCACTCCTTTCCTTCATTGACCTAAATTAAGAGGTCGTGTCTGAACATAGGATAGGATATGTTAGTCGCTGCGGCTGGGAGGACGTATTGCTTCGCTGCGCTCGCAGTGACGGCCGTTACAAATCCCAAACCGTACTGCGCTGCTGGCGCATGGCCCGCCGCACATCCATCCAGAAAGCACCGGCAAAGTAGAGCACGATGGGCGACCCAAACGTGAAAAACGAGGCGTATACGAACGAAAGCCGGACGCTACGGGTGCTGAATCCCCACTTCTGGGCTAGCGCCGAGCACAGCCCAAAAGATTGGGTTTCGAGGTAATCGGTGAAGCGTTTCATGGGCGTTAGTGACTGGTGGAAAATAAATTACCTGGGCTAAGATAAGGCTTTTGGCAGGAGCGCGCAAGCCCGGCTGCGTAATTTTGCCGGCCCCGGTCCGACTAATTCGGTGCTTTTTACGTTTAATGGGGGAGCTTTTGTTTTCCAGGACTACACCTTTTGATGATATATCTTTTGCGGCCAGTGGCCCACTCGCTGCTGGCAGCCACCGTATTCTTGTCCGCCTGTGCCTTACCCCGGGTGCTGAAACAGGCCGAGGCGGGCCGCGTCGTCAGCACCCGTCCTTCGCCCCTCACCGCTTCGGGCGAAACGGTACCCTTCGAAGTAGTGGCCCGCGTACCAGCCCAGCACCTGCGTAAAGGCGTGGCCTACGAGCTACTGCTGCGCTACCGCTACGAGCACGGCTTGCGTGAGGACACCCTCGGCCGCATTGCCTTCACCACCGGAAACTACGTGTACGACGAGGAGAATAAGGGCCTGCTCGTGGCTACCCAAAAGTTCACCATCCCCAACACGCCCGGCCGCAACCCCGGCGAGCTGCTGGCCCACGCCCAGGTGCGTGAGCTGAAAAAGAATGGCAAAGTCCTGCGGGCGGCTGAGGATGTGCGCGTAGCCCGCGGCATCGCCGACCCGGCCCGCCTCGTCACCCGCGAAGACACTGTACTAGCGCTGCTGCCCGAAAACGCCAGCAATGTGATGAGCGGTACCCGCGTACTGCCCTTCTTCTTTGATGAGGACCAGTGGTTTATCCGGGGCTACCTGGGTACCAACGTGGCCGCGCTGGAGGACCTGATTGACGCCAACCAGTACACCCGGCAGGTGCTCATCATCGCGGGGCACTCGCCCGATTCTACCGATGCCCACAACCGCCTGCTGGCCAGCAAGCGCGTGCGGATGCTGCTGTACTACTACAAACAGCGGGTGAAAAACTTCTCATATCTGAATAAGAACGAGGAAATTAGCTACGACACCCTGGCCTACGTCCGGCGCTGGGACACCTTTCTGAACAAGGTCATGACCTCGGCCCTGAAAGCCGACCAGATTGACTCCGTGGTCACGCTCATCAACGACACCCAGGGCACGTTCGAGCAGAAGGAAAAGGCCCTGCACCGGCTTTCCTCCTTCGATTACATTGAGCAATACATCTATCCCGTGCTGCGGTTTGGCACCGTGGCGGTGACGTACTCGGCCCCCAAGCGCTACGATTCGGAGGTGTATTTACTGTCAAAAAAGATTGTGGAGAAACAGGTAGAAGCCGATGCCCTCACACCCGAAGAGTTGCGCTACTCGGCCACGCTAACGCCGCTGCTGGCCGAAAAGCAGCGCATTTACGAAACGGCCGCCGCCAACACTAACAGCTGGGAAGCCTTTCACAACCTGGGCGTGGTACTGCTGCAGCGGGCCGAGAAGGAGCCCACCGATAAAATTCAGAAGGCTTATTATCGCCGTGCGGCCGTCAACTTCACCCTGGCCGCCCACCGCAACCCCACGGCCGAGTTCTTCTACCACGCCGCCACCGCCTACCACCGCGCCGGCGACCGCCTCGAAGCCCTGCAGAACTACGACTACGCCATCAAGCTGGGAGGGGCCCGCCCGTTGCTGCGCAAGATTTTCTCGGACCGCGCCGCGCTTGAGATTGAAGTGGGCCAAGCCGATGAGGCGCTGCGCAGCCTGCAATACGCGGGGCCGTCTTACCAAAATGCGCTCAATACTGGCCTCATCCACGTAGGTCGCGAGCACTACGAAGTTGCTTTAGAGCAGTACCGCCTCGCCCAGGCCCTGCGCCCCACGGCCGCCGCACCGGTCTACGGCATGGCCGTAGTAGCAGCCCGCCAGAAAAACGAGGCCGCCGTGGGCACCTTGCTCAAGCAGGCCGTGGCTCTGGACCGCCGCTACGCCCAACGGGCCGTGGAGGACCTCGAATTTCAGGACCTGGCCCAGGGCAAGGTATTCCGGGAGGCATTGCGGTAGACTGGATGCCCTTAGCCCGCAGAGGTCGCGGAGGTTTGCGCAGATGACGCAGAACGTTCTGCGCAAACCTCCGCGACCTCTGCGGGCTAAAAAACGAGGACCATTGCCCGTCTGCCACACCTGTCGTAGCTTTGCCAAACGGCCCAATTGCGGCTTTATCCAAACGAATAACATGCGTCAAATTCAATTCCGTGAGGCCTTGCGCGAGGCCCTATCCGAGGAAATGCGCCGCGACCCGCGGGTTTTCCTCATGGGCGAAGAAGTGGCCGAGTACAACGGAGCTTACAAAGTGAGCCAAGGCATGCTCGACGAGTTCGGGCCAGACCGGGTGATTGACACCCCGATTGCTGAGCTGGGTTTCGCCGGCATCGGCGTGGGCGCGGCCATGAACGGGCTACTGCCGGTCATCGAGTTCATGACGTTTAACTTCTCGCTGGTTGCTATCGACCAAGTGATTAACTCGGCGGCCAAGATTTACTCCATGTCGGGTGGCCAGTATTCCTGCCCCATCGTGTTTCGCGGCCCCACCGGCAACGCCGGTATGCTCTCAAGCCAGCACTCGCAGAATTTCGAAAACTGGTACGCCAACTGCCCCGGCCTGAAAGTGGTGGTACCCAGCAACCCCTACGACGCCAAAGGCCTGCTCAAAGCCGCCATCCGCGACCCCGACCCAGTGATATTCATGGAATCGGAGCTGATGTACGGCGACAAGGGCGACGTGCCCGAGGAAGAATACCTGCTTGAAATCGGCAAGGCCAACGTGGTGCGCCAAGGCAAGCACGTGACCCTGGTAAGCTTCGGCAAAATGATGAAGCTGGTCTACACTGCCGCCGACGAATTAGCCAAAGAAGGCATTGAAGCCGAAGTCATTGACCTGCGCTCGGTGCGCCCCATTGACTACGACACGTTGGTGAATTCGGTGAAGAAAACCAACCGCATGGTGGTTGTGGAAGAAGCCTGGCCCTTGGCCAGCATCTCGGGCGAGTTGGCCTACATGGTGCAGCGCCGCGCCTTCGACTACCTCGATGCCCCCGTCATCCGCATCAACTGTGCCGATGTGCCCCTGCCCTACGCCCCCACCCTCATCGAAGCCTCGCTGCCCAACGTAGCCCGCATCGTGAAAGCGGTGAAGGAAGTGACCTACGCCAAGGTGTAGCTGATTTACTTGCAGCCAGCAGAAAGCCCCGTCAGCAACTACTGACGGGGCTTTCTGCTGGCTGAAGTTTTTATGAGGGAGCCTCGCTTGGCGGGCGTACCTGACCGGCCGTAGCCGCCGATAAGTACCAGCAGCCCCACAGCCAACCCAGCGCCAGCCCCAGCACCGCCAGTCGCCGCAGCGGAGAGCGCAGCCGTTGCCAGCCCGCTAGGGGTTGCCAAGTTCCCGCAACCCCGGCCAGGATTAACAGATGCAGCGGCAGCAGAAACCGGCATTCCACGAGCGTGGGCAGCGCCAGCAGGCAGGGCAGCAGCAGTGCCAACAGCACCGGCGCGGCCTGGGCCCAACGGCGGGCAGCACCAGGCGGGTGACGACGAGTTCGCCACCAGCCCGCGGCTGCCAGCGCAACTGCCAAACCCAGCAGCGCATAGTTAATCAGGCGCAGCGCCACTTGCCCGGGCGGATGGAGCCTTAGCGGGTAAGGCGTCGGAAACCAGATGTCCAGGCCGTTGAAGAGGTGCCGCGAGTAACGGCCTGCCGTATGCAATGGCTGCTGCGCCACAAATGCAGCAAAATGCCCGTAGCTGGCAAAGCGCTGGCCCGGCACCGCCGCCAAGGCCCGCTGACCCACCGAATCAGCATACAGCAGCGAGCGGGGGACTTCCGGAATCAGACTCGACTCATATCGCTGGAAACGGGTACCCCAGGCCAGCTGCTTAAGATAAAGCGGCTGGCTACCGGGCGGCTGGGCCAGCACCAATGGCGTGGGCCGCTGGAAATTTCGCTGATTGATAAGTGCCTGTGGCAACAATACCAACGCCAGACCCGTCACCAACGCGGTCAGGCTACCAGCTAAATTCCTCCTGGTTTCCGCTCGCTGCCCCAAGAGCCACAGCCACCCCGGCACGCTGGCCAGGTAAATGGGCCGGATGTTGAGGGCCGCCGCCAGCAGTATTCCGGCAACCAATGCCCACCGCCACCCTGGCCGGCCCAGGGCCACTAGCCCTAGCAACAGCAGCGTCAGAGCCGGCATGTCGCTCAGGGTGAAGTTGAAGTAGTCGCGCCAGAACAGGAAGGTGAGACCCAGCAGCACCAGCCAGCGCCCCAATGGCAGCGCCCGGCCGGTAACCTGCGCCCACAGCTGCGGCATGGCCAGCCCGAACAGCACACTGGCCCAGCACGCACCCAGCACGCGCGCGCCAGTCAGCATGCTCCAGCCTGTGAAGTGGCACAGCAGCCGGGCCGGCAGTATTAGCAACGGCCCCAGGTAGCCCCGCAGCGGCTCATCATAGGCCAGCAGCGAGAAGCCGCCGTGCTGGGTGAATTTGAGCGACAGTTCCCAGTATTGGGCGGCATCGAACCGGAATTGGTCGGGGGTGTAGCCGCTCAGGGGCAGGTAAGCCGCGTACAGGGCCAGCACCAGCAGCATGCGCCAGCGGGCGGGCACTACCATGGCTGCGCCTCTTCGGCGGGAAGCAGTTCGTGCAGCGGCAGGGTATGCCAGATGTCACGCGGGGCCTTATACAAATGCTTTTGGGCACTGGCTGAAGCCGAAAACCCGCTCACCACCGTGGCAACGTACCCAGCCACCACCAGCCCGCGCGCGCGGGCCGAAGCAGCCCGCCACCAGCGTAGCGGAGTGGCGCCAAATGCTACTGCCGCACTCAACAATAGGTGCAGCGGCAGCAGAAAGCGGCACTCGATGGCTGTAAGCAGGGCCAGCAGGCAGGGCAGCAAGAGGGCCAGCAACACCAAAGCCGGCCGAACCCAACTGGCCCTAGGGCGTTGCCAGGGCCGAAGCAGTAGTATCAGCAGCCCGCCGAAAATCAGCGAATAGTTCAGCCAGGCCAGTGGCCAGGTGGGCACAAATACCTCCTGGATATAGGGCGTGGGATACTGCACATCCAGCGCATTAAATAAGTGGCGCTGCCACACCCCCATGCTACGCCACGGGCGGCCGAGGCAAAGCTGCACGTACTGGCTGGCCGTGCTGAACTCCGTGAGGCCAGTGGCCTCCCACATGGCTTTGCCGCGCTCATCCATGAAGTACATGCCCGCTTGCATGTAGTCGCTGCCAACAGTGGTTTCGTACTTCTGGGTTCTTAGCCCCCATTCCAATTGCTGCAAAAAAAGCGAGGGTTGCCCCGGCATGGTAGTGAGCACCCACGGGGAGCGCACATTTACATGTATACTGTTGGTGTAGGCCTGGGGCAGCAGCACCGCCGCCGCGCCCAGCACCAGCGCCCCGCCCCGTACCAAGCCCCACCATTGGGCACGCCCCAGTGGTGGCACTAGCGCCAGCAGCCCCACCGCAGGTAGTGCCACTTGGTATATAGGGCGCATGTTGGTGGCGGCCGCCACCGCGACACCAGCCAGCACGGCACTCACTACGCCCCGGCCACGCAGCAACGCAATCAAGGATGCGGCCAGGGCGAATAAGGCTGGAAAGTCGGTCAGACTGAAGTTGAAATAATCGCGCCACAGCACAAAGCCTAAGCCGGCAAACAACAGGCGGCGGCCCAACGACACGGCCGGGCCGCCTTTTACAGCCTGCCACAGGGCCGGGCCAGCCCAGCCAAACACCAGCGCCGCAGTGGCGGCGCCGAGGTAGCGCGTCATTTCGATGGGCAACATCTTTGCCTCCACCACTAGTTGCGTGAAGGGGCTCAGCAGCAGCGGAAACAGATAGCCACGCTGAATATTGAAGTAGGAAAGAAACTCGAAGCGGCCAGTTTCAAAATATTTTTCCGCAAAGTCCCAATACCCTCTCGAGTCATGATGCAAACCAACGTAGGTGGTGGAAGGCAGATAAGTACAGTATATAATCCCAATTACCACCACCGCCAGGAGCCCCGGCTGTTTATGCAGCCACGCCCAGATTTGCTTCAACCAATAAAACTTACCCATATTGTACCGTACCAATCCGGCTGAACTGCCGTACATTCCCTCGTAATTGTCGCTCAAAGCTACGTCACTGCTTTCATCGCTCCCACTCGCATGAACCACCGCCTACACCTCAAATTAGAACAATTGGAACGGTCTACCGGGCGCCTGCTGGCCTCCGCCGAGGCGCTGGGGGCTGATAGTGGCAAGTCGCCTGCGCCGGGGCATTGGTCGGCTACGCAGGTCGTGCATCACTTGCTGTTCATTGAAGGCAACATCATTCAGTATGTGCAGAAGAAAATGCAAGCGGAGGAAATGCTGCCCAAAGTGGGTTTGTTCACGCGGTTGCGGGCGCGGTTTATCCGGTTGTTTCTGCGCCTGCCCGGCTTTAAGGTGAAGGCCCCGCGCGGCGTGGCCACCGTTACCGATGCCGGCGACCTGCCCAGCCTGCCCGAGCTGCGCGCCACCTGGGAAGCCTCGCGGCGCCAGCTCGAACGGCTGCTCAACGAATTTCCGGGCCGCCAGCTGAACCGGGCCATATTTCCGCACCCGCGCTCGGGCCGCATCAATATCTATCAGGTGATGGAGTTTTTGCTCGACCACCTGCTGCACCACCAGCAGCAAATCAACCGCATCACCAAAGCCCTGCGGCCCGTTGGCCCCGAGCTGGTCAGGAGCTAAGCACCCGGCGGCCGGGCTAGCGTACCGGGGCCTCGTAAATAGGCAAGTTGCGGAAAGCCTCACTTAGCTCGGCGGGCGGAGTGATGAGCTTGCGGCGGTCGAGGTCGAGCCAGGCTCCGTCCACGGCCACGGTAGCGGCCACGCGGCCGTCGGCCTTGTAGATGGTGTGCGTGATGCTCCAGCGGGTGCCGTCGTCGTTCACGGTGCGTAGGCGGCTATTCACCCGGATTTCCTCGCCGATGTGGACTTCTTTCAGGAAGATGGTTTCCTCGCGGAACAGGATGGGACCCAGCCGCAGGCGGGCAAATTCTTTGATGTCGTAACCCCATGCGGCGAGCAGCACTAGGCGCTGGTCGGCGGCGTAGTCGGCGTAGGCGGAGTGGCGCATGTGGCCGTTGGGGTCCATGTCGGCCCAGCGGGTGCGGTAAGTGGTAGCGTCGGTCATTGGGGAAACAAGAAATTGATAATCAGGAACAAAGAGTTGAGCAAAACCGACAACACGCGGTTTCACCTTCCGCCTTCTTCATTCCGCATTAGTTTAAGGGAGAAAGCCGCACGAGGTATTGGTCATTCTCGTCTTCACTGAGAAATTCGGCGCTGTAGCCGGCTGTTTCAGCGGTATCGTTGAGCAGGGCGGCATCCACAAAAAGCCAGGGAAAGGGTTCGCCGGTGCGGTTTTGGTAGCTCAGGGTATAGGCTACTTCGCCGTAGTAGGGACCATTCAGGTTGAGGAGGAGCGCGCCGTCCTCGTCTTCGTAGAGGTAGCGCACGTCCGACGACGTGGCCAGAATCTGGCCGCCGGGAGCCAGCAAGGTGCGGGCGTGAGCCAGAAATTTGTCCAGTCCCTCCAGGGTACCGGTCAGGCCCAGGCCGTTCATGAGCAGCAGAATGGTGTCATACGGCAGCTCGGTGGGCGGCAGCGGGGCAAACAGGTCGTGCCGGGCGGCGGTGCGCACACCACGCTCCGTCATCACCTGCACCGCTCCGGCCGATACGTCCACGGCTTTCACGTGTTCGAAGCCCCGGCTTTGCAGCTCCAGACTGTGGCAACCGGCGCCGGCCCCAAGGTCGAGCACGCGGCCCCGGCTTTCGTCGAGGGCCAGGCGCTCCAATTCCGGCATTTGCAGCAGCGGGCGGAAGAAGTACGCGGCCGGCAGGGGCTCGTCATCAGCAGCGGTGCAGTGCACGGTGAGGGAGGCCGCGATATCGCCGCGGTGGTAGTCCAGCAGGGCTTTGCCCAGAATATCAGGAGCGGAAGTCGTCGTCATGCGTTGGATGGTAAGGGCGGGGAGGCCACGCCAATCGGACTGCCTTCCTCCTACCCAGGCCAAAATTACCCAAAACTTCGCGGGGAGGCCGGGCGTTTGAAAGGCAAACCCGATTATCAACCGCCCCCATGCTCACTTCCAAACTTCGTAAAGGCCAACTGCCCACCAAAATCTGCGTCACTTGCGGCCGTCCCTTCGAGTACCGCAAAAAGTGGCGCGCCAACTGGGAAGAAGTGAAGTACTGCGGCGAAAAATGCCAGCGCAACCGCCCGGCGTCAGGCGCAGCCAAGGCGACCACCTAAAGGCCCAGGGCGCGATTCCCGTATCTTTTCGGCGAAATCGTTCATTTGGCAACCGGGCCGTCCGCCCGCACCAGCCGTCACCTTCCCTGCAATTTTATTCCCCAATGGCCTCCAACCTCGACTACCTGAACCCCGCGCTCATTCCGCTCGAAGAGAAAGTCAATACCTACCTGGAAACGGAAAAGGCCCTGCGCCGCGCTACCCAGGGCCTCGCCGGGCCACCCCCGACCCAAAGTCCCGACCAGCTACGCCAAAGCTTAGACCGCCTGGAGCAGGAAATACTGGCCCTGCTGCCTACCCGCAACGAATGGGTGAAAGTAGACCTCGGCTACGGCCCCAGCCGCGTGGGCGCCTGGCACGTGCCCGCAACCGCCGCAACACCCGAGCGCTACGAGCTGCGCGTGGTTCACTAGGCGCTTGGCCTAGTGGCCCGCATCCCAATCGTAGCCCAATTCCGCCCATAAGTCCTTCGGCCGGGTGTCGGCGAAGGCGATGGTGCCGATGCGCTTAATGTGCTTGATGCCGTATTTGAGCGGGGTCACCAGCCGGAGCGGTGCGCCGTGGCCGGCGGTCAGGGGCTGGCCATTCATCTCGTAGCACAGCAGCGTTTGCGGGTGCAGGGCACTAGCCATGTCGAGGCCCACGTAGTATTTTTCATCAGGCGTGACCAGGCTCACGTAGGGTGCCAGGTCAGCGGGCGGGTTTAGCGGGTCGGCGGGGCGGCCGCTGCGGGTGGCCAGCGGGTAGCGGGCCAGAAAATCGGACAGCCGCGCGCCGCCCCAATGCACTATGGTGCTCCAGCCTTCAATGCACTTAAGCTCGGTGGTCATCGCCACTTTGGGCAGCGCCTGGATATCGGCCAGCGTGAATTCCTGGGTTTGACCCGTGCCGTAGCCCTGCACGCGCAGCCGCCAGGTTGCGGGGTCAAGCTCGCTTTTCAGCCCGTATTTGCCGTTTTCGCGGGGCGTGCGGGCGCGGTTGCGAGCAAACTCGGGGGCCAGGCGCGTTTGCTTGAAATAAGCACTGCTAAGGCGGCCGTTGGCATCGAGCGCCTTGCGCA
Source organism: Hymenobacter frigidus (assembly GCF_014640435.1). Taxonomy (GTDB): domain Bacteria; phylum Bacteroidota; class Bacteroidia; order Cytophagales; family Hymenobacteraceae; genus Hymenobacter; species Hymenobacter frigidus. The sequence goes on along the minus strand of NZ_BMGY01000005.1, from coordinate 166,746 downwards.
GCGGGCGCGGAATGCCGGAATCGTCGGGCTGCGACAACAGCCAGCGCCAGCCCCCAATGCCCACTAGGCCCGCCAGCCCCAAGCCAATGAATGAGCGCCGCGAGCGCCGGCGGGCCTCGGCTAGCACCGCAGCTTCGGATTGCAACGGAGCCCCCGGACCATCGGCCGGGAGCGGCCCAGATGAGTTGTCAGTCATGCTGAAAACGAACGGTTATTTGGATGAAAGGGACGCATCAGCGGCGGGCAGCGACGTAGGCCCGGCCGTGACCCGGTGCGTAGCGGGGTCGACTTCTTCGATTTCGAAGCCAGCCACCATTGCCCGAAAATTGTTCCAGCCGGCCCGCACTACCTGGGCAATGTGCACGATAAAAAACAGCACGTAGCCGATGGTGAGCGCGAAATGCAGGATGCGGGCAAACTCATAGCCCCCCAGCAGCGCGGTGAGCCAGCCAAACTGCGTAGGCTTATAGATAGCCAAGCCGGTAAGCACCGAGCCCAGTCCCATGAGCACCACGCTGGTGTAGGCAATCTGCTGGGCACCGTTGAACTTGCGCACCGGCAGTGGCTTCTTGTACAGGCCCAAATCGTGCAGCGTCACCAGCACCGCCTCCCGAAACGAGTGCCGGGTGGGCAGCAGGTAGCGCCACTCACCCGAATAAATCGTGTAGAGCACGTACAGCAGCCCGTTCAGGAAGAAAACCCACATCAGCACGAAATGCCACGCCATGCCTTGGGCCAGCTTGTGGTCGATGTGGAAAGCCTGGTAAAACGACTGCGGAAAGAACTTGAACAGCGTGATATCGCCCCAACCGAGACGGTACACATCATTGGCCCAGTAAATCCACAGGCCACTCCAAATCATCAGGCTGAGAACGGGAAAGTTGACCCAGTGAAACCAGCGGATGGCCAACGGGTGCTTTTCGATAAGCTGCTTCATAAATCCCGAAACGTGAGGTAAACGGATGCAAGGTACACCGGGCCCAAAACCAGCCCCTCGTCTTGTCCGACGCGGTCCCCGCAGCTTCCTTACAACAAGTAGCTACCAGAGATGGCACAAAAAAAGTGGCAACCCAAAGGGATGCCACTTTCCATACCAAAACACCTTAAAAACTATTCTTTCACGATGGCACTAACAACAATTGCACCAAAAGATTCCGAAGTAGTTAGAATTTTCTTCAAGCTGTTACCTGTAAATCCATTACCCAGGTAATAAATATGATGAAGCTGTTCAAGAATCAGTCAAAACTAAGTTGAAACGCCGTGCTTATCTGGCGTGCTTTCGACTTCCTAAATAGCTTCGATAACAGCGTTATTATTCAACTAATCAAGTTATTCTTTTGCAATGCGCGTTACCACCTGGCTTTCGCCGATGCGCAGCGTGAGCAGGTAGATGCCGGGAGCAACACCGGGCAATGCCAGCGGCATCGAATTGGCACCTGCGCGAACGGCCACGGCCTGTGCCGCCACGGTGCGGCCCAGCATATCGGTGATGCGAAGCTGACCGGTAGCACTGAAGCGGGCATCGAATGATAGCGTGAGCGCCGAGTTGAAGGGATTGGGAGCGGTACTAAACGTTTCGGGCAGCACGGCGGCGGGCTGGGTGGCTAGCACCACCTGCAGGTTGCGTGCACCCCGGTACACTTGCCCACGGATTTCGCCCGAGGGGTTGGCAGCGGTGTGCAGGTTCAGGTAGATATTCTCGTTGCGGAACTGCAACGAGCGGCTCACGTCGAAGGGCACGGCGTTGTCGCTTTTCCAGTAGCCGGCGAGGGACGTAGGAGTGGTGGCATTATCAAAAAACGAAGTCAGGCTGAACACCACCGGGCCCGACTGCGCGGCCGAGCCGGAGTGGAAGTGGCCCATAGTGGCCGGCCCGCTCAGGCCGCCCCACACGGCGGCGAAACGAGCATTGGTCTGGTCCCGGTCGATGCTCACAAAGCCCACGCCGTAGCCAGCGGTGGTTACCGGGTTAGGTTTTTCCTGAGCCCCGTTCAGCACGATGCTGTAGCCCTCGCGCGCCAGCCGGATAACCTGCCCGCGGATTTCACCGTTCGGGTTTGCGGCCGTAGTCAGTACGGTGTTGATACCATTACTCAGCAGCAGGTTTACTAAGGCGGGGGTCAGGGTCGGGGCCGTAATCTCGAAGGTGATAACGTTGCCCACGGTGTTGCCACCGACACCGGATATCACGGGCACGATGCTTACGAGGTTGGCGGGCGTATTGGCAACGCCAGCGTTGGCGGCGTAAAGCTGCAGGTTAACGGGCGGGCCACTCAGGCCCGTGTAGGCCACCTGTACGCGCACGGTGTCGAGGGTGCCGACGAGCCGGCCCACGGATACGGCCGAGGCGGTGGTGGTCACGGCGGGCACCATTTGCGCCCCGTCGAAGCGAGCATCCAGGGGCAGCACGCGCCGCTCGGGCAGTACCTGCGCCCGGATTTCGCCACCGGGGTTAGCGGCAGTGTGGAAGTTGATGTACACCCCGCCCTGCACCAGCGCGGTTCGCAGCGCGGGCGTGAGTAACGGGGTAGCACCTTGCGACGAAATTTCGCCTTCCAGTACGTTGCCCATGAGGAAAGGCGTGAGGCTCAGGGCCACCGGAGCATTGGCACCGGGGCCGGCAATGTGGAAGTGCGCGCCAGTGATGGCACCGCTCAGCCCGGCTACCACCACCCGAAACTTCAGGCGCTCCTGGTCCTGGCTTAGGGTGAATACGCCCAGGCCGGAGGCGTTGGTGACCACGGCCGGCGCTTCCTGGGCGCCGCTCAGCACGCCTGCCAGCGCCTCATCCGATTCTACCGTGACCTGGCCGCGGATTTCGCCGCCGGGGTTGGCCGCCGTGTGCACATTCAGGTACACCAGCCCGCGCAGGAGCCGCGCGATGCGCAGGGGCGTGACCTGGGCCCCGGCCAGAAAGCCCGAGAGGCGGTTGCCGCGCAGCATGCTTATCAGGTTCACACTCACCGGGGCGTTCATGCCCGCCGGGGCGTCATGAAAATGCACGCCCGTGACGGGCCCGCTCAAGCCGTTGAAAGCCGCCTGAATAAAGATGGTGTCACGCCTGGAGTTGACGGTGATGGCCGCTACGCCCTGACCGGTGGTGGCCACGGCGGGCACTTCCTGGGCCCCGCTAAGCCGGGCCGTCAGCAATAGGTGGGGGCGCAGGTGGTCGGCCGAAGCCGCCAACGGGGCGGCCAGCAAGGCAGCAGCGGCCAGCGAACGAAGTAGTTTTTTAAACATGGGTTCTAAAAGTGAAGTGGTTGGGGTGATGAAAGACAGAAGTAGCCGGCAGCCCGGTCTGCCCCCATAACTCGGAGCCGACAGTCGCAAGGTTGCCCGATGCATCTGGTTTTTTCTATGTCATTGGGTAAGCGCTGAATTCGCCAGAATGTTTTGATGATTTTCGGCAACAATCCATTAGCTACTAACACCCTGTCACGGCGTCACCCTGTTCCCAGACCAGCTTTTGAACGAGCCAAATCGACGAGCTGAGACATTAAAAAAAGCCCTGACGAATCGCCAGGGCTTTTTTAGGCAGTTAGACTGCGAAGGTCTTCCGCGGGCGGGAGCTTAGCGCATCATGCCGCCAGGGCCGCCTTTCATGCCGCCCATCATCTTGGCCATTTGGGCCATACCGCCCTTGGTCTGGCTCATTTTATTCATGGTGCGCATCATTTTGCGCATGTCATCAAACTGCTTCATCAGGGCATTTACCTGCTGAATGTCGGTGCCCGAGCCTTTGGCCAGGCGGCGCTTACGCGAGCCGTTGAGCAAGTCGGGATTGGCCCGCTCCTGCTTGGTCATGCTCTTGATGATGGCCTCAACCGGTTTGAAGGCGTCGTCATCAATGTCCACGTCCTTCATGGCCTTGCTCATGCCCGGAATCATACCCATCAAGTCCTTGATGTTGCCCATCTTCTTGATTTGCTCCAGCTGCGAGAGGAAGTCGTCGAAATTAAACTGGTTTTTTCGGATTTTGGCGTTGATGCGCTTGGCTTCTTCCTCATCAAACTGCATCTGGGCCCGCTCCACCAGCGAAATCACGTCGCCCATGCCCAGAATTCGCTGGGCCATGCGGTCGGGGTAGAATAGGTCCAGCGCGTCCATCTTCTCGCCGGTCGAGATGAACTTGATGGGTTTTTCCACCACGGCCCGGATGCTGAGGGCCGCACCGCCACGCGAATCACCGTCGAGCTTGGTGAGCACCACGCCGTCGAACTGCAGCCGGTCGTTGAAGGTTTTGGCGGTGTTCACGGCGTCCTGGCCGGTCATGGAGTCCACCACAAACAGCGTCTCGCTCGGGTTGATGGCCGCCTTCACGGCCTCAATCTCACGCATCATCTGCTCGTCCACGGCCAGGCGGCCAGCGGTGTCGATGATGACGACCTTTTTGTTGTTCTTCTTCGCGTACTCGATGGCGTTGCGCGAGATTTCAACGGGGTTCTTGTTCTCGACTTCCGAGTACACTTCCACGCCGATTTGCTCACCCAGCACCTTCAGCTGGTCGATGGCGGCGGGGCGGTACACGTCGCAGGCCACCAGCAGCACGGTGCGGTTTTGCTTCTTGATAAAGCTGGCCAACTTGCCCGCAAACGTGGTTTTGCCCGAGCCCTGCAGGCCCGCGAGCAGCACCACGGCCGGGTCGCCCTTGATGGTGATGTCCTTCTTCTCGCCGCCCATGAGCTCGGTCAGCTCATCGTACACGATTTTGACCATGAGCTGGCCCGGCGACACGGCTGTGAGCACGTCGCGGCCCATGGCAGCCTCCTTAATCTTGTCAGTTACATCTTTGGCAACCTTGTAGTTAACATCGGCATCAACCAGCGCCCGGCGGATTTCCTTGATGGTGGCCGCAACGTTGATTTCGGAAATACTGCCCTGGCCCTTGAGGGTTTTAATGGCCCGGTCGAGCTTGGTGGAGAGGTTATCAAACATGGATTCGCTGAATTAGCTGCGCTGAACGTCGTTTGCCTGACTTAGGCGGAATTGGCTGATTTGGTGCGGCGGGCGCTGCCCGGAATCAAACCGAAATTGAACCCCAAAAGTAACCACAAAAGGCCGAAAACCGGCAAACGGCGTACCTTCGCGGCCCGCTTTCTGATTCCCGCTTTCGTGTCCGTTTCCCGCCCGCTACGCCTGCTAGTCATCACTTATTATTGGCCGCCTTCGGGCGGGGCCGGCGTGCAGCGCTGCCTGAAATTTGTGAAGCACTTAGGTCATTTCCAAGTGGAAGCCACCGTGATAACCGTGGACCCGGCCCAGGCCACCTACCCCGTGCTCGACGAAAGCCTGCTGGCCGAGGTCCCACCGACAGTGCGCGTCATCCGCACCGGCACCACCGAGCCGTTTGAGTCCTATAAGAAGCTGACGGGCCGCGCCGTGCCCTACGGCGGCTTCGCCAACGAAGGCAAGCCCGGCCTGCTGCAGCAGGCCCTGCGCTTCGTGCGCGGCAACCTATTCATCCCAGACCCGCGCCGGGGATGGAACCGCCACGCCCTGGCCGCCGTGGAGCAGCTGCTGGCCGCCGGCGAGCAGTTTGATGCCGTGCTCACCTCCTCGCCCCCGCACTCCACCCAACTCATCGGCCTGGAGCTGAAAAAACGCCACGGCCTGCGCTGGCTGGCCGACCTACGCGACCCCTGGACGGATATTTATTACTACAAAGACCTGCATCACACGCCGCTGGCAGCCTGGCTCGATGCGCGCTACGAGCGCCAGGTCCTGACCCAGGCCGACGCCGTGTTGGTCACTTCGCCCGAAACCAAGCGCCTGTTTCTGGCCAAGCTGCCGGTGCTGCCCACCACCAAATTCCACGTACTGCCCAACGGCTACGACGAGTCGGATTTCCGCCAGTCCTCGGCCGCGCCAACCGACTGCCTGCGCATCACCCACACCGGCACCATCACGGAGCTGTACCGCATCGAGCAGTTGCTAAAGACCGTGGCTACCTGCGCCGCCGCCCACCCCGAGGTACCGTTGCGGCTGCGCTTCGTGGGTCAGGTTTCGGCTGAGCTACGCGGCCAGATTGAGCGGGCGGGACTCTTGCCCATCACCGAATTCATCCCCTTCGTGCCCCATGATAAGTCGGTCGAGTACCTATTAGAGTCCTCTGTGCTGCTGATGGCCATTCCGGACGTGCCGCGCAACTTCGGCATCCTGCCCGGCAAGGTGTTCGAATACCTGGCGGCCAACAAGCCCATCCTGTGCGTGGGCCCCACCGGCTCCGACGCCGACAACCTGCTGCAGGAGTGCGGCGCGGGCCAGGCCCTGCCCTACCAGGATGCCGCGCTGATGCTCGATACGTTGGAAACCCTGGTGGCCCAGTGGCGCATCAACTCCAACCTGGACTTGCCGGCCGTGAGCCACACGCGCTACTCGCGCCGGGCGCTGGCAGGCGAGTTGAGTAAGATAATGAATAACTAAACTAAAACTCCCTGACCAATAATAGGGTCATTTTAATACAAAACTCTCGAAATTTACACGAAATGAATCACCTTGACAAACTTAACGCAGCCTACCGTAACGCACCGGAGATATTTCAAGCCGGAAGATATTGGAGAGCATACGAAGAACAAATCACCGATGAAGTCAAACAGGCTGATTTAAGTGAGCTGAGGAGCGGAAAATACCCAATATTCACCACCTTTGGCTTCAATGATTTGGTATATTATTACCATCCTCGAATGCCATTTTATATAAAGTCTATCCGTAAAATTGTTCGGAAGCTTTTCATCGATAATCGCGCTTCTTTGCCTTATTCCTTGCGTTTATCGGACATACGGGAAATGGCTTATAAATATAGCAGCCTTCAAGGACAGCTATCGGGTGCACAACCAATTAGCAATGTAGAAGCAAGTGATTTTGGTAATCCTCAAGACTTGTTTGTTATCAAGGGTAAAAAATACACCATGAAATTTCTTAGCTTCTATGTACGGTATTGCTTTGCTCAAAATCACATAAAGTTGAGAGGTGATGAAACCATTGTTGAACTCGGCTCAGGCTCAGGATTTCAGGTTGAGATACTTAAAAAAATGTATCCGAATCTGACAATCCTCTGCTTCGACTTGCCCGCACAATTGTATTTGTGCGAAAAATACCTGGAAAACGTATTTGGTAACAACGCAATTGTTAGTTCAGAAAAGAATTTGGAACTCAGTGACCTCTCCACTTTGGAGAAAGGCAAAATACACTTGTTCGGCAATTGGCAATTTCCCTTACTGACAAACTTCAAGTTTGATATTTTTTGGAATGCCGCCAGCTTTGGCGAGATGGAGCCCGACATCGTAGCTAATTACTTGGATTATGTAAAATCCAATTGCAACTGGGTTTATTTGATGCAAGCTCGAAATGGAAAAGAAAGCTCCAAAGAGCATGGAGTTGTCAAGCCTATCCTTTTCGCTGATTATAGCCAGATGCTCGGCAACAGCTATACACTTGTAGAGGAAGACGACGCTTACGATGCGCATAGAAGAGTATCCCAGACCGGCGGATACTTTCAGGCCCTATGGAAAATAGCTCATAAATAGCCATCAAATAAAGCCAACTACTGCCTTAACCTTTCTCAAATGCTGACAATTCCTTCGCCGAGTCAGGCAAAGATGAGATTACCAGGATTAGATTATCTGCGTGGCTTGGCTGCCTTGGGTATAATGACTTACCATTACTGCTCTTGGACCTTCGGAGAGCAACCGGCAAATTCGTTTTTAGGTCGAGTGGGAATCTACGGCGTGGCAATCTTTTATATTTTGAGTGGCCAAACACTTAGCTATATATATAGCTCAAGCCTTCATTTAAAGATTATCGATTTACGAGAGTTCTACAAGAGGCGATTCTTTAGAATATTTCCGCTTTTATGGTTAGCTACGTTACTCTCTATCGCACTTTCAAAACACGTTCCGGCTGCTACAGATGTCTTTTTGAATCTGACTGGACTTTTTGGCTTGGTAAAATGGGATGTTTACTTTGCGACTGGCGCTTGGTCTATTGGCAATGAACTGTGTTTTTATCTTGCTTTTCCTTTGTTAGTTTTTCTACTAAACAAGAGTCGAATCGTTTTTTTTCTATTTGCCCTGTTAGCACTTGTAATCACTTGTTACTTTTCATTTGTTGCTCTAAAAACTAATGCGACTTTGTCTGACCAGTGGCATATTTACACAAATCCATTGAATCAGTTCGTTCTCTTTCTGGGGGGTGTATTAATGGGAAAGTTCATTCAATCTAGTGCGGTAAGATTAGTTCAGAGTGCTTTAATAGGAGCCATTGGATTTGCAATTTTTTTATTGCTTCCAATTCAAGGCGCCGCCATTGTGCTTGTAACGGGTTTCAACAGACTGTTCTTCATCGTTAGCTGCTTGCTGCTTTGTTACAGCTTTTTTAGCTCTGTTCACGCATCGGTGTTTATCGATAAGCCTTTGCTATTACTGGGCCAAATAAGCTATTCGGTATACTTACTACATCCATTAGTATATGCGATTATTAAGGCTTGTTTCTCATTGATAGCTAGAGTTATTCCGGTACCAAACATATACACGTTGCTTACTTCAATAATTGTGTCGTTAGTAGCCAGCTACCTATCGTATACCTATTTTGAGCGTTTTTTCATAGGAATTAGCCACAATAGCAAGTCTTCTGGTTTCGTTGGTTAAGCTCGTAAGCAGCATTTTAGCTAGCTTTGATTAGATTCCATTTTGCGAATTCCTCAAATCAATCCACATTATCTACACTTTTGCCAATGTCATTTCATTTACGCTCATTATCAGCAGGTATAGCACTGCCCATCATTGGGTTGTTGCCACTATCAGCGCTCGCTCAACCTATCATCGTGGGAGTGTCCCCAACGGTGAATCAACGCTCAGCCCCGAGGGCCAGTAGTGTAACCGCAACGTTTAGTGAGCCTTTGAGCTCTGGCTCAGAAGCGGCTCTGCAGATATTCAGCACTCAACGTGGTGGCAGACGCACCGGCAACACGGGCACCACTGCGCTGACCGGGAACAATTTGTCGTTTGCGCCAGCGCATGATTTTAAACCTGGTGAGACAGTATTTGCTACAGTAACCACTGCGGCTAGGAGCACCAATGGCAACTTGGCCTTGCCACGTGTTTTTCAATTTACGACTGCAGCTACTGGCGGCAACGGTACATTCAGTAATGGTGCAGAAGTATCGGTTGGAAGCAATCCATATATCGTAATCACTGCGGATATTGACAACGATAACGACTTGGATTTGCTGACACCAAACTTCACAGGTAATTCCGTTAGCATCCGTCTGAATAACGGTAGTGGGGCTTTTGGCGGTACTGCCGAAGTTCCAGTCGGCAGTCAGCCCCGTGGCCTTTCACTATCTGACATCGATGGCGATGGCGACCTTGACATTGTAACTGCTAACTATAACGCAAATACAGCCAGTGTGCGATTTAATAACGGCAGCGGACTTTTTTCAGGCAGCTCCGAATTGGTCGTGGGCAATCAACCTCAGAGCGTAATGTTGACCGACTTGGACGGTGATGGCGACTTGGATTTGTTGGTGTCAAATGGTGCCGGAAATACCGTGAGCATTCGAATTAATAATGGGAGTGGAACGTTCAGTGGCGGCTCAGAGGTACCTGTTGGCACTTTTCCATTCAGCTTGACCACCGCCGATGTTGACAACGATGGGGATATGGACCTGATTACGGGTAGCTTTCAGAGCACAACGGTTAGCATCCGTTTGAATAACGGCAGCGGTGCATTTAGTGGCACTACTAACCTAAGTTCAGGTAGTCAGCCCCGAGGTGTAACGGCTGCTGACGTTGATAGTGACGGCGACCTTGACTTGCTGGTAGCCAATTTTGGCAGCAATAATGTGGTCGTGTTCTCCAATAATGGCACTGGCGCTTTTACATTGAGTTCAACCCTGCCAGTTGGCAATTCACCGGGTGGTGTTACCGCAGCGGATATTGACGGCGACAGTGATTTGGATATACTCGTGCCAAACATATTCAGCAACACCGTGAGTGTGCGGGTTAACAACGGCACCGGCGTTTTCACAAACGGCACCGATGTTTCAGTAGGTAGTCAACCTTATCGAGTAGCAATGGCTGACTTGGATGGAGACAGCGACTTGGATATGCTAGTGGCAAACTTTGCCGGAAATTCCGTGAGCGTGCGTTTCAATGATGTTTCGACCCTCACAGATTTGGTAGTAAGTACCCCGCAAAACGTGAGCGGCACCTACCGTAACGTTACCGTCACCGGGCCAACAACTGGTGGTGCCGGCACTGCTACTCTCACTGGTGCCCTCGCAGTAATGGGCACCCTAACGGTGCAGGATGGTGGCACCCTGCTCACAGCCTGCCAGCCGCTTACGGGGGTAGGCAATTTCGTACTGGCCGCTGGCGGTACTTTGGGCATCTGCGACCCGCTGGGCATTGAGCAGACCGGCAATACCGGCTCGGTGCGGCTCACGGGTACCCGCAGCTTCAGCAACGACGCCAGCTATATCTACAATGGCACCGTGGCTCAAGTAACGGGCGGGGCCCTGCCCAGCCAAGTGCGCAACCTGACCACCACCAATACCAACAATGTCACGCTGAACTCCGCCGAAAAGGTAATGCAGGCCCTGACGGTGGGCTCGACGGGCAACTTGGTGCTGAACGGCCAGACCCTTACCCTGCCTTCCAGCGCGGCGGGCACAGCCCTGGTTGTGAACAGCAGCACGGGCCGTGTGCAGGGCAATACCGCGCTGATGCAGCGGTACCTCGACCCTTCGGTAAACGCCGGCGTGGGCTATCGCCACTACAGCGCCCCCGTAGCGGCCACCACAGTTGCCGACCTGATGACTGCCGGTTTCGCGCCAGTACTGAACGGTGCTTACAACAGCTCAGCTTCGCCGGGGCAGGTTACGCCTTTCCCCACGGTGTTTGGCTACGACCAAAATCGGCTGGCCACAACCACCAACAACTACAGCGCCTTCGACAAGGGCTGGGTGTCGCCGCTGGCTACCAGCGATGCCCTGGCAGCTGGCCGGGGCTACACCGTCAATATTTCGGCTGCTGAGAAAGTTGATTTCGCCGGCACCCTCAACACCGGCGACCTGACCGTAGCCCTGGCCCGTACCGCCGGCCCCACCGCTGCTGACGGCGGCTGGGCACTGGTAGGCAATCCGTACCCCGCCCCGCTCGACTGGACTACGGTAGCCGCTGCCGACCGCCCCAACCTGGACGCGGCCATGTACGTGTTCGAAAGCAGCAGCCAGTACAGCGGCACCTACCGCGCCTACACCAACGGCATGGGCGGTGGCAGCCCACTCATTGGTTCCAGCCAGGGCTTTTTCGTGCGGGTCAGCCCCGGCCAGACCACGGGTAGCCTCACTTTTCGCAACGCTCAGCGGATAACGAGCTACACCACGCAGGTACCCGTGCGCCGGGGCTCGGCCGAAACCCGGCCCTTGGTGCAGCTCAATTTGCAGGGCGCGGCCGGTCCGGCCGACGCGCTGTTCGTGTACGCCGAAACCGGGGCCACCGCGGGACTCGATTCGCAGTACGATGCCATGAAGCTTCCCAATCCCAGCGGCCTGAACTTGACGGCCCTGGCCGCCAACGGAGAGGCGCAGGCCATTGCGGGCCTGGCCAAACTCACCACCGCCACAGTGGTGCCGCTGAGCATCGGCGTGCCTGCGGCGGGCAGCTACACGCTCCGCGCCGACCAACTGCTTAACCTACCCACGGGCCTGGACGCCTACCTGTTCGATGCGCAGACCAATCAGCAAATCAACCTGCGCCAGCAAACTCGCTACACCTTCAGCGTGAGCCCTCAGCAAGCCCTGCAAACGATAGCCGGCCGCTTTGAGCTGCGCTTTGGTCCCGCAATGGGCCCCTTGGCAACGGCAGCGGCGCTGGCTGGCTTCGAGTTAATGCTATACCCAAATCCAGCCCATGCCAAGCTCACGATTTCCCTGCCGAATACGGCCGGGGCTATTGCTATGAAGGCGGGCATTTACAACAGCCTCGGGCAGCAGGTTCGGGCAAATATTCCGCTTTCCACTACCGGTACGACGCTCGACGTATCAGGCTTGGCAAAAGGCATCTACACCATCCGGGTGCAGGCCGGAGCCACGCCAATGGTGAAGCGGGTAGTAATTGAATAAAACTTTTCATTTGCCCCACAAAAAAGGCTCCCCGCAGATGCGAGGAGCCTTTTTTGTGCAGTTATTTCGAGTCATTACTTGAGTTGTAAAACAGCCTGCAAATCCGCCGCCAACCGCTGACTGAAGGCGGCGCTGGCGGCGCGCTGCAAGTGGTTGCCGTCAGTCGTGGCAAAGGGCTGGGTACTGTAATCCAGGTAAGGCACGGCTTGGGCGGCGGCCGTTTGCCGCATGAGCTGGTCGAATCCGGGCTGATAGATTTTCTCCAATGCCAGCAGCGACGGGCCCACCGGCAGCCGCACCAATACTACCCGGCCGTGGGGTTTTAGCCAAGCTATGGTTTGGCGCAAGGCCTGCAAGCGGCCCGCTGACAGGTGCTGGCTGGCAGCCAGCCGGCGGTAATCCTGCAATTTGCGGGAGGTGCGGGCGCGCACCTGGGCACTATCGGTGCCGATATTGACCTCCAGCCAGCCGTCGGGATGCAGGCGCTCGGTGGCGGTGGCGTAGTCGAGGGGCAGGCGGTAGAGCGGCTTGGTCTGGTAATGGGTGAGGTAGGCCAGGTTGGGATTCTGGCTGACCTGGTGCAGCTGGCCGATGAAGGAATTATCCTCCGGAAACGCGCCCTCTGGCCCGGTGAGCGACAACGACCACGGGTCGACGGCCACGATGAATAAGCCGTTTTTCGTTTCGGGCCGCAGCTTACGCTGGATACTGCGCAAGTACGCCGGGCCGTAGGGCGAGTGCGTGAGGGTGAAAGCGTAATTCAGCAGCGGTCCTTCAAGCTGCCCACCCAGCCGCGCCGTCAGCACCGCCGGCCGAATGCCCTGCGCCGCCCGCGACGTACCCAGCACCAACGAGCCGGCTGGCGGGGTAGTAAAACGGCCGTAGAAAGCATCCACACCGCCTTTCAGCACCACCGGGGCCAACAGCGTGGCTCCCAGCAGGCCCGCCACCGCCAGCAACAGCAGGCGCAACAGCAACTTGGATACGGCAGCTCGCACGGGCATTTTCAAAACTGAAAGTAGATGAACGACGTGCTATTGAAAATACCCAGATACAGAATCAGCAGCGCCAGGCCCACGTAGCCCACCCAGCGCGTGGCGAACGGCTGCGCGGCCAGCCACGCCTGCGGGCTGCGCCGGCTGCCCGCGTACTCGACCAGTAGCATTAGGCCCACGCCGAGGGCGGCCACGGCCAGCTCGGGGCGGTAGTGCTGCGAAAAGTCGAGCAACAGGGTGGCCAGCTGCCGGCCGTGCAGGTTATGCCAGCCACTGAACAAGTGCCGGCTGATGAACAGGGCGTCCCCCAGCGTATTGGCTCGGAAGAATATCCACGCATACGCCACCAACCCGAACGTGACGAGCACACCCAAGACCCGCCGCAGTCTTGGGTGAGCCGCCAGGCCCGTTAGCTGCGCCAGCCGCTCCCGCGTGGGCCGAGCCCAAATACTCAGCACCAAATAGATTCCGTGCAGGCCGCCCCAGACCAGAAAAGTCCAGTTGGCCCCGTGCCAGAGGCCACTGATGAGAAATACGGCCAGCAGGTTGCCATAGGCCCGGGCCGGCCCTACCCGGCTGCCACCCAGCGGAATGTAGAGGTAATCCCGAAACCAGCTCGACAGCGAAATGTGCCAGCGCCGCCAGAACTCCGGCACCGAGGCCGACTGGTAAGGCTGCCGGAAATTCAGGTTAAAATCGAAGCCCAGCACCCGGGCCGCACCCCGGGCCATGTCGGTATAGCCCGAAAAGTCGCCGTAAATCTGAAAGGTGAAGGCTAGCACGGCCAGCATCAACAGCGGACCCTCGGGGTGCTGACGCGGGTTGTTGAAAATGGGGTTGACGAACAGGGCCAGCCGGTCGGCCACCACTACTTTCTTGAACAGGCCCCAGGCCATGAGCCGCAGCCCGCTCACAATGCGCGCATAATCGAACGGGTGCACCCGCCGAAACTGCGGCAGCATGTGCCCACCCCGCTCAATAGGGCCCGCCACCAGCTGCGGAAAGAAGGCCACGAACAAAGCAAAGCGACCAAAATTCCGTTCCGCTTCCAGCCGGCCCTGGTACACATCAATAATGTAGCCCACCGACTGAAACGTGTAGAACGACACGCCCACCGGCAGCAGCAAACCCAGCGCGGGCCCTGCTCCCACGGGCAAATGCAAGGCGCTGCCCAGCTGCACGGCCGCGTCGCGAAAGAAATTGAAGTACTTGAAAACGAACAGCGTACCCAGGTTGCTGGCCAGGCTGAGGTAGAGCCAGGGCCGCCGTGCCTGCTTGGTGGGTAGCTGGCCCATGCGGTAGCCGCTGTAGTAGTCGAGCACCGTAGTAGCCAGCAGCAGCAGGGCGTGCACGGCCCGCCAGCTCATGTAGAAATAATAGCTGACCAGCAGCAGCAACGGCCCGCGCCAGCGCGGCGGCAAGCCATAATACAGCCCGACGACCAGCGGAAAAAAGACGAGGAAATGAAGAGAATTGAATAGCATTCGCAACGTGGGGCGGCCCCCGGCGGCCAAAGGTCGGGAATGTAGCCTGGACTCTGCGAGTCCGGGCCGGCGCGGCGCGGACGGTACCGGGCCCGGACTCGCAGAGTCCAGGCTACATTTCGCCTACTTTTGCAGTCCTGTTTTGGCTTAACAATTTTCATGGCTCTCGACCTCAACCACAAATCCATCCTCGTTACGGGTGGCACCGGCTCCTTCGGCAAACAATTCGTCCGCACCGTTTTCGAACAATTTCCGCAGGTGAAACGCCTCGTGGTGTTTTCGCGCGACGAGCTGAAGCAGTACGAGATGAGCCAGGAGTTCAGCCCGGCCAAGTACCCGGCCATTCGCTATTTCATTGGCGACGTGCGCGATGCCGAGCGCCTGCACCGCGCCTGCGAGGGCATCGACATCGTGATTCACGCCGCCGCCCTCAAGCAGGTGCCCGCCGCCGAGTACAACCCGATGGAGTGCATCAAAACCAATATTTTCGGGGCCGAAAACGTCATCAATGCGGCCCTCGACTGCGGCGTGAAGGAAGTAGTGGCCTTGAGCACGGACAAGGCGGCCGCACCCATCAACCTCTACGGAGCCACCAAACTATGCTCCGACAAGCTCTTTGTGGCCGCCAACAACATGAAGGGCAGCCGCGATTTGCGTTTTTCGGTGGTGCGCTACGGCAACGTAATCGGCTCGCGCGGCTCGGTGGTGCCGTTCTTTTTGCAGCAGCGCCACACCGGCGTGCTACCCATCACCCACCCCGACATGACGCGCTTCAACATCTCGCTCGAAGAAGGCGTGAAACTGGTGCTGTATGCGCTGGAGCACGCCTGGGGCGGCGAGATTTTCGTGCCGAAAATCCCTTCCTATAAAATCACGGAAGTGGCCCGTGCCATCGGCCCAGAGTGCGAGCAGAAGATTGTGGGCATCCGCCCTGGCGAGAAGCTGCACGAAGCCATGATTACCGAAACCGATGCGCTGAGCACGGTCGAGCTGGCCCGCTACTACGTCATTCTGCCTTCGTTGCCAACTTGGGACGTCGAGAAATTCATCGAGAAATTTAACGGCCAGCGCGTGCCCCTGGGCTTTTACTACGACTCAGCTAACAACGAAGAATGGCTGGACGCCGAGCAGATTCGTCAGGAAATCCGCCTGCACGTCGACGCTGAGTTTGAGGTGTAAACTACATTACCGGTCCGATGCCTAATACCACCTTCAGCCCCACCCGCCCGCTGCCCTACGGCCGCCAGCACATCACCGACGCCGACGTGGCGGCCGTGACAGCCAGCCTGCACGCTGATTACCTGACCCAAGGCCCCACCGTGGCCGAGTTCGAAAAGCAGTTTGCCGCTTACGTGGGCGCCCAATACGCCGTGGCCGTGAGCAATGGCACGGCGGCCCTGCACCTGTGCGCCCTGGCCCTGAACGTGCAGCCCGGCCAGCGCGTCATCACCTCGCCGCTCACCTTCGCGGCCTCGGCCAACTGCGTGCGCTACTGCGGCGGCGAGGTGCATTTCGCCGATATCGACCCGGCCACGGGCCTGATTGACCTAGTGAAAGTGCGGGCCTTGCTGGCCGGCCACCCCAAAGGTCATTTCACCGGCCTCATTCCGGTCGATTTCGCCGGCTTAGCCGTGAATTTGGAAGCAGCCCGACAACTGGCCGACGAGTTTGGCCTTTGGATTATCGAAGATTCGTGCCACTCGCCGGGCGGCTATTTCCTGGACTCCGAGGGCCAGGAGCAGCGCTGCGGCAACGGCCGCTTTGCCGACCTGGCCATCTTCAGCTTCCACCCGGTGAAACACATTGCCACCGGCGAGGGCGGTATGATTACCACCAACAACGAGCAGCTGTACCATCACCTGCTGCGCCTGCGCACCCACGGCATCACCCGCGACCCGGCCGACTTGGTGCGCGAGCCCGACGGCGGCTGGTACATGGAAATGCAGGAGCTCGGCTACAACTACCGCCTGCCCGACCTCAACTGCGCCCTCGGCCTGAGCCAGCTTGCCCGCGCCAACGCGGGCCTGGCCCGGCGGCGCCAGCTGGCCGCCCAGTATGACGCCGCGTTTGCCCAACTACCCGGCGTAACGGTGCTGGCCCCCGGCCGCCCCGGCCACGCCTACCACCTCTATGTGATTGAAGTAGCCAACCGCAAAGAGCTGTACGACTTCCTGAAAACTAAGCAGATTTTCGCGCAGGTGCACTACATCCCGGTGCACCGCATGCCCTATTATGAAGGCTTGGGCTGGAAAGCCGGTGACTTCCCGCTGGCGGAGGAATACTACACCCGCTGCCTCAGCATCCCGCTATTTCCAACCCTCACCGACGAGGAACAGGAGTACGTGGTGGCGTGCATCGTCGAGTTTTTAGACAGCAATAAGCATTAATGACAGCCCGTCATGCTGAGCGCAGCCGAAGCATCTCTACCGCGCAAGTAATTTATTGCTTGCAGCGAAGCGGTAGAGATGCTTCGGCTGCGCTCAGCATGACGTTCTGATTTCTCTATTCCAAATAGCTCCCTTCCCTTGCAGCATACCCAACAAGAGGACTTCTGGTCCGGCGACTTTGGCCGCGAATACACCGACCGCAACTCGCGCCCGCTCGAGGAGTGGAATGCGTTTTACCGCGACCTCTACGGCCACACCAAGCTGGAAATGAACGCCGAATTTCTCGGCGACCTGCCCCGGGAGGCCCGCATTCTGGAAGTGGGCTGCAACACCGGCATGCAGCTGGTGGGCCTGCAAGCCGCCGGCTTCACCAACCTGTATGGCGTGGAGCTGCAAGGCTACGCGGTGGAAAAAGCCCGCGAGTTCGTGCGCGGCGTAAACATCCTGCAAGGCAGCGGCTTCGATTTACCCTTCAAGGACAACTACTTCGACGTGACGTGCACCAACGGCGTGCTGATTCACATCGCCCCCAACGACCTGCCGCGTATCATGGGCGAAATGGTGCGCTGCTCAGGCCGCTACATCATGGGCTACGAATATTACGCGCCCGAAACCACGCCCATAAAGTACCGTGGCAACGACGGCTTCCTTTGGAAAACCGACTTTGCCCAGGTTTTTCTGAATAATTTCCCGGAGCTGCGCCTCGTGAAACAAAACCTCTACCCCTATATCAACGACGCCGAGCGCGGCAACCAGGACGTAGTGTACCTGCTCGAAAAAACTACCCGTTGATGAAGCGCGCCGGCATTATTTCGCAGGTGCGGATGGGCAGCACCCGGCTGCCAAGCAAGGTGCTGCTGCCCGCCGCTGGCCGCCCGCTGCTCGACTACCACATAGCCCGCCTGCGCCAAAGCGGCCTGCCCATCTTCCTGGCTACCACTACCGAGCCAGCCGACGACGTGCTGGCTACCTACGCCGAAACCAACCAAATTCCCTACCACCGCGGCAGTGAAACCGACGTGCTAGCCCGCTACTACGGCACGGCCCAGGAGTTCGGCCTCGACGTGATAGTGCGCGTCACCTCCGACTGCCCACTGGTGGACGGCCCGCTGATTGGGGCCGCCGTGGGCCGCTACATCGCAGAAAACAACCCGCTGGCGTACCGGTCCAATTCCATCGTTCGCAGTTTTCCGCGCGGGCTGGATTTCGAGATTTTCTCGATGCAACTACTGGCCGAGGCGCACACCATTGCCACGCTGCCCTACGAGCGGGAGCACGTCACCCCGTACATCAAGACCAATCCCGCCACGGCCGGCCGCGTGGTTTTTCGCGATGAGGTATGGCCCGGCGGCGACTTCAGCCGCTTCCGCATCACGCTCGATACGGCGGAAGACTACGCGGTATTGCGCACGCTCATTGCGGATTACCACGCCGACCTGCTCGATGTGCCCAACCTGCTGGCCTTGCTCGAAGCGCACCCCGAAATCATGGCCCTGAACGCGCACATCGAGCAAAAAACTACATGATTCTGCCCGACACTCTGCGCCTGAACGAGTTCGGCTTCTACGAAATAAAGCAAAAGCCCACGCCTGCGGAGCTGCGCGACTACTACGCCCAGCGGTATTACCAGGAGAACCTGACCACCTACCAGGCGGCTTATCCGCCCGAGGAGCTGGAGCACATCGAAGGCAAGCTGCGGCTGCGCCACTGGGTGCTGGAGGAACTGCGCAAGCCCAACCGGGTTGGTGCCCGGAATCAGCACGTCCCTATGCCTGCACCGAAAGGAGCCGAATTGGAAAAGCCCTCGGCCACTGCTGATGCCGTTGGGAAACAAGCAGCTGGCGTTGCTGCAAACCCCGGCTCCTTCCTGGATATCGGCTGCGGCGAGGGCTGGGCGCTGGACTATTTCCAGCGGCAGGGCTGGGAGGTGCTGGGACTCGATTTCAGCAGCTTCAGCCTGGAAAAATTTCACCCCGCGCTGCGGGACCGGCTGCGCACCGGCGACCTCTACGAAGAGCTGCAAACGCTGGTAGCGGCCGGCCAGCAGTTCGACGTGCTGTGGCTGGATAACGTGCTGGAACACGTACTGGAACCAGCCGAGCTACTGCGCCTCTGCCGGGCGCTGGTGAACCCCGGCGGCGTGCTGGTCGTGGACGTGCCCAACGATTTTTCGGTCCTTCAACAGCACTTGCTCGACAGCGGCCAGATTGACCGGCCTTTTTGGGTGGTGCTGCCCGACCACCTCTCCTATTTCAATTCTGCCGGCCTGCGCAATATAGCCAAGGCTACCGGCTGGCACATCGCAAAAGTCATTGGCGACCAACCCATTGACCTCAACCTATTAAACCCCGCTGCCAACTACGTCATGGACCGCACCCTGGGCAAAGGCGCGCACCAGGCCCGCCTGCAGCAGGACAACCTGCTGCTGCGCACCGCGCCGCTCCCCGCCGTGGCAGCCTACTACGAAGCCCTGGCCGGCGTGGGGCTGGGCCGCAGTATTGTTGCATTTTTGCAGCCCGCCCAATTAGTGATTAACGGTCAGTGATTAACGATTAATTCTTCCACTGACACTACCCATTAATCACTGACCGTTAATCCCTAATTATGTCCTCCCCTATTTCCGTGCTCAGCGGGGCCTCCGCTCCCGAGCAAACGCGCCGCGAAGGCTTCGCCCAAACCCTGCGCGAGTCGCCCATACCGAACACCGAGCTGCTCAACAATCTGGGCCTGTACCTCAACCGGCAGACGTTTTCGCGCCTGCTGTTCTTCACCGAGCTCTACCAGCAAATCATCCCCGTGCACGGCGTGGCCATGGAGTTTGGCGTGCGCTGGGGCCAGAACCTAGCACTGATGCACGCGTTGCGCGGCATCTACGAGCCGTTCAACTACAACCGCAAAATCATTGGGTTCGACACCTTCAGCGGCTTCCCGTCGGTGGATGCCAAGGACGGCCAGCTGGTGAAGGAAGGCGACTACGGCGTGACGGAGAACTATCAGGAATACCTCGCCCAAATCCTGGCCCTGCACGAGGCCGACAGCCCCATTCCGCACAAGCGCAAGTTTGAGCTGGTGGCCGGCGACGCCTCCGAAACCGTGCCCCGCTACCTGCGCGACCACCCCGAAACCGTCATCGCCTTCGCTTACTTCGATTTCGATATCTACGCCCCCACCAAGGCCTGCCTCGAAGCCATCCGGCCCCGCCTGACCAAGGGTGCCGTCGTGGCCTTCGATGAGTTGAATTGCCCCGAATTTCCGGGCGAAACCCTGGCCTTCGACGAGGTATTTGGCGTGGCCAATTACGCCCTGCGCCGCAGCCCGCTCAACCCGCTGATTTCTTATTTGGTGGTTTAGAATGCCGTCACGCTCAACAGAACGTCATACCTAGAACGTCATGCCGAGCGCAGCCGAGGCATCTCGCGTGCTGCAGTAATCCAATCGATTGAGTTGCTCCCGCACGCGAGGTGCCTCGGTCCCTAGCTTGATGCGCCACATGCTCGGCATGACGTTCTCGTAATTTCTGCCCCATGAAAACCTACCGCCCCCTTCCCCAAGCCGAATACCGCTGGCAGAACTACCAACTGGTGCCCATCCGCTACGAGGACCGGGAGCCTATTCGGGCCTGGCGCAACGCGCAGCTGGAGGTGCTACGCCAAGCCGAGCCGCTTACGACAGAGCAGCAAGAGGCTTATTTTCAACGGGTAGTGCTGCCCCTGTTTGAACAGGAACAGCCAGGACAGCTCCTCTTTTCGCTCCTGTATAAGAACGAATTGATTGCCTACGGCGGCCTCGTACACCTCTCCTGGCCCGATGGCCGGGCCGAAGTTTCGTTCCTGGTTGACCCCACGCGGGCGGCCGACCCAGCCACCTACCGCCAGGATTTCCGGGCGCACCTGCGCCTGCTGGGTCAGGTAGCGTTTGATGGCTTGAAATTCAACCGCTTGTTCACCGAAACCTACGACATCCGGCCGGCCCACGTCACCATTCTAGAAGAAGCCGGATTTCGGCTGGAAGGCCGCCTGCGGCAGCATGTGCAGCTAAAGCCCGGTACTTTTGCCGACTCACTGATGCACGGCCAGCTGGCCGCCGACTATGCCACAGCCTTTGGAACTGCCCTTTAAACGAATATTTATCAGCGGCGGGGCCGGCGTAATTGGTCAGGAAATGACGCGCCGCCTAGCCCTGCTCGATGCCGATATTCAGGTGCTGGTCGGCGATATCAAGCCCCGGCCAGCTGATTTTCCGGCCCGATTCCAGTACCGACAGGGCGACTTGAATTTTATCACCGAGCAGGAAATCGGCGTTTTCGCCCCCGATTTGTTCATCCACCTCGCCGCCACTTTTGAGCGCTCTACCGAAACCTACGGCTTTTGGGAAGAGAATTTCCGGCACAACGTGCAGCTCAGCCACCACCTCATGACGGTGCAGAAGGACCTGCCTTCGCTGCGGCGCGTGGTATTTGCTTCCAGCTACCTCATTTATGACCCGGCGCTCTACACCTCCGCCGAGGTGCCGGAGGAGCCCACCAGCCTGCGCGAAACCGACCATATCCTGCCCCGCAACCTGACGGGCATGGCCAAGCTGGCCCACGAAATCGAGCTGCGCTTCCTGGATAACTTTCGCGCTGAACGGTTTAGCACCGTGGCTCCGCGCATTTACCGCGGTTACGGCCGCAACGGGCGCGACATCACCTCACGGTGGGTACGCATGCTGCTGGCTGGCGAAGAAATCACGGTGTATGGGGCCGAATCGTTTTTCGACTACCTCTACGCCGCCGACACGGCCGAGGGCCTGCTCCGCCTTGCCGCCGCCGAAACGGTTACCGGCCTCATCAACCTGGGCACCGGCCGCGCCCGCCGCGTGGCCGATGTGGTGGAAGTGCTGCGGCAAAACTTCCCCGACCTGCGGGCCAACTACGTAGCCTCAGATATCCTTTTTGAAGCCTCGCAAGCCGATATGACGGCCTGGTCGCGGGTTATCGACTGGCTGCCGCCGACCACGCTCGAAGTGGCCATTCCCGAAATCATCGCCTTCGAGCGGGCGCGTCAGGCTGCCATAGTCGCCGATGAAAGTGCTGCTGCCCAGAGCCCGGGGCACGTCCTCATCAGCAGCCTGTCGGCCAAGGTGCCGCTGGCCCAAGCCGTGAAACACGCTGCCAAGCGCCTGCACCCCGGCATCAACGTCATTGGCGGCGACCTCAACCCGCACGCGCTGGGCTTTCATTTCACCGATGCGAGCTGGGTGATGCCCACCACTACGGACGAGCACCTGCCCGGCATCATTCGTTACTGCCAGGCGCACGGCATCACCCGCGTGGTGCCCACCCGCGACGGCGAGCTGGCCTTCTGGAGCCGGCACCGCACTGCGCTGGCCGAGGCCGGCATCGCCGTACTGGTGAGTGCGCCCGAGGCCGTACACCGCTGCCTCGACAAGCTGGAGTTTGCCGAATTCGGCCAAACAATGGGCCTGCCCGTCATCGCCACCAGCCTCAATATCGAGGCGCTGACCGGCGACGTGTCCACTCCCACTACCGCCTTTGTGGTGAAGGAACGGCACGGGGCCGGCTCGCTCAGCCTCGGCCTCAACCTTCCCTACGCGGCCGCCGTGGCCCACGCCCAAACCCTGCAGGAACCCATTTTTCAGCCCTTCATCCACGGCCGTGAAATTAGCGTGGATGGCTACATTGACCGGGACGGCCAAGTGCACGGCCTCATGGCCCGCACCCGCGACGTGGTGGTGCGGGGCGAGTCGCAGGTGACTACTACTATTCACGACCCGGCCCTGGTGGCCCGCCTCACGCCCCTCGTGGCAAAGCTGGGCCTATATGGTCCTTTCGTGCTGCAAGCCTTGCTGACTGATGATGGCGGACTGCTCATCATTGAGTGCAACTGTCGTTTTGGCGGGGCCTCTACGCTGGGCATCGCGGCAGGCGTCGACTCGTTTTTCTGGTTTTTGCAGGAAGCAGCGGGGGCTGATTTGAGCCAATTCCCTTTTCGTCCGGCTGCCGGGCCACTGCGCCAGGTGCGGGCAGCGGCAGATGTAGTGACGATGGTTACCCCTCAGTAACACCGCCCATGCCCGTCCTCGTTTTCGACCTTGACGACACGCTTTACCCCGAGCTGAACTACGTGCACAGTGGTTTTCGGGCGGTTGCGGCTTTCCTTAGTCCGTTGCTGGCCGTGCCGGCCGAAACCTTGGCGGCGGGCATGGTTGCGGAAGAAGCCGTGCTGGGCCGGGGCCAGGTGTTTGATAACGTGCTGCGCCAGCATGGGCGCTGGAGCAAGGCGCTGGTGGCCGCCTGCCTGCGCGCCTATCGCCAGCACCGGCCTACGCTGGCCTTGTTTGCGGATGCCGAACGCTGCCTCACCCGCTTTGCCGAGTGGCCGCTCTACCTCGTGACGGATGGGCACAAGGAAGTGCAGGCCCGCAAGGTGGCGGCGCTACCGCTGGCCGGCCGGGTACGCCACGCCTACCTCACCAACCGCTACGGCCGCCACCGCGCCAAGCCCGACCCGCACGTATTTGAGCTGATTTGTCGGCGCGAGGACATGGGCGCAGCCGAGGTAATTTACGTGGGCGACAACGTGCGCAAGGATTTTGTGGGCATCAAACCGTTGGGCTTCCGCACGGTGCGGATACTGCGGGGCAACTACGCGCACCTGACAGCCGACGCGGCGCACGAGGCGGACCGGAGCATTCACACGCTGGATGAGTTGACGACGGAGTTTGTGGCGGCGCTGCTGGCATCGTAGGGCGCAACGCGCTACGGCCCGCCTACCTTTGCCCCCTCGAATACTGCCAAATCAACTCATGACCGAAATTACCATCGGTGGCCGTCCGGTTGGCCCCGCCCACAAGCCGTTCATCATCGCCGAAATGTCGGGCAACCACAACCAGAGCCTGCCCCGGGCCCTGGCCCTGGTGGATGCCGCCGCCGCCGCCGGCGTTGATGCCCTGAAGCTGCAGACCTACACCGCCGATACCATTACGATGGACACCGGTTTTGCCATCGACGAGGAAGGCCAGTCGCTGTGGGAAGGCAAGAATTTATACAAGCTGTACCAGGAAGCCCACACGCCCTGGGAGTGGCACGCCGAGCTGTTTGCCCGCGCCCGGCAGCACGGTATGCTGGCTTTTAGCTCGCCGTTTGACGAAACCGCGGTAGATTTTCTGGAAACGCTGGACGTACCGGCTTATAAAATCGCCTCGTTTGAAAACGCCCACTGGCCGCTGCTGCGCAAAGTAGCCGCCACGGGCAAACCCGTGATTGTGAGCACCGGCGCCGCCACCCTGGCTGAGATTGACGGTGCCGTGCGGGTACTGCGCGAGGCCGGCTGCCGCGAGTTGGTGCTGCTCAAATGCACCAGCACCTACCCTTCCTCGCCGGCCAATACCAACCTGCGCACCATCCCGGTGCTGGCCGAAACCTTCGGCTGCCCCGTCGGCCTGAGCGACCACACCATGGGCGTGGGCGCGAGCGTGGCGGCCGTAGCGCTGGGGGCCTGTGTCATCGAAAAGCACTTCACCCTAAGCCGCGCCGAGGGTGGCGTAGACTCCGCGTTTTCGCTGGAGCCCCACGAGCTCAAAATGCTGGTGGAAGAAACCGAACGGGCGCACCAGGCCTTGGGCACGGTCCAACTCTGCATCCAGACCGGTGAGGAAAAAAGCCGCCTCTACAAGCGCAGCATCTACGTAGCCCAGCCCATTGCGGCGGGCGAAGAATTCACGACGGACAACCTGAAAATCATCCGGCCCGGCGATGGCCTCTGGCCCCGGCATTGGGACGTAGTGCTGGGCCGCAAGGCCGTGAAGGACCTCAAACCCGGCACCCCGCTGACCTGGGAAGCACTGTAATGCCGGCTCCCACGTTGTCGCTTATTCCTAGGCTGCGCGATATTTTGCAGCTGCGCTTCACGGCGATATTCGCGGCGCTGCCCCCGGCCGCGCTGGCTGATATTTCGCCGGCCAACCCGCTCAAGCGGCTGGCGCGGGTGCTGGGCTACGCGGGCCTGCGGCTGGTGGGCAACATGTTTCAGCCGATAAAAAACCGCGACGACCTACACGGCAAAGTCTGGCTCTACGTGGTGAGCGCCAACAACTACGACGCCCTGGAGTTCATTCAAAAGGCCCGGCCCGATGCGGTGCTGGTAGCTGGCCAGGCCAAGAACATCGGCCGCTACAATAAGGCGGTGAACCGGCTGTCGTTGCGGCGTAAGCTGCTGTATTATTGGCAGTTTCCGCTGGCGTTGGCAGGCCTGCTGCGCACCGATGGTGGGCGGGCCTGGCGCTTCTTCGACTTCATTTTCTACGCCATCGGCTACTATGAAGTGTATCGGCGGGCGCTGCGGCACTACCGGCCGCGGGCCGTGATTTTCTCCAACGACCACAACGACGATACCCGCTCCCTCCTGCTGGCCTGCCACGCCGAGGACGTACCCACCGCCTACGTGCAGCACGCCAGCGTGAGCGCCAACTTCCCACCGCTGGGCTTCGATTTGAACCTACTGGAAGGCCAGGACGCGCTGGATAAGTACCGCCGCTGCGGCCCCGTGCATGGCCGGGTAGCGCTAGTAGGCATGCCCAAAGCGGACGCTTACCTCAACCAAAAAAACACGATGCCGACCGTGCGCCGCGTGGGCCTAGCCTGCAATATTCACGACCCGCTCCCGGCGCTTACCCAAACATTGACTTACCTGCTGCGTGAGCTACCGGAACTCACCTTTACCCTGCGGCCCCACCCCAGCGACGGCCGCGATTTTGAGCCGTTGCGCCAGCTCTTGCCATCGTTGAACTGGTCAAGTGCCTGGCGGGAAAACGTGTTCGATTTCCTGTTGCGCCAGGATGCGCTGGTGGCCGCAGACACCTCCACGCACCTCGAAGCCACCCTGCTGAACGTGGCCAGCATCTACTACCGCTTCGGCACCAACCCGCTGACCGACGACTACTACGGCTACGCGGCCCGCGGTTTAGTGGCGCGGGCCGACACGCCGGCCCAGCTAGCGGCCGTGCTGCGTGGCTACGCCCAGCACAAGCCCATTGACCTTTACCGACGGGCGGCTTACTACAACGCGACTTTAGGCACGCCGGACGAGGGCCGTAGCCAGCCGCGCACCTTGGCGCTGCTCAATGCGTGGCTGGGAGCAGCGGCCAGCAGCTGAGGCAAATACACTTTTGAGTCAATGTATTTTCCCAGTCAGAGTACATCTTTGCGACAAATTCAAAAGTTGAGAGTTAAAAATCAGACAGATTGCATTTTAACTTTTAACTCTCAACTTTTAACTTGGCACATAAAACGGGAATCCACTCTAATGCCAGCTTCTGCGCTTCCACCTGCCTTACCCGTGCCCAACGCGGCCCCTGTTTCCGAAGAAACGCGGCTGGCGTATGTGCTGCGGCACTTCCGGCTGGCGTATGAGCAGGTACCCAACGTTTCAGTTGGCTATGCAGGAGTGCAGCCTGCCATCACCATAGCTGATGCGGCGGGCGCATTTTTTCAGCAAGCCACGGCCTACCCGCCCGCGCCGAATTTCCGCGAATGGGCCGGGCAGCGGGTGCCGTTTTTCTTCGACAGCCAGCCCGAATTGCCACTCCTGGAGTTGGGTGCGGGCGTGGCTACCATCCACGCCGACCTGATTGCGGCCGCCTTTTACCTGCTCAGCGGCTGGCAGGAGTATTTCTCGGATATCCGCGACCGACACGGCCGTTTTTCCTACGCGGCCAGCGTGCAGCAGCAGTACGGATTTGTAGCGCTGCCCGTGGTGAACTACTACTTCGACGTGCTAAAAACGGCCGTGGAGCATGTAACCGGCCAGCCGCTACGCCTCCGTTCCTGGCGCGAAGGCGCCCCGTTCGCCGCCTTCATCACCCACGACATCGACAACCTGCGCAGCGCCTGGAAAGCCCCCGCTAAAGCAGCCCTGAAACAAGGGCGACTGCTGAGATTCGGGCAACACCTATTCCGACACTTCACCCAACCCGATGCCTGGGACAACCTGGAGGCAGTGGCTGCTACCACGGCCGCGTACGGCGCCAAGTCCACGTTTTTTATTTTGCCAGCCAACCAGCGGGGGGCCGACGGCACGCCGAATGCGGACTACTGCCTCTCAACTGCGCTACTGGTGCGGCTGCAAAAACTAAAGGAGCTGGGCTGCGAAATCAGCCTGCACGGCAGCATCGGCACGGCCGCCAACGCTTTGCAGCTGGAAGAAGAAATTGAAAGTCTCCGGCACGGCACTACCGGCCTGCGCTTTCATTACCTGCGCTGGGAGCCGCGCCAAACGCCGGATTTGGTGGATTCGGCTGACCGGTTTTCGTACGATTCCACCTTGGGCTTTGCGGAGCATTTCGGCTTTCGCAACTCTTATTGCCGGCCGTTTTATCCCTATAATTTTCAAACGGGAGCTGCGCACGATTTTCTGGAAATCCCGCTCAACGTGATGGATGCCACCCTGCACCACCCCAACTACCTGCAGCTGCGGGCCAAAGAAATCCTACCCGCTTTGCGGCCGATGCTGGAGGAAATTAAAAAATTTGGCGGCGTGGCCACCGTGCTTTGGCACAACGACCATTTTGACCCAGCCAACCACCTGACCGGCCCGCGCCAGTTCGCTGAAATCATGCACTACCTGCAGCAGCACGGAGCCGCCTTTCTCACCGGAAGCCAGATTGTGGCCGAACTTCGCCCCTGAGCAAATGCCCCCCGGTCCTCGAGCCCAGCGGTTGACCAGTGGACATTCGCTTAATCACTCCCTCACTCCCTCACTCTTTTGGGCATCGTTCAGCGCCAGGGCATCCGCAACACCCTGATTTCTTACCTGGGGCTGGCCATCGGCTTTGCCAACACCATTCTGGTGCTGCCGCGGCTGCTTTCACCGGCCCAGATTGGCCTGATGGCGGGCGTGCTGCTGCCGCTGGCCACCATTGGGGCGCAGGTAGCAGCCTTCGGCTTTGCTAATGCGGGGATGCGGTACTTTCCGTTTTTTCGCAACCAAGGGCGCAACCATGCCGGTTTTTTTCCGCTGCTGCTGGGGCCGCCACTCGTTGGCTTTGTGGTGGTGGCGGCGCTCATGTGGCTGGGCAAGCCGCTACTGCTGCAGTGGTACGCCCAGGGCGACGCGGCCCTGCTCTCGCCGCACTACCTGGCGGCCATTGGACTGGCGGGCTGCATCATGCTGGGCTCGTTGCAGGATGCGTACCTGCGGTCGTTGTTTCACACGTCCTTTTCCTCGTTTTGCCAGGAAATTCTGCTGCGGCTCATGCTGGTGGGCGCGGCCGTGGCCTACAGCCAGGGCTATTTGAGCTTCCACGGTTTCGTGCTGGCCTACACGGGGGCGTATGCGGTGGTGGCCGTGCTGCTCGTTTGCTACCTGGCGGCCATTGGCGAGCTGCATCTGCGGCCCACGCGGGCGGCGTTGCGCATTAAGCCTCTGCGCGAGATGCTCGGTTTTGGCGCCTTTGTGCTGCTGAGCAACATCTCGGGCACGGTACTGCTCAATATCGACAGCCTGATGGTGGGCACCAAAATCAGCCTGGCCGCTGCGGGTATCTACCTCATTGCCACCAATGTAAGCACGGCGTTGGTCCTGCCCTTCCGGGCGCTCTACAAAACGGCTTTTTCGCTTATCGCCGAATACTGGAAGGAAGGCGACATGACCAAAATGGCCGACTTCTACCGGCGCAGCACCCGCATCAACACGCTTATGGGCTGCTACTTAGCGCTGGGCATTGGGCTGAATCTCGACTTTATCTACGGCCTGATTCACCGGCCCGAGTACGCGGTGGGAACCACGGCCGTGCTCCTGCTGCTGGCCGGTCGGCTGTTCGACGGCATCACGGGCGTCAACGGCATCATCGTGGCTACGTCGCCGCGCTACCGGTTCGATTTGGTATTCAACCTCTCGCTGGCGACGGCCGTGGTCGTCCTCAACTGGCTCCTGATTCCACGAATGGCACTGGCTGGGGCCGCCCTGGCCTACTGCATTGCCCTGGTCAGCATCAACACGGCCCGCACGTGGTTTGTGTGGCGCACCTACGGCATGCAGCCGTTCGATGGCCGCATTGCGCGCATCCTGGCGGTGGCGACCGTGGCAGGCCTGGCCGCCTGGTCTTTGCCCGAAACCGGCAATGCCTGGCTCACGCTGCTGCTGCGCGGGGGCGTGCTCACGGTGGTGTACGGGGCGGGCGTGCTGCTCACGCGCACCGCACCGGAAGTAGAGGCACTATGGACCAAGTTGCGCAACCGCTAACCTCACCCCCTGACCCCCTCTCCAAAAGAGAGGGGGCACCAGCTTTGCGCAGACGCAAAAAAGAGTTGAAAATTAGCTCCGTCCGGAGATTAACTTTCAACTCTTTTCCGGTGCTCCCTCTCTTTTGGAGAGGGGGTCAGGGGGTGAGGTACCGCTAGCAGCAGCCCCCTGGCAGAGCATCGGCACTGGCGACAGCCGGAACCGTGCCGCGGTCAAACAAGCCGAAGTGCTGGCTGGTATCACCCAGCACCTTGAAATGGGGGGCGTAGCGGGTTTCGGCCACCATCGCGGCCGTGTTGCCGCAAACCAGCATGGGTCGGCCGGTTTCGAAAGTATGGTGGTCGTCGAGCACGAACTTGTGGGGCTGGCCGGATACCGTGCCCAGGTACGTGGCCACTTGGCCGTGGTCCTCGCACTTGTCCTCAATGTCGAGCTTGAAAGCCCGCACTGTGAGTGAGTAGAAGCCGATATTACCCACTTTGGCTTCAATCTCGGCGTTGTTGATGGTGAGGCGACGACTGCTGAGCAGGCGGTAATCGTTCACCCCAAGACGCAGCAGCAGGCGCCGGAAATCTTCGGTGTACATGGCCCCGCTTAGGCACTCACCGTACAAAATCGGGTCTTGGCGCAGGGTTTCGGGCACGCGGCGGTCGGCAAATACGTCGGCGATAAATAGCTCGCCACCGGGCTTCAGCACCCGGAAAATTTCGCGGTACGTGGCCTCTTTATCGGTGCTAAGGTTGAGCACGCAGTTGCTCACCACCAAGTCCACGCTGTTGTCGGGAATTCCTGCCGATTTAAGGTCTTCGATGTAGCCGTGACGGAATTCGACGTTGGGCTGGGCGTAGCCGAACTTCTCGGTGTGCGCCCCAATGTGGCGGCGCGCCACGTCGAGCTGCTCCTCGGTCATATCAATGCCAATAACGTGGCCGTGCTCGCCTACCAGCTTAGACAGCAAGTAGGCATCGCGGCCCGAGCCGGAGCCCAAATCGAGCACCGTGATGCCCTCGATGGCTTCCGGGATGCACACCCCGCAGCCGTAGTACTTATCCAGCACCTCGGGCTCAAGTTGCGCCAGGATGCGGCGGTGCGCCAGCGGAATGTCGTCGGTGCAGCAGGCGTTGGTGAGCAGGTCCTGGCTGGTTTGGAGCTGGGTGCCGTAGTAATCCTGGACTTGGGAGTGAGTGTCGGGGCTGGCCATTTAGACGGAGGTTCGGTGGATAATCAGGGCAAGAGTACGTTGCGCTGGGAACAACTGGTTTGCTTAGCCAATGTTCCTTGCTGCAAATTAAGCCCTAACCGGTGCTGGCCCCAATTGCTTAGTGCGCCACAACTGGCTCCAAGTAGTTTTTGTCCCCGGGCAGCGGCACGTACTTAGTGTGCTCCGCGCGGTAGAACCGCTCAAACACCAGTGGGAAAATAAACAGCGTCAGAATAGTACCCGTAATCAGGCCCCCGATTACCACAATGGCCAGCGGCTTGCTGGTTTCGGAGCCGATGCCGGTGCTGATGGCGGCCGGCATCAGGCCGATGGTGGCCATAAGGGCCGTCATCACCACGGGGCGCACCCGCGAAATCACGCCTTCGTTAATCGAGCTGTCCAACGACATCTTTTTCACCAAGTTCTGCTTGAAGACGGAAATGAGAATCACGCCGTTCTGAATGCAAATGCCGAACAGGGCGATGAAGCCGATGCCGGCCGAGATGGAAAAATTGGTATGCGTGAGCAGCAGCGCCGCAATGCCGCCGATGATGGCAAACGGCACGTTGAGCAGCACCAAGCCAGCATCTTTCAGGTTCCCGAACAGGATAAACAGGATGAAGAAGATGAGGGCCAGGCTCACGGGCACCACCTGCGTGAGGCGCTGCGTGGCCCGGCGCTGGTTCTCAAAATCGCCGGTCCACTTCTGCTCGTAGCCTTTGGGCAGCTGCACGCGGCGGTTCACCTTGTCCTGCGCTTCCTTGATGGTCGAGCCCATGTCACGGCCCCGGATGCTGAACTTGACGGCGGCAAAGCGGCGGTTGTCGTCGCGGTAAATCAGGCTCGGGCCGGTGACGGACCCAATGGTGGCAATTTCGTTGAGCGGAATGATTTTGCCGGCCATGGTAGGCACCATCAAGGCCCCGATTTGGGTAGGCGTTTGCCGGAACTGCGGCTCGTAGCGCACCCGGATGGGGTATTTGCGCTCGCCTTGGTAAAGCTGCGAAGCTTGCTTGCCGCCCACGGCCATTTCGAGCACGGAGTTGGCGTCCGACTTGTTCACGCCGTAGCTGGCCATGCGGCCCTCGTCCAAGTCAACGTGCAGCTCGGGCTGGCCGATGTTGCGCAGCACGCCCAGGTCATCGATGCCGCGCACCGTTTTCAGGATTTCGTACACCTCGCGGGCCTTGCCTTCGAGGGTGGCCAGGTCGGTGCCATAAATCTTGACCGCGATGCTGCCCTTCACGCCCGAAGCAGCTTCCTCCACGTTATCGGTGATGGGCTGCGAGAAGTTGAAATCAACGCCCGCAAACCGGCCGAGCTTGGTCTTCATGCGCTCCACCAGGTTCTCGCGGTAGGCCTTGCTCTTCATCTCCTTGTCCACCTCCGGCGTGTGCTTGATTTGGACCAGAAATTCGTTGTTGTAGAAGCCCGTGGGGTCGGTGCCGTCGTTGGGGCGGCCGGTCTGGCTCACTACGTCGCTCACTTCGGGGAAGCTGAGAAACACCCGCCGCATCTGGTTGCACAGCTCGTTCGATGATTCCAGACTGATACTCAGCGGCAGTTGCGCCCGCACGTAAATGCTGCCCTCGTTCAGCTCCGGCAAAAATTCGGAACCCAGAAACGAGAAGGCAAACACGCCCCCCGCCGTCACGGCAAAGGCAATGACGAGGCTGATGGTTTTGCGGGCGTAGGTGAAGCGAAAGAACCGCTGCGCCCCGTTGTTCACGGCGCGCACGAAGAAGTTGTCCTTCTCGCGCACGTTCTTTTTCAGCAGGATGCTCACCAGCACCGGCACCAGCGTGAGCGTGAAAATCAGCGCCCCGAGCAAGGCAAAACCCAGCGTCCAGGCCAGCGGGCTGAACACCTTGCCCTCCACTTTCTCGAAGGCGAAAATGGGCAGCAGCGCGGTGATGATAATGGCCTTGGCGAAGAAAATCGACTTGCCCATATCGCGGCCCGACTTCTTAATCAGCCCCAGCTTCGAGAGCTTGTTGAACCGCTCCATGCCCATCTCGTGGGCCTTGTGGTCGAGGGCCACGAACAGCCCCTCCACCATCACCACGGCCCCGTCGATGATGATGCCGAAGTCGATGGCGCCCATGCTCAGCAGGTTGGCACTCATGCCCTTCAGCCGCAGGCAAATGAAGGCAAACAGCAAGGCCAGCGGAATAATCACCGACACGATGACCGTGGTGCGCCAGTCGGCCATGAACAGGAACACGATGAGCGTGACCAGCACAATGCCCTCCAGGAGGTTGTGAATCACGGTTTCGGTGGAGAAATCAATCAGTTGCTGGCGGTCGTAGAAGGTTTTCATCTTCACGTCGGGCGGCAGAATCTTGCCGTTCAGCTCCTCCACCTTGTCGTGGAGGCGGGCAATGACCTCCGAAGGATTTTCGCCCTTGCGCATCACCACAATGCCTTCCAGCTTGTCGTCCTCAAACCCGCGCCCCACCTTGCCCAGCCGCGGCAGCGCCGACTCGGTGACCCGGGCCACGTCGCGCACCAGAATCGGCACGCCGTTCACGTTCTTAATTACCGTGTTGGTGATGTCGCCGATGTCATTGAGCAGGCCGATGCCACGCACCACGTAGTTCTGCTGGCCCTGGTTGATGACGTCGCCGCCCACGTTGATGTTGGAGCGCTGCACGGCGTTGTAGAGGTCGAGCGGCGTGAGGTCGAAGTCCTGCAGCTTGCCGGGGTTCACGCTGATTTCGTAGCTCTTCACCTCGCCGCCGAAGCTGTTCACGTCGGCCACGCCGGGCACGGCTTTCAGGTTGCGCTCAATCACCCAGTCCTGCAGGGTTTTGAGTTCGCGCACAGTCTTGGTCTTGCTTTCCAGCGTGTAGCGGTAAATTTCGCCGGTCGGGCCGTAGGGCGGCTGCACATCGGGCGTGATGCCGTCGGGCAAATCCACCTCGCGCAGCAGGTTATTTACCTGCGGGCGGGCAAAGGCGTCGTCCACGCCGTCGTCGAAAATTACCTTCACCACCGAGAGGCCAAACAGCGTGGTGCTGCGCACAGAGGCTTTTTTCTGCACCGGGTTCAGGGCAATTTCGATGGGCACGGTCACGAACTTCTCCATCTCCTCGGCCGAGCGGCCGGGCCACTGCGTGATGATGGTGATTTCGGTGTTCGTGACGTCCGGAAACGCTTCGATGGGCGTGTTGCGGTAGCTCACCACGCCCATCACCACCACCACCAGGGTCAGCAAAAAGATGAACCCTTTATTTTTTAACG
Organism: Hymenobacter frigidus; assembly: GCF_014640435.1. Classification (GTDB taxonomy): domain Bacteria; phylum Bacteroidota; class Bacteroidia; order Cytophagales; family Hymenobacteraceae; genus Hymenobacter; species Hymenobacter frigidus. The sequence continues at coordinate 133,070 of NZ_BMGY01000005.1, read as the reverse complement.
AAAAGGCAATGATGCCCTGGATGAACTTGTTCATTTGATGGAGCTATTAGCTTTTAGCTGATGGCTGGTTGCTGGTTGCTTTTTTGACGACCAAACTGTCGCTGTTCAACGACGAAACGGCCGACGCGCACTCGGGTCAAAAACGAATTGGGACGAATACAAGAAAACGAAGAAGAAGCCCCTGGCCGGCCAGGGGCCGCCCAGAGCGCGCGGGCAGCTAGTCGTTCAACTCGTCGTACACCAGGAGCTGGTCTTTGGCGATGACCACGTCACCCGCCTTAAGGCCGGTGGTTACGTAGCTGAACTCGCCCACGGTCTTGCTGATGGTCACGGGGCGGGTTTCCACGTGGGTGCGGTCGCGGTACACCATCACGAAGTTCCGGTCCTTGTCGAACACCACGGATTTGGCGGGCACGGCCAGGGACTTGGCCGCCTGGGTATTTTCCACGCGCACTTGGGCGTACATCTCGGGCTTGAGGAGGTAGCCGGGGTTGTTGAGGCGCACGCGCACCTTCATCACCTTGCTGTCGGGGTCCAGCACGTTAAACACCTTGTCGATGCGCCCCCGGAAGTGCTGGTCGGGGTAGGCCAGGGTGGTGACGTCGGCCGAGTAGCCCACCTTCACTTTCGAGATGTCGGCCTCAAACACGTTGGCCATAATCCAGACATCGTCCAGGTCGCTCACCGTAAACAGGTTGCCCACGTTGCTGTCGTTAAACTGCTCGTGCTCGGTGGCGTTTTTCTCGGTAATGAAGCCCGAGATGGGGGCACGCAGCTCGTACATGCCGTCCTTGCCAATGCCGTACACGCTGAGCTGCTTCACGTTTTTGCCCACCGTGCCGCGCGCCTTGGTTACCTCGGCCCGGGCCAGCACCACGTCCCGCTCCGAACTCAGCCCGGCCTTGAACATGTCTTCGGCCACGGCCAGGTTTTTGCGGGCAATGTCGAGGTCGGAAGTAGCGGCCGTGGTTTGGTTTTGCACATCGGCAATCTCCCCCGACTTGATGACGGCTAGCAGCTGGCCCTTGGTCACCTTGTCGCCGAGCTGCACGTTGAGCTTCTCGACCACGCCGCCCACCAACGGGTACACCTTCACGGTTTTGTCGCCGTTGGCCGTTATTTCGCCGGTCAGCACCAGCTCGTCCTGCACCGGGCGCAGGCGCACGGTGTCCAGCACTATCTGCTGCATCATGGTGTCGGAAAGCCGGAAGCCCTCCTTCTTTTCTTCTTTGACTTCGGCTTTGGAGCAGCTGGCCAGGGCCACGGCGGCCAGCAGGCCCAGAAAAATGCGGTTCATCAGAATTGGTTAGTTTATTGAAAGAGCACCGTGCGGAACGCCGCCGCAGCCGCGTGCTCGCATCGTTGCCGCCGATTGAATTACTGGACCCACGCGAGCGGCTTCGGCGGCGCGGCGCATCACGCTCCTTTTAATGTCTGCTAATTATTCCGCCCGGAACACTGGTTTGCCCACCGCGAAATTCAGCTGTTCGAAGGCCCGCACGCGGTTGGCCCGCAGCGTGTTCAGCTGCACCAGGTTGTTTTTGTAGGACTCGAAAAAGTCCAGGTACTCCACTACGCTCAGCACCCGCTTGGCGTAACTCTGCTCAATACCAACCATCAAGCGGGCGAAGGGGGACGTGTCGCGGTCGTTGGTTTGGAACAGCTCGTCGTTGCGGGCCACCAGCTGGTAGGCCTGGTGTATCTCGCTCTGCACAATCAGCTGCTGCTGGTCGAGGAGGAGGCGGCTGCCGGCAATCTGCGCCTTGGCAGCCTGAATATTACCCTGGTTCCGGTTGAAAACCGGGACGGCCATCCCCAGGGTCAGGGCGCTGTAGTTGCTGATGTAAGAGCCGGCCTTGTCGTAGGTGTAGCCCACGGCCAGGTCGGGGGTCGCCAGTTTCTGCTGCAGGCGCAAGTTCAGGTTTTGCTGCTCCACGGCGGCACGACGGGCGTTCAGGTCGGTGCGGCGGACCAGGGCGGTATCAACCAGCTGCTGCTCCGAATAGCCGCGCAGGCTTAGTTCGCGGGTACGGCCTAGGTTCACCAGGGGCACAAACTGGCTCCCGGTAGCGTCGCGCAGCAGCACGTGCAGGTCGGTTTGGTCGGCGGCCACGTCATTGAGAATGGCCTGCCGCTCGCTTTGCAGCGCAAACAGAAACGCCCGCAGCCGAATAACCTCCTTGAGCGCAATATTGCCCTTCTCGAACTGCGTCTGGTACAAACCCACGGTGCGCGTCAGCGAGGTAATTTCCGTGTCGTAGGTCTTCAGCGTTTGCTGCTTGAAGTAGACGTCGTAGTAGATAGTGCGCAGCTGGTAGCGCAGCAGCCGCAGCAACTCCTGCAGATTGTACTGCTCAACCACGGCTCCTTGCCGGGCCACCTGGCCCGCCGCCCGCCGCCGGCCGGCCAGCGAAAACAGCTGCTGCACCGTCACAATGGCTTCGCTGCCCACCGTGCCCTCCGGCACCGAAGGCCGGGCAATGCGCCGGCGCAGCACATCCTGCTCCACATACAGCGTAGGGTTGTCGATGACGCGGGCCTGAACGGCCTGTGCCTGGGCCACCGTCACGTTATACTGCTGGGCCAGCACCGCCAGATTATTCTGAAACAAGCGCTGCTCGGCCTCGGGCAGTGTGAGGCGCACGGTGTCGGTGGCGACGGCCAATGCCGGGCGCGGAGTGGTTTGGCTGGCGGCTGGCGTGGCGGCCAGGCCGCAGACACCAAGTAGAGCCAGAATGGAGGAGCGAAACATATACATCGTTGATTTCGATGCAAAGGTGTCCGGCCTTCATGAGGATAAAATGAACCCAGCCAATCGACGGCCAACAACGATTCCGGCCCGGTGAACGGCTGTTTTTTGGCGGTCAAAAAGTCACGTAGTTTTAACCGCCACAGTTGGGAAAGCCCCGAAAGATGGCGTCGGCCAGCAGGCCGCGCCGCCTCCCGGGGCATTTGCTGAGCCCCAACCGGCGCGGCGCAGACTACTCGTCTTCGTAGTCCAGCCCCAGGCAGCTGTTCAGGGCCTGGCGCAATTCGCTGGCGGCGTGCTGCTGGCCGGCTTTGCGGGCCACGGTCAGGCCCGTTTGGTAAACTTTTTCGGCCTCGTTCTTCTTATTGAACTGCTCCAACAGCTTGCCGGCGTGGTAATAGGTACCCACGTAGTCAGGGTGTTCGGTCAGCAGTTTCTGGTAATACTCCCACGCCCTTTCGGGCTCCAGGGCGCGGTATTCCGTGGCCAGGGCGTAGATGGTGAAGGCATCGGTCGGGTCATCGGCGTAGAATGCCAGCAACTGCTGCAAACGGGTGGGCGGGGTGTTCATCAGGGAGGGAGTTTTGTTTACCTTTGGGGCAAAATTGCGGCTTTTCTACCGTTTGCCGGTTGCCCTCAATTTTGCCGCCGCGTGCCCCTAGTTCCTACAGGTTGTTATGCATGCAGCATTCCTCTTGATTTTGCCACCCAAACCCCGTTTAGATGAAGTTTCTGGTTTGTATTTCTAACGTGCCCGACACGACCACCAAAATCACCTTCACGCCCGATAACAAGGAGTTCAACAAGGCTGGGGTCCAGTTCGTGATTAACCCTTGGGATGAATACGCCCTCACCCGCGCCATTGAGCTGAAAGAAGCTGCCGGCGCCGGTACCGTGACGGTGCTCAACGTGGGCGAAGCCGATACCGAGCCCAACATCCGCAAGGCCCTGGCCATTGGCGCCGATGATGCGATTCGCGTCAACGCCGCGCCGCAGGACGCCTACTTCGTGGCCGAGCAGATTGCCGCCATCGCCAAAGAAGGTGCCTACGATGTGATTCTGATGGGCAAGGAAAGCATTGACTACAACGGCTTCCAGGTGCACGGCATGGTGGGCGAGATGCTGGGCATCCCCACGGTAGCCCCGGCCATGAAGCTGGATATGAGCGGCAACGTCGCCACCCTGGAGCGCGAAATTGAAGGCGGCAAGGAAATCGTGACCGTCAACACGCCCTTCGTCGCTTCGTGCCAGCAGCCCATGTGCGAGCCCCGCATCCCCAACATGCGCGGCATTATGACGGCCCGCACCAAGCCCCTGAAAGTAGTGCCCGCCGTGGGCGAGCCCGCCCGCACCACCGTGGCCGAGTTTGCGCTGCCCCCCAAGAAGCAGGGCGTAAAGCTCATCGACGCCGAGAATGCCGGCGAGTTGATTAAGCTGCTCCGCAACGAAGCCAAGGTCATTTAATTCGTCTGTCATGCTGACGAAGGAAGCATCTTATCACGGCTGCTTTCGTTTGCTTTAACTAACTCAGTGGCGCGAGCGTGATAAGGTCCTTCGCTGCGCTCAGGATGACAAAAAAGAAAAAATCATGTCTGTATTAGTTGTAGTTGAATGCGCCGACGGCGAAGTTAAAAAGTCGTCGCTGGAAGTGGCCTCGTATGGAGCCGAGGTGGCCGCGATGCTGGGCACCACCGCCACAGCCATTGCCGTGGGCGAAGCCAACGCGGCCAACCTGGCCAAGCTGGGCGAGCAGGGCATCACGAAAGTGCTGCACGACGCCGAGCCGCGCCTCAAGGATTTCGTGAACAATGCCTACACCAAGCTCATTGCCACGGCAGCCGAGCAGGAGCAGGCCAAAATCATCATTTTGGCCAATTCCAACATTGGCGCGGCCGTGGGTTCGCGCCTGTCGGTGCGGCTGAAGGCCAGCCTGGCCACCAACGTAGTGGAACTGCCTAAAACGGAGGGCGGCCAGTTCGTGGTGAAGCGCGGAGCTTTCTCCGGCAAAGCGTTTTCGGACGTGGCGCTGAGCGGCGACCGCAAAATCATCGCCGTGAAGAAAAACTCGACCGAAGCCAAGCACGACGCCGGCAAAACGGCCGAGGTAAGCACCTTCGCCGCCCAACTAACCGATGCTGACTTTGCCGACGCGCCTACCCAGGTAATCATGCAGGACCAAGCCGGCGGCGTGCTGCTGCCCGAAGCCGACCTCGTAGTTTCGGGCGGTCGGGGCATGAAAGGCCCCGAGAACTGGAGCCTGATTGAGGACCTGGCCAAAGCTTTGGGCGCAGCCACCGCCTGCTCCAAGCCCGTATCGGACGTGGACTGGCGCCCTCACCACGAGCACGTGGGCCAAACCGGCATCACGGTATCGCCGAACCTGTACATTGCCTGCGGCATTTCGGGCGCTATCCAGCACCTGGCCGGCGTGAATAGCAGCAAGGTGATTGTGGTTATTAACAAAGACCCGGAGGCTCCTTTCTTCAAAGCGGCCGATTACGGCATCGTTGGCGACGTTTTCGACGTATTGCCCAAGCTAACAGCGGCCGTAAAGGCGCTGGGCTAAGCCTGAATAAACGTATTTGGGGACTTAGGCCCGTGGCATTCGCAGGAACGCCAAGGCTTGAGTCCCTAAGTCTTTTCTAGCCTTGGGAGTTATTTTTGGGCATTTTAGCGGCAGATGGCAGGACTTTTCTTTATTTGCACATTCTTAACAGCTGCCTTGCCCTGCTTACGGGCCCTCCCACCTTATCCTAAGCATCCAGACACCCAGTTTACTTTATCCCCTTGAAAAAAATCCAGCTTGAAATCCTGGGCCTTTCGTCCAGCCAGTCGCAGTCTGGTTCCTTCGCGCTGATTCTGGGCGAGAAGGGCGGCAACCGCCGCCTGCCCATCATCATCGGCATGTTTGAAGCGCAAAGCATTGCCATTCAAATCGAAAAAATCAGCCCCAACCGCCCGCTGACCCACGACCTGTTCAAATCGTTTGCCGAGCACGTGCACGTGGTGATTCTGGAAGTGGTGATTTCCGACCTCAAGGAGGGCGTGTTTTACTCGCGCATCGTGTGTTCCGACGGAGCCACCACATTTGACATCGACTCCCGGCCTTCCGATGCGATTGCCATTGGTTTGCGTTTCGGGGTGCCCATCTTCACGGTCGAGAGTGTGCTCAGCGAAGCCGGCATTATTCTCTCTGACCTCGACGAAGCCGACACTGAAGGCAACGCCGAAGAAGATGATGAAGACGAGGATGACGACTCGCCCCGCGCCGCACGGGTCACGCCCGAGCCGCGTGAGCCCAGCGGCCAGGTGTCGCTCGATGAATTAACCAAAATGCTAGCCCAGGCCCTCGAAAAAGAAGACTACGAGAAAGCCGCCAAAATCCGCGACGAGCTCAATAAGCGCAACGGGTAGGAGTAAATTAAAAATGAGGAATTAAAAATTAAAAAGGCTGACAGGCTAGGAGTTTACTCTTATTCGGTCAGCCTTTTTTTGATTTTTAATTCCTCTTTTTTAACTCCTCATTTTTAATTTTTAATTCAACCGCATGGACCTCAGTTTCCCCATTGGCCGCGCCAAATTGCCCGATGGCCCCCTGACCACCGCCGAGCGTACCGCCCTCATTCAACAGCTGGTTGACTTGCCGACCCAACTCACGGCCACAGTGCAAGAAGTGGGCGATGAAGGCCTGCAACGCCCCTACCGCCCCGGCGGCTGGACGGGTAGGCAGGTCATTCACCACCTCGCCGACTCACACATGAACTGCTACTTCCGCTACCGGCTGGCCCTGACGGAGGACAACCCCACCGTGCGCCCTTACGACGAACAAGCCTGGGCCGAGCTGCCCGATGTAGCCGCCACGCCCATCACCATTTCGCTCACACTGCTGGAGGCCCTGCATACGCGCTGGGTTACGCTGCTGCAGCACCTCACCGATGCGCAGTGGCAGCGCACGTTCTATCACCCCGCCACCAAGCGCACCTTCACCCTCGACCAAGCGCTGGCCATGTACGCGTGGCATGGTCAGCACCATCTGGCGCATTTGAAATTACTGCTTCCAACAGGCTAACGAGCACAAAATCAGAACGTCATGCTTCGGCTTCGCTCAGCATGACGTTCTGATTTATTCTTTATTTGTAATGCGTACTCAGATGCCGCCGCCGGCTTCGCTTTCTTCAGCGAAGGCAGAGATTCCACCTTCGGTTTCGTCATCGATGCGCTTGGCGGCCCGTACGAGGCTGCTGCTGAAAATAAAGTCGCGCAGCTCAGGTACGGTGGCGTTCAGAATTTCGTCTTTGGTGCCATCCCAGAGCTTTTTGCCCTGGTGCAAGAAGATAATGTGCTCACCGATTTCAATCACCGAGTTCATGTCGTGGGTCACGATGACGGTGGTAATATCGTATTCGTGGGTAATTTCCTTAATTAGATTGTCGATTTTGATGCTGGTGGCGGGGTCGAGGCCGGAGTTGGGTTCGTCGCAAAACAGGTAGGTACACTGCGGGGCGATGGCCCGGGCAATGCCCACGCGCTTTTTCATACCGCCCGAAATTTCGGCGGGCATTTTATTGCCGGCATTTTCGAGGCCCACGCGCTTGAGGCAGAATTCGACCCGGTCGCGGCGCTCCTCGGGCGTCATTTCAGGGGTCAGCATCTGGAGCGGGAACTCCACGTTTTTGGCTACCGTCATGGAGTCGAACAAGGCCGAGCCCTGGAATAGCATCCCGATTTTGCGCCGGATTTCCTGCCGAATATCGATTTTACTGTTGGTGTACACCGTGCCGTCGAAGGTGATAGAGCCGATATCCGGCTTCATCAGGCCCACAATGCACTGGAGCAGCACACTCTTGCCCGTGCCCGAGCCGCCGAGCAACAAGTTGCACTTACCGGTTTCGAACACGCACGAAATGCCTTTGAGCACGGGCGTACCGTCAAATGACTTTTCGATATTGGATACTTCAATCATGAATTCAATGAGTGAATGGGTGAATGAGCGAATGAATGGATGAATTCGGAGCCAAATGATGGATTTATCACCCGCTCATTCACCTGTTCACTCGTGGCCTTAAAGAAGCAAAGCGGCCAGGGCAAAATCGGCCAGCAGAATGGCGATGATGGAATTGGTAACTGCGCCGGTGCTGGCCGCGCCCACTTCGAGGGCCCCGCCGGTGGTGTAATAGCCTTTGAACGAGGAAATACCCGAGACCAGAAAGGCAAACACCACGGCCTTGATGAGGGCGAACACAATGTTGTAAGGGATAAAATCGGTGCGAATGCCCTCGATATAGTCCTGGGCCGTCATGACGCCGGTGAGGGTGCCCGCCAGGTAGCCGCCCAGAATGGAAAGCAACATGGCCAAAATAACCAGCAGCGGAAACATGAGCAGGGCCGCCAGAATACGCGGCAGCACAAGGTAGGACGTCGAATTGATGCCCATGACCTCCAGCGCCGATACTTGCTCGGTGATGCGCATGGTGCCCAGACCGCCGGCGATGCTGCTGCCCACTTTGCCCGCCAGCACGATGCTCGTGATGGTGGGAGCCAGCTCCAGAATGGTCATTTCGCGCACCATGTAGCCGATAGTGGACTGCGGAATGAGCGGATTGGTGAGGTTGTAGGCAATCTGCACGCAGGTTACGGCCCCGATGAAAGCGGACACAATGGACACGATAACCACCGAATCGACGCCGATGAGCATGGCTTCGTCGATGGTGCGAGTCCACAGGACGCTGAACCGCTCGGTGCGCGTGACCATGCCGCGCATGAAGAGGACGAACGAACCAAGAGTTTTAAGCATGGAAAATAACTAAAAGAATAAAAACCGTAAGTTGGCAATGGTGTTGGTTCCGGCAACAAAGTAGGCAACCCGCCACCTTACGTAAAATCACGCAAATACAGTGCAAACCAACGAAAATTTAATTGTCGTGACCGGCGGCAGCAAAGGTATCGGTCAGGCCGTAGTGGCGCGGTTTATCCGCGCCGGCTACCCCGTCGTCACCTGCGCCCGCTCGGCCCCCGACTTGGCCGCCCTCACAACCGCCCTGGCCGTCGATGTTCCCGGAGCCGTGCTGCACACCCTGCCCGCCGACCTCAGCCTCCCCGCAGACTGCGCCCGTTTCGCAGCTTTCGTGCTGGCCTTGGGTTTGCCCATTGAGGTGCTGGTGAACAACGCCGGAGCTTTCGTGCCCGGCCGCCTGCAGGACGAACCCCTCGATGGCTCGCAGCTGCGCCAGATGCTGGCCGTGAACCTGCTCAGTGCCTACGACGTGACCTTGCCGCTGCTGCCCGGCATTATTGCCCGCGGCCGGGGCCACATCTTCAATATTTGCTCTACGGCCAGCATCATGGCTTACCCCAACGGCGGGTCCTACGGCATTGCGAAGCACGCGCTGCTGGGCTTCAACAAAAACCTGCGCGAAGAGCTGAAGCCCAGCGGCGTGCGCGTGACCGCCGTGCTGCCCGGCCCCACCCTCACGGCTAGCTGGGCCGGCGTAGACTTACCCCCCGAGCGGTTCGTGCAAGCCGCAGACGTAGCAGAAGCTATATTTTCAGCTTTCTCGCTGTCGCCCCACGCCGTGGTCGAGGAACTGCTGATTCGCCCGCAGCTGGGGGATTTGGGGTAATATTCTGCGATGTGGAGCGCAGCATGACAGTCGCTACTACTTGTTCCTGAATCAGCAAGCGTATGTATGGAACGTCATGCTCATCTGGCGTCCGCTTGTCGAAGCATCTCTACCGCATCGTTTGGGTGTCGTTCGGTAGAGATGCTTCGACAAGCGGACGCCAGATGAGCATGACCGCTAATTTTTCTCAGTGTTTCCTGTTACGGAACAAGTCTTTAATCTATTCGGCCTTCTTACCGCCTTTACCCGTCACGCGGATATCCGTGAAGGCCGGTGGGCCGCCGTAGTACAGGGTGCCATTACCGGCCACGGTGCCGGCCACGGCATCAGTGGCGCGCACGCGGGCGTTGCCGTCGCTGTCGCGCGTCATGGTGAAGTAGCAGCGGCGCAAGGCCAACCCTTGCGCGAACAGCCGGCCGGAGCCGCCCAGCGTGAAGTTCATTTCTTCGGCTGAGCCCCTTACGTTAATATCGCCCAGCTCGTACTGGTCCAGGAACAGCTGGCGGGCCTGCACGTTGAGGTCGTAGTCACCGGCTCCGATTAAGTGAAAAAAAATGGTGTCTTGCCGGAACTGGCCAACGGTGCTGATATTTCCCTGCCCGCGCAAAAACACGTTGGTCATGCGCGGCACGTGCAACGTCACTTCCCGGGGCGTGTCGTAGCTGCGGGCCCAGTTGCAACGGCTGGTGTTGGCAATTTCAAGGCTGTTGCCGTTGCGGGTGAAGGTGATGTTGTCAATCAGGCTTTCGCCGGCCCGCACTTCGGCGTAGGTCTGGGTATCTTGCACGAGGCGCAGGTCCACGTTATCGTAGGCTGTTACGGTGACCAGGCCGGCGGCAACCTCGCGCCGATGGGTAACAATTGCACCAGTGCTTTTCAGGCAATCAGCCCCGTGGCCGGGACCGCAGGCCGTCATTCCGGCCAGTAGGGCCACTACTGCACCGGCGCGGGCCAGCGCATGCCGCCCCCCAAACCACCCCAGGCCGCTAACTTGCGGCCGCAAACTCGTATAGCGCATTTGCATTCCTTACTTTTCCCAAAGATAAATGGACCTCACCCGTAAAGTTGCCATCGTGACCGGCGCAAGCAAAGGAATTGGCCGCGCCACCGTCGAAGCGCTGCTCGAGCGTGGGGCCGCCGTGGCCGGCTGGGCCCGCACCGCCCCCGAGGGCTTAACCCACGACCGGTTTCAGTTCTTCGAATGTGATGTGCAGGACGAGCATTCCATTACCGAAGCTTTCACCAATACCCAGCGTGAGCTAGGTCCCGAAATTCACGTGCTGGTGAACAACGCCGGCCTAGGCATAATGGGTGATATTGACGGCTTCAAAGTCGACGATTGGAAAACGATGTTCGACACCAATGTGCTGGGCACCTTCCTCTGCACCCGTGCCGTGCTGCCCCAGATGAAAAAGCAGCAGCTGGGCCACATCATCAACGTGGCTTCGCTGGCGGGCACGGCGGGCACGGCCGGCATGGCGGGCTACTGCGCCACGAAGTTCGCGGTGCGCGGCTTTTCCGATGCTTTATTTAAAGAAGTGCGGCCAGCCGGTATTCGGGTTACCTGCGTCATGCCCGGCTCCGTCGAAACCAACTTCAATGGCAACGAGCCAGGCGCTGAACCTGACCCGTATAAAATGACACCTGAATCTGTGGCCGAGGCCATCGTGCACGCCATCGAAGCCCCGGACACGACCATGATTTCCGAAATTCAGTTACGTCCGGCGCAGGTCAAATAATATGGTAGAAATTGAGCACTTGACCAAAACCTACGGCACTCAAAACGCCGTGGACAACATCAGCTTCACGGCGGGCAAGGGCGAAATCGTGGGTTTCCTCGGGCCGAACGGCGCGGGCAAAAGCACCACCATGAAGATTGCCACCGGCTACCTCCCTCCCACCGCGGGCACCGTGCGCGTGGCGGGCTACGACGTGCTGGCCAATAGCCTGGAAGTGCGTCGGCACGTGGGCTACCTGCCCGAGCACAACCCGCTCTACCTCGATATGTACGTGCACGAGTACCTCGAATTCATCGGCTCGGTGCACGGGCTGCGGGGCTCCGGCCTGCGCACCCGCGTGGCCGAGCTGGTGCGCCGCGTGGGCCTGAGCCGCGAGCAGAACAAACAAATCGGCGCGCTCAGCAAGGGCTATCGGCAGCGCGTGGGCCTGGCCCAGGCCCTCATCCACGACCCGGACGTGCTCATTCTCGACGAGCCCACCACCGGCCTCGACCCCAACCAGATTCTGGAAATCCGCCAGCTCATCCGCGAAGTGGGCGAAGACAAAACCGTTATTTTCAGCACTCACATTCTGCCCGAAGTCACCGCCCTGTGTTCCCGCGTGCTCATCATCAGCCGGGGCAAGCTGGTGGCCGACAGCCCCGTGGCCGAGCTGGCGGCCCGCGCCGCCGGCGAAACCGTGGTTCGCGCCGAGTTTGAAGGCGCGGTGGAAATGACCAAGCTGGCCAAGCTGCCCGGCGTGCGCCACGTAGAGGCCGCCCCCGACGGCGCGGTGCTGCTGCGCACCGCGCCCGGCACCGATGTGCGCGCCGCCGTGTCGCGGCTGGCCGGGCAAGAAGGCTGGATACTGCTGGGGCTGCGGCAGGAGCACCAGAGCCTGGAAGAGGTGTTTGGGGAACTGACGAAGTAAGAACGATTAAACAGAACGACCAAAAAAGAACGTCATGCTCATCTGACATCCGCGCAGTCGAAGCATCTCTACCTCAATACTAATTAATTATTCACGCGGTAGAAATGCTTCGGCTGCGCGGACGCCAGATGAGCATGACATTCAGATACTATGCTTACAATCCTCCAAAAAGAATTTAACGCTTTCCTAAATTCTCCCGTCGCCTATGTGGTGCTGGGAGTTTTTCTGATTGCAACCGGCCTGTTCGTCTGGGTTTTCCCCGATAGCAGCGTGCTCGATTACGGCTACGCCGACTTACAAACGCTATTTTCGCTGGCTCCCTGGATATTCCTGTTTCTGATTCCGGCCATCACGATGCGCACGTTTGCGGAAGAAAAAAAGGCGGGTACAATTGAATTATTATTAACCCGTCCGCTGACGGATGGACAGATTATTGGTGGTAAATATTTAGCCTGTTTATTACTGGCTTTGCTGGCCTTAATTCCGACGTTGCTCTATTACTTCTCGGTGTACAAATTGGGCAGCCCGGAGGGAAATATTGATTCGGCCGCCACGGTGGGTTCTTATTTAGGTTTGGCGCTGCTGGCGGCGGTGTTCGCGGCCATCGGCATCCTGGCATCGGCCCTCACGCGCGACCAGATTATTGCCTTTCTGGTCGCGGTGGTGGGGTGTTTTCTGATTTATTCGGGTTTCGATTCGCTGGCTTCGGTGCTGCAGGGCAGCTCGGCCTATTATGTAAGTCAATTGGGAATCGCAGCGCACTACCGCGACTTGAGCAAGGGCCTGGTTGACTCGCGGGACCTAGTTTATTTCTTCAGCGTGGTAGCCATTGCTTTGCAGGCAACCCGCCTGGTATTACGGAGCCGAAATTGGTAATGGAAAATACGTTGACTAATTCGCCAATTGAAGTTCCCGTGCCCGCCTCGCGCAAGCGGCGCGACTTACTCACTTTTGCCGCTATTCTCGGCGGGCTGCTGCTGTTCAATTTTATTGCCCAACGCTTCTTCTTTCGGCTTGATTTGACGGAGGAGAAGCGCTACACCATGTCTGATGCGACCAAGAAGCTGCTGCGCGACCTCAAACAGCCGGTCACGGTCACGGTGTACCTCACGGGTGATTTCCCGCCTGCCTTCCGCCGCCTGGAGCAGGGCGTGCGCGAAACCCTGACCGAGTTTCAGGTATACGGCGGGGCCAACCTGAACTACATTTTTATCGACCCCAGCGCGGGCAGCACCGAAGCCGCCCGCAACCAGTTTTATCAATCCCTCTTCAAAAAAGGGCTAAAACCCACCAACCTCGGCGCTACCGAAAATGGCAAGCGCGTCGAGAAAATCATCTTTCCCTACGCCGTAGTGAGCGTGGGCGCGGTCGACAAACCCGTGCTATTACTGCGCGGCAACCAAGCCGCCCCGGCCGACGTGCGCCTCAACCAGAGCATCGAAGGCCTGGAGTACGAGCTGGCCAGCACCATCCGCACGCTGGTACCGGCCCTGCGCAAGCGCATTGGCGTGGTGGAAGGCCACGGCGAGCTGACCAACGTGCAGGCCGGTGACATGCTGGGCAGCTGGCAGCAGCAGTACGACGTATTCCGCGTCACGCTCAGCAAAGTAAAAGACCTGAGCGCGCTCGATGCCATCGTGGTGGCCCAGCCCAAAACGCCCTATTCCGAAGACGACAAGTTCAAGCTCGACCAGTTCATCACCCAGGGCGGCCGAGCCTTATTCTTCGTCGATGCCCTGCGCGTGGACCTCGACAGCGTGACCCGCAACGGCGTGGCGCTGGCCACGCCTTATGACCTCAACCTCGACGACCTGTTCTTCAAATACGGCCTGCGCCTAAACCAGAACCTGCTCCTCGACCTGAACAGCGGCCAAATCCCGCTCGTGACCGGCATGGACGGCAACAAGCCCAAAATCGAGCCCATGCCCTGGCAGCTCTACCCGCTCATCAACAAGTTCAGCCCGCACCCCATCACCCGCAACCTCGACGCGGTGTACCTCAAATTCACCGGCAACCTCGACACGGTGAAGGCCACCGGCATCCGCAAAACCGCACTGCTCAGCACCTCGCGCTACACCCGCGTGCTGCCCGCCCCAGTACCCATCAACTTCAACGACGCCCGCCTCGAACCCAATCCCAAGCTTTACCAGAAGGGTTTCCAGCCGGTGGGCTACCTGCTCGAAGGCCAGTTTAGCTCACTCTTTGCCAACCGCGCCCGGCCAGGCACCCTGCAGTTCCAACCCGAGAAGCCGGCCAACGCCAAGCCCAGCAAAGTCCTAGTAATGGCCGATGGCGACTTTATCCGCTCTGAAATCGACCCCAAAACCGGCAACCCCTACCGCCTGGGCTTCGACCGCCTCGCCAACACCGAATTCGCCAACCGCGAGCTGGTGCTGAACGCCACCGACTACCTGCTCGACGAAACCGGCCTCATCGCCGTGCGCGGCAAACAAATCACCCTCCGCCCCCTCGACAAAGTGAAACTGGCCGAACAGCGCCGCAGCTGGCAGCTGCTGAACCTCGGTGCGCCGCTGGTGCTGCTGGGGGCTTTCGGGGCCGTGCGGGCGTGGCGGCGCAAGCGGCGGTATGCGGGGTTTGGCGGGTAACTCAGTAGCTCCATTTACCTACCCGGCTTGCATTCCGCACCTCATGGAAGAAATATTCAGCGCCATCTTCGGGGAAGTCCTTGCCTTTTTACTGCTCGCACCAATTGGCTTTGCATATTTATTTCTCCGTTACCGGAATAAAGTGCGCGTGCAAAGGGAGTTGGCGAGTAAATATGAAAATAGCTACGCCAACGTCGGCCAAGTCATCATATTGAATACAATAGCTGCACTCCTAGCCTTGGCAATGGCAGGCCTGGTAATTCTTGCAATCGTAACGCCAATTATGAGCTGGATGCGCGGTTAATTCAGCCTCGTAAGCGGCTTCGAATTATTCTGAATCCGAGAGATAGTAACCGTATCAGCATCCTGAATGCGGTAAATAATACTGTAATCGCCACTTACCAACTCTCGCGTAAATCCGTCCTTGAACTGCGGGGCCATCCGGCCACTCTGCGGGAAGTTTATCAGAATATCCGCCCGCGCAATCAGCTTATCAATAAGCCGGTCAGCATAGCCTTCGGAGAACTGCGAATAAAATTCGCGCAACTGGTGCAAATCCTCGATTGCCGGATTCGACCAGATTATTTGCGCCATGACTTTACCAACTCCTTCACTTCTTCGTGCGTCTTGGATTCTCCGCGCTCGATTGCCGCAAAGCCTTCTTCAACTTTCTCAACATAGATAAGGCGCTCAACCAAGGCATCAAGGTCAAACTTTTCGGGCAATGTATTCATTGCCTCAATTACTTCTTCTTTAGTCATGGTGCATGTGGTTTAGTCTATTAAATGTACATCCTATCCTCAAAGAAACGGCATTGCCGGAGTAGCCGTTCACAAATCCCGCCCGCCCTTCCAAAGCCCAACCCCACCCCGTATCTTTGCCCTCCCTTATTCCTAGCCCTAGCCTCGCACCATGAAATTCATTGTCTCCTCCTCCGCGCTGCTCAAGCAGCTGCAAAGCATCAACGGCGTGGTTACGAACAACCCTGTGGTGCCCATTCTGGAGAACTTTCTCTTTGAGATTGAGGCCGGCAAGCTCACCATCACGGCCTCCGACCTGGAGACCAGCATGATTACTGAGCTGCCCGTGGAGGCCCGCGACACTGGCCGCATCGCCGCGCCGGCCCGCATCCTGCTCGATACCCTGAAGAATCTGCCCGACCAGCCCGTGACTTTCACGCTGGACGAGGAAACGTACACCATCGAAATCAGCTCGGCCAACGGGCGCTACAAGTTGGCCGGCGAGAACGCCGCCGACTTTCCCCGCGTGCCAGTGGTGAAGGGTTCTTCGCCAATTGAGATGCCGTCGTCGTCGCTGGCGCGGGCCATCAACAAAACCATCTTCGCGGTGAGCACCGACGAGCTGCGCCCGGCCATGACCGGCATTCTGGTACAGCTGGCTGATAACCAAGTGACCTTCGTGGCTACCGATGGGCACCGCTTGCTGCGCTACCGCCGCCAGGACGTGGGCGCCGGCCAAACCGCCAACCTCATCATCCCACGCAAAGCCTTCAACCTGCTGAAAGGCACGCTGCCCTCCGAGGCTACGCCGGTAAAAATCGAGTTCAACCAGAGCAACGCTTACTTCAGCTTCAACCAGATGCGCCTCGTGTGCCGCCTGATTGACGAGCGCTACCCGGACTACGAGAACGTGATTCCGGTGAGCAACCCCAATAAGCTCATTATCAACCGCGCCGAGCTGTTGAATTCGGTGCGCCGTATCAGCATCTACTCCAACAAGACCACCCACCAAGTGCGCCTGCGCTTGGCCGGCTCCGAGTTGGTGGTATCGGCCGAGGACCTGGATTTCAGCAACGAAGCCAAGGAAACCCTCACCTGCCAGTACGACGGCGAGGACATGGAAATCGGTTTCAACGCCCGCTTCCTGCTTGAAATGCTCTCGAACATTGACTCCGAGGAAATCACCCTGGAACTGAGTACACCCAACCGCGCCGGCTTGCTCATGCCCACTACGCCGGACGATAACGAAAGCATCCTGATGCTGGTAATGCCCGTAATGTTGAACAACTACGTTTAATTTTTAACTTTAACAACTGTCATCCTGAGCGCAGCGAAGGACCTTATCACAACTGAACGAAATCCGTTCTAATATGATAAGGTCCTTCGCTGCGCTCAGGATGACACATTTTTGCCCAATATGAAAAAATCAGAAATCCGTTTCAGCATTGCCCTCGACGACAATAAGGTGCCCGAGGCCATCAGTTGGTCGGCTACCGATGCGGGGCCGGATATCCATTTTGCCAAGGCCATTAATATTGCGCTGTGGGACCGGGAGCAGGTGGGCACCATGAAAATTGACCTTTGGACCAAGGACATGCCGATTGATGAAATGAAGCGCTTCTGCGTAGACAACATCGGCTCGATGGCGGAAAACATCGTGACGGCGACCAACGATAAGGAAATGGCTGACAAGATGCGGGCGCTTTGCAAAGAGCTGTCAGACTATTTGGACCGGCAGGAGCAGAATGGCTAGGAATGAACCTGTTTGAACACAGAAAAGGCCCCGCTGGAAATAACCAACGGGGCCTTTTCTGTGTTGACGCGGCACGGGAAGAACCGGGTCTGAAGTCGTTTACCGAGCGTTGCGGCCCAGGTTACCAGCGGGCCGATTCACCGGCTTGGTGCGGGCCGGGGCTACCGAGGCATTGTTGGCCCGTGCAGGAACGGGATTTTGCACGGCGTCAGTAAGCAGAATACTGGCCGACTGGCTGGCGTAGTCCTTATCGGCTTGGTAGTAGGTGGCGCGGGAGCCAAAGTAGGCGCTGTATTGGTCGGTGCTCAAAAAATCCTGGAACTCCTTGTCGCGCTCTTTGCAAACGCCGTTGCACTGCTCGTCAATGAGCTTGGGATTACCCGCATTTTTACGCTCGATGGCCGCCATCTTGGCGACTTTCTCGGCGTTGATGACCCGGAGCTTGGTGGCTTGGTAATTATTAAGGCGGAGGTCGCGCACCATTTTGTTGCTCAAGCGGTCGGCGCGAGCTTCGATGGGGTTTAGGCGAGGACTCGATTGAGTTTTATCCTGCACCGCAACGGGGCTGGGGAATGCTTGCTGGGCACTGGCAGCTCCAGCCAAAAGGGCCAGTATCAGGGAAGCAAAAGCTGTTTTTTTCGTCATCGTCGTAGGGGTTACGGTACGCACTTACGCAAGGACCGGGCCAGTAGCAAACCAGCCGGTTACCCGATTAAACGGAGAAATGATGGTTCCGGTTCGGGTGTATGGTCGTGATATAGGGCTGGCAGAATATGCTACCATTTGTTTTTCCACATCATTGACTCCACCGGTTTATCGGTCCGCTCGTTGTATTTAGCGTTTTCCTTCCGGTTGTAAAGCATGGCTACGTCGCCTTGCACGGTGAAGTAAATCAGCTGGCCGATGGGCATGTGGCGGTATACCCGCACGGGCATCGATACGCTGATTTCCAGCGTCCAGTGGTTGCAGAAGCCGACATCGCCCTTGCCAGCCGTCGCGTGAATATCGATACCTAAGCGGCCCACGCTGCTCTTGCCTTCGAGGAAGGGCACGGTGGCGTGGGTTTCGGTGTACTCCTGCGTCACGCCCAAGTAAAGCTTGCCGGGCTGCAACACAAAGCCTTCGTCTTCGGGTATTTCGAACGTATCGATTTCGTTGTGCTTGCGGGCATCCAGCACCTCGTCGCGGTAGGTAGCCAGGTATTTACCGAGGTGCACATCGTAGGAATTGGTGCCCAGGCAGCTGCGGTCATAGGGCTCGATAACGATGGCCCCTTTCTCGATTTCCGCGAGGATTTGCAGGTCGGTAAGAATCATGGGTGGTGGTGAAGGGGTAGCTGAATAAAAAAGCAATGGTTATGCTTCATTTGGCGTACGCCAGATGAGCATGACGAGCAGACAAGAGGCATTGTCACTTAAGCCTTAGTCGTCGTCGTGGCGGTGGGGCTGCTGGGCACGTTCCGTTTCGTCGTCATCCTCGTCGTCCTCGTACCGGTCCTCACGCAGGCCGGGCGAACGAGCGGGGCGCAGGCGGCTGGCCAGACTGCGGGGCTCGGGCTCCGGCTCGGGGTCAGCCGACAGATTGTTGATGCGGCGGCTGAGGCCCGGCACCACGTTGATGATGAGGTGGGCCAGCAGCAGCACGCTGGTCAGGCTCAGCAGCAGGGTGAAGTAGTCGAGCCAGTCGTGGGCCGCGGCGGGGCCAAGGCTGGCAGTGGGCGCGCTGGTCAGGGGTACTTCGTCGGCCGGAGCGGCTTCGTTGTTGTCGGCATCGTGCGTGGTGAGCGGGGCCGTGACGGGCGCTTCGGGCTGGGCATCGATGTCGGCGGGCGGGATGGCGGCTGTTTCTTCGGCTCCCGAGGCGTTGAACTGAGCAGTAGCTTGCTGAATGAGCCGCTGCTCGGCGCGCACCAGGGCCACCCGCTCATCGCGCGGCAGGTTGTGAATAAAGAACTCGAAATTTTTATCCAGCAGCACCGATTTGAGTTGATTTTCGAACTCAGCCAGCGTCATAGGGCCGTTGCCGAAGCGGTTTTTGTAGCGCTCGGCAATGCCGTTGTAGTTCAGAAACAGCTGCTTGAGGCCAGCATTGCTACCGAAACCGTCGAACTGGCGGCGGGCGGCGGCAGTGCGCAGTGTGAGCGGAAACTTGCCCCGGGTGAACGACTTATCGTACACCGTTTCCATGGTCCGGAAGTTCAGCTCATCAATGGTTTTGTCGAAGAGGCGCTTATTGGCCTGGGCCGGCGTTTCGGCGTGAGCGAGCGCCGTGAGGAGCAGAAAAAAGCTTAACAGGCGTAGTTTTAACATCGGGCAAAGGTCGCAGAATTAACGCGCGTTACAAGCCGTGCGCTTCCACCAACGATTCGCGGCAGGCGGTCAGGTACATTTCCACCAGCTCATCGGTGATGGCCGTGGACACGAATAGCGCCTCGAACTGCGAGGGCGCGAGGTAGATACCCCGGTTGAGCATGGCGTGGAAATAACGGCCGAAAGCGGCGGTATCGCACTGCTTGGCGTCGTCGAGATTATTAATGGGCCGCGTCGTGAAGAACAGGCTAAACATGGAGCCCACGCGGTTCACGGTGTAGTTCAGGCCGAGTTCGGCGGCGATTTGGCGGGTGCCATCGGCCAGGCGGGCGCTGCTGGCTTCGAGCGCGGTGTAAAGCTCGGGGTGCTCGTGCAGGTAGCGGAGCTGAGCCATGCCCGCGGCCGTGGCCATGGGATTGCCAGAGAGCGTGCCGGCCTGGTACACTTTGCCCGCCGGAGCCACGCAGTTCATGATGTCCTCACGGCCGCCGTAAGCGCCCACGGGCAGGCCACCGCCGATGATTTTACCCAGCGTTGTCATGTCGGGTTTGATGCCGTAGAGTTGCTGGGCACCACCCGGCGTGAGGCGAAAACCAGTCATCACCTCGTCAAAAATGAGGACGATACCGTGCTGCGTGCAGAGGTCGCGCAAGCCTTGCAGAAAGCCTGCGGCGGGCACCACAAGGCCCATGTTACCCACCACTGGCTCCAGGATAAGGGCCGCGATTTGGTCGGAATTGGCGGCGATGAGGGCCTGCACGGCGGGCAGGTCGTTGTAGGGCGCGGTGAGGGTATCCTGGGCTACCCCAATGGTTACGCCGGCCGAGTCGGGCTCGCCGGCGGTGAGGGCCCCGCTGCCGGCCGCAATCAGAAAGGCGTCGCCGTGGCCGTGGTAGCAGCCTTCGAACTTGATAATTTTGGCGCGGCCAGTGTAGCCCCGCGCTGCCCGAACCGCCGACATACAAGCCTCGGTACCGGAGTTCACCAACCGGACTTTTTCGATGCTGGGCACCATCTCCCGAATCAATTCGGCCATCTCAACCTCGCGGTGCGTGGGCGCGCCAAAACTGAGCGAGTGGGGCAGCGCCGCACGCACGGCATCGAGCACGATATCGGGGGCGTGACCGAGAATCATGGGGCCCCAGGAGTTGATAAAGTCCATGTAGCGGTTGCCGTCCACGTCGGTGAGCCAAGCCCCGTGGGCGCTGGCCATGAACACGGGCGAACCACCCACCGAGCGAAAGGCCCGCACCGGCGAGTTCACGCCCCCGGGAATGAGGGTTTTAGCACGTTCGAAAAGGGCAACGGAGGTAGTGAGGTTGAGCATGAGTATTAAAGGTGGGGGTGGTCGCTGAATTGACCTGTTTGGTATGTGGGGCGAGGCGAGTGAGGAATTCAGTTGTTGATTCTATTGCAATCAACTGGTTAACAAGTCAATCACTTTTGAGCGAGAAGTTACCGCAGAGGTGCGCGGAGAAAAACGCGGAGGGACGCAGAGCACGACAAAATCAAGGGGGCAGACGGGAATCGAATTGTAGCTCTAGCGTAACACCTGAAGCTCCAAGTTGCTTAGTTTCACGATGGGCACTACCTGATTGTCATGAGCACCGCCGACGTAGCTCTGGCCATCGAAAATGGCCCCGGCTGCCTGCGATGCCCCGGCCAGACTGGCCTGAAACGACGGACCGTATTGGAACAGCGCCGTGCCGAAATACAGCAGCATCTCAAAGCCCTGGCTGGCAAATAGCGACGGCGGCAAACGCTGGCGCTGCAAGTACAGCTGCCGAAACCGACGGAAGCCCATCCCCTGCTCGTCAAAATATTTGGGCTGCACAAAATACGTCCCTGGGGCACTAAGCTGGCCAATGTCGAGGCGCGGGTTGTCGAGCCAGGAACCGGGCGCTATCAGGCCGGGGCGCGTGGCGGCGGGCTGAAGGTGCAGCTGCCGGATGGCGTAGGGCCCAATGCGGCGGTTGTCGGAAGCGACTACGACGTGGCTCACATTGGCCAGGTCGAGGCCCGTGAAGGCGGTAGCCAGGCTCTCGTCCACATCGGGGTTGAAGCGGCGCAGGATGCTGATTTTGCCGCCTTCGGCCTCGTATGCCGCTTGGTAGGCATTGGCGAAGGCGGTTTCGTCCTTGCTGTCTTCGTGCAGAACGACGCCGGGCCGGCCGGCACCGTAGGTACTCAGGGCGAACTGTGCAGCGGCACGGCCCTGGGTGGCGGAGCTGGGCGCGAACAGGTAGTGCCAGGGGTTATCGAGCACAAGGTCGCCGTCCTGCGAGAGCGGGTTGACGCAGACAATCTGGTGTTCGCGGGCGTAGCGGCTCAGCAGCTTCGCGCCCGACTTGTAGATGGGTCCGATGAGCAAGTCCATGCCCGCCAGCTCGGGCAGAGTCAGCACCTGTTTCAGCGCTAGCGTATCGGCCCCGGTGTCGTAGGCGAACAGCTGAATGGGCCGGCCGGCGCGCTGCAAGCTGTCCTGGGCCAGGCGCAGACCAGCGTAGAGGTCGGTGACAAACTGGTTTTTGCGCTGCGTCTGCCAGCTGGGGTCACTGAGCTCGAAGGGCAGCAGCACGGCCACGTTGTAGCTGGATTTCTTGACGGCGCGGGGGCGGGGGGTGTAGCGGGCACGGTCGAGGCTGAACTTGCTGATGAGCTCATCGAGCTGCGGGCGGTCGGCATCGGTGTAAGCTCCGCCAAACACCAGGCGGTCGGCGTAGGCACGAGCCAGCGTAGCGTCGTCGGGGTAGCGCTTGAGGTTGCGCAGCCAGGTGGTGCGCTCTTTAATGCGCGGCAGGCAAGTGGCTTTCAGGGCCTCGCGCTCGGAGGTGAGCTTATCGGCCGGCAGCTGCGCCAGCGCTTTCATGCCGGTATCAAAATCCTCCTGCTCGAAGGAAACCTGACCCTGCAGAAACAGCACGTCGGGCAGGTTGGGGTACGTGGGGTACTCGGTGCGGAGCAGGTTGAGCAGCTGCTCGGCCTCGGGCCACTGCTTGAGGCGGGCAGCGGCCACGGCGGCCAGGTAAGCGGCATCGGCGGCGCGGGCGAAGCGGGCGGTGGGCTGGGCCAGGGGCTCCAGCTGCGCCAGAGCGGCGGCGTAGTGGCCCTGGTCGAGCTGCGACTTGCCGCTGCGGTAGCGCACCGAAGCCTCGGCGGGCGGCACGGCGGCGGGCCGGGGCTTAGCGGGCGTTTGGGCCAGCGCGGGGGTACTGGCCCCTAATACGAGCAAACTCAACAGCCAGCAGGAAACCAGTGGCTGGCGAAAAAAAACAATGGGCATAGTGGACGCAAAGTGAGCAGCGCAAAAGTACGCAACGCCCGGCCGCACCCGCTACGCCCACCATTGGCGGCAACCTTAGCGCCACGCCAAGTCGCGGCCAGGCACAGCACTGGCGGCATGCAGCACCCGATGCGCCATGAACACGGCCAGCGGGGCCTCTACCAACAGCAGCACCTTGCGCAGCCAGTCGGTACGCAAGAGGCGCGTCATCAGATCGGACGAGAACTGGCCCTCACTTAGCGCACCTTCCAAGGGCCACTGCACGAATACGGTGGAAGCCCAGAATACCGCGTGGCAAGC
The DNA here is from genome assembly GCF_014640435.1 of Hymenobacter frigidus. Classification (GTDB taxonomy): domain Bacteria; phylum Bacteroidota; class Bacteroidia; order Cytophagales; family Hymenobacteraceae; genus Hymenobacter; species Hymenobacter frigidus. The sequence continues at coordinate 110,061 of NZ_BMGY01000005.1, read as the reverse complement.
CAGGGCCAGCCACAGCGCGGGCCGGGGCACGGCCGGGGGCCGCTGCCAGCAGAGGAGCACCAGCACACCGCTCAGCAGCACGGTGGGCACGGTGAGAAAGGGCATGATATGCTGGGCCGTGGCCAGGTGCCAGGCCGCGAAGTCGGCGGCGCTCAAGTAAGGGCCGAGGTCGGCCCAGCTCTGGTACTCCACGAACTCATTCATCACGGCCGCGCCCAGGCAGTAGAATGTGAGAACCAGGTACGCCAGAAAAATCCAGTGCGAAGAAAACGAAGCAGGTTTCATAGAAATTTAAAATAAGGGTGGAGAAAAAGACAGTCAGCAATTGGCATCGCCCGCTCATCAGGCAGCACCCTCCCCTGCCGGCTCAGACGGCGCAGAGCTGCCGCACCCGGTCGGCCTCGGCATCGTTGACGTGGGTGACGGCCGTGGCGTAGATGCGAAAGTCGTTGATGGGAAAGTGCGCCTGCAGCTCCATTTCAATGCGCCGGTAAAGCAGCGCCTTGGTCAGAAACAGCACCCGGTACAGCGGCTGGATGCCGAAGGTGCCATCAGGGGCCAGGCGGTGGTTGCCAATGGCCTCATCCAAAAACACGTCCGTTGCCAGGCGTTGGGTAAGCACCAGCCGGGTAGCGGCCTGGGCGTGCTGTGCGCTCATAGTGAGCAGGTTGAATAGTATCATAATAAAGTGAAAGAATGAATGTGAAATGAAAATTCAGGCCGAAAGCGGCTCCCTGCTTCACCCGCGGCTAAGGGCGCAGCATCCGCCGGGCTTTGTAGTGAGCCAGGCTGTGCAGTATCTGCTGCACCACCGGCTCGTGGGTGGCAAAGGCGCTGGGCGTACCCGACACGCAGATGAGCAGCACGTGGCCCCGGTGCCGGGCGGCCAGCGCATCGTAGCGCAACAGCTGGCCGTCGCGGTTGCCCGCCCCGGTGGTTTCCAGAAACTGAATGCCGTTGTAGGCGGTGGCAAACTGCTTGTTGACCGTGATGCCGAACTGCTCGGCCAAGTGATACAGGGCCTGGTCGGGGGTCATGCGGGTGGCGGCCCCGCGCAGCTGCCCGATGTAGAGCATCAGGTCGCGGCCGGGGCTGAAGTGGGTAACGGATACGGTGGTGTCGTTCGTCTGGCGCAGCTGGTCCCAGCCGGTCGGCACCTGGTACTGGAGCTGGTACTGGGGACTGCGGACGGACTCGTAGTGTATTTCGGGTGCAGACTGGGCCCGCAGGCCCAGCGGCGAAAGCAAGGCGAGCAGCAAAAGCAAATATTTCATAGCAATGAGCGGAAAAAGGTTGGTGAAAAATGAGAAACGACTGACCGGCCGGGGCGGCTACTTGCCCCGTTGCGGCGTGAGACTGTCGAGCATCCGGTGCAGCAGCGGGGCATGAGTAGTGAAGACGGCGGGCGTAGCGTACACGTACACGAGCAGCATGTGGCCCTGATAGGTGGTCACGCGGGCATCGTAGCGCAGCTCGCGTCCCCCCACGAAGCACGTCCCGGTGCTCTCCAGAAAGTCGAGCCCGTGCGACGACAGTTGATGCTCTTCGTGGCGGGTGGCCCCCAGGTGGCGCAGCAGCCGCTGCAAGGCGCGGGCGGGCGGCACGTTGGCGTGCCGGCCCCGCAACTGCCCCACCCACAGTCGGGCATCGTCATCGGGGCTCTGATAGCGCAGCACTTCCACCGAGTCGGTGCGCTGATGCGTCAGGGGCCAGTGCGGGGGCACGGCGTAGGTCACCTGAAAAGCCCGGTTTTGCACCAGCTCCAACTCCTGGGCCGCAGCGGGCGGGCCGGGCAACAGCAACACGAATAGCAACAACAGCAAGCGGTACATGGCGAAGTGGAATTAAGGGTGAGGTTGGTTGGTGATTGCAGGTTGGTGATTACCATTTTATTGATTAGCAATTGTTCATCAATTAATTACCTGGAGTGGTCGATGGCAGCTCAGTGCCCGCCGGGTGGGGCATTGTCCTCGGCATCGTAGCCGAGCAGGTTCAGCTCGAACACGACTCCGGCCCGGTTCTGGCTGCCGGGGTTGGGCAGCAGCGCCCCCAGGCAGAGCTGCACCCGCCGCGTGGCCAGGTAGTTGATTCCCAGCACCGAAACGCTGGTGGCGTTGCGCCCCGAGATGAAATCGCCCATGAGCAGCACCTTCTTCGCCAGCGGATACTCGGCCCCTACCAGCACGCCCGCCCGGTTGCCGGCTCCCAGCGTGCCGCGGTCGGATAGGTAGGGGCCAGCCACCACTTTCACATGGGGGCGCGGGCTCCACACCCAGGTGTTATAGCTGAAGTGGGTGAGCTGACGGGCCGCCCCGCCAAACCGCAGCGGGTTGGTGCCCACCTGCGTACCCAGACTGGTGCTGAGCGTAGGGCTGAGCTCAAAGAATTTCTGCCCCGTGAGCTGCACCAGCGGCTTGAGCGGGCGGCTGGAGTCGTGGCGGTTCACCGCGAACACGTCGCCTCCGTTGCGGAAATCCATCTTAATATTGACCACGTTCAGCCCCGCTTCCCAGCCCCGACCCAGCCCGTACACAAAATGGTTTTTCGATTCCAGCTCGTGCGTGCCGTACACGTTGGTCTGGTGCTGATAGAACACCTTGCCGGCGGGGGTGAGGTCGCCGGCCGGGATGTTGAACAGGTTCTGCTGCGCCTGCGCCGTACGCGCCAGTAGCAGGAAAAGCAAGAGCAGCAGAATCAGGTGTCTGGGTCGGCGCGGGGCCGGCCCAGGGCCGGGGCACCGCCTGGCGGCACCCCGGTACGCGGTGAGCGGAGTTGGCACCAAAGCTTACTGATTCAAAGTATTGAGCAGCTGCGTGTTGCCATCGGTGATGATGGTTTTCGAGTTTGACGACTTCGACAGTTCCCGAAACGCCTCAATGGACTTGTACCGGAGCACGGCCGGCGTCAGGTCACGGTTGATGAGCTGATTGGTGAGGCGCACAGCCTGCGCCTCAATGCGCATGGCCTCGGCCTTGCCTTTGGCCTGGATGATGTTTGCTTCCTGTTCTCCCTGAGCCCGCACCACGGCAATGCGCTTCTGGCCCTCGGCCTCAATCACGCGGCGTTCGGCGTCGCGGGTTTCGCGCTGCTTGAGAAACTCCATGCGCAGGGCCTCCTGTTCCGATTCAAGCTTGTCCTCAATGGCCTTGGCCAAACCGCCGGGCAGCACAATGTTTTTGAGCAGCACGTTCTCAATCTCGAAGCCCCGCGTGGAAAGCACCTCGTTCATCTGCGTAAGAATGGCCTTTTCAATCGCCGAGCGCTCGGCGCTGTGCATGTCTTTGGCAAAGTAGCGGGCGCACACGTCGGCCGCCGCTGAGCGGAAGACAGGCAGAATCAAGATGTTTTCGTAGCCCAACCCCGTGGTTTGCAGAATGCCGGGCACTTGGTCGGCCTTCACGCGGTAGAGAATCGAGATGTCCGAGGCAATCTACAAGCCTTCCTTCGACGGCAGACTGGAGCGAATCTCCAGGTTCTGCGTCGTGACGGGCACCTTGATGATGGTGGTCAGGAAAGGGTTAAAGGCCTTCGGCCCCGACAGCACCACTTGTTGGTCGAGGCGGCCCAAGGTGCGCTTCACGCCCGCCTCACCCTGCCGCACCGTGGTGCAGGCCCCGCCCAGCAGGGCAGCCCCGACCAGCAGCAGGCCAGCCACCGTGCGCCGGCCCTGCACCAGCAAAGGCCGGTGTAAACAATAGGAACTGAAGGTTTCGACCAGCGCCCGGATGGTAGCGGGACTCATCGACGCGGGCGCGGCTGAAACCAGCCCGGCAGGCCGGGGACGCAATGCCCTGGCACGGTGCCAGGGCAGGCGGGATGCGAAATACGGGACTTGTATCATGGCGAACTGGTTTAGTTAGTTAAACTACCAATATTGATAGCTTTACTATCATATACAAGTCCACATTAAAAAAGGTTACAGCAAATAGTAAATAAGTTTAGTAGTTCTATCAATGCAATATACTCAGCTATTATTTTTGAAAGTAAAACTATTAATTCGCGAAGTGTGTATAACTTTGCGGCCCGAATCAAGAAGTATTTCACTTTGGTTTGGCACCGGTTTCACCTTTCGTTCCCCTAGCTTATGTCGTCAGCAGTGCCCAAAGTCCCTATTACCGTCGCCATTGGCGACGGCATCGGCCCCGAAATCATGTCCCAGACCCTGCGGGTACTGGAAGCGGCGGGGGCGGCCCTGGCCCCGGAGTTTATTGAGGTGGGCGAGGCCGTGTACCGGGCCGGCAACAGCTCCGGCATCGGCCCTGAGGCCTGGGAATCGTTGAAGCGTACGCGGGTGCTGCTCAAGGCCCCAATCACCACGCCGCTGGGCGGGGGCTACAAAAGCCTGAACGTGACCCTGCGCAAAACCCTGGGCCTGTATGCCAACGTGCGGCCCTGCCGCTCGCTGCACCCGGCCGTGGCCACCCGCCACCCCGACCTGGACGTGGTGATTATCCGCGAAAACGAGGAGGACTTGTACGCTGGCATCGAGCACCAGCAAACCCCCGACGTAGTGCAGTGCCTGAAGCTGGTGAGCCGGTCGGGCTGCGAGAAAATCGTGCGCTTCGCCTTCGAGTATGCCCGCCGCCACGGCCGTCGGCGCATCACGTGCATGACCAAGGACAACATCATGAAGCTCACCGACGGGCTGTTTCACCGGGTGTTTATGGAAATCGGGCGCCAGTACCCCGACATTGCGCAGGACCACCAGATTATTGACATCGGCGCGGCGCGGCTGGCTGACACGCCCGAGCGCTACGACGTGGTGGTGACGATGAACCTCTACGGCGACATTATTTCCGATATCGTGGCGCAGCTCACCGGCTCGGTGGGGCTGGCCGGCTCGTCCAACGTTGGCGACCAGGGCGCGCTGTTCGAGGCCATTCACGGCTCGGCCCCCGACATCGCGGGGCAGAACATCGCCAACCCCTCGGGCCTGCTGCAGGCCGCCGTGCTCATGCTGGGGCACTTGGGCCAGCACGAGGTAGCCGCCCGCATCCACAACGCCTGGCTCTGCGCCCTGGAAGACGGCCTGCATACGGCCGACATCTACCGGGCCGGCACCAGCCGGACCAAGGTAAGCACCACCGAATTTGCCGATGCCGTGATTGCACGGCTGGGCCGCGGGCCGCAGCAGCTGGCGGCAATGCCCGCGTTGCCCGTGGCGGCCCCGCCGCCCTCGGCCATTGAAACGCCCCTTTACGGCAAAGTTCCCGTGGAGCAGCAGTTGGTGGGTGTCGACGTATTTCTGCGCTGGGATGGGAAGCGGGCCGCCACCCTGGGCCAGGAGCTGGAAGCCCTCACCGGGCACCGGCTGCAGCTCAAGCTCATCACCAACCGGGGGGTGAAGGTGTACCCCGACGGCCACCCCGAAACCTTTTGCACTGACCACTGGCGCTGCCGCTTCGTGGCTGCGGATGCGCGGATACACGGGGCGCAGTTAGATTTTACCCGCGTATCTTTTATAGATGTCCTGACCCTGCTGCACCGCCTGGCCGACTGCCAGTTGTACGTTATTAAGACCGAACACCTCTACCTCATGGATGGCGCGCGGGCCTTCTCGCTGGGCCAAGGCGAATGACGGGCGTGACCCAGCACGTTTCTTTGAAGTTAATTTCCCAGCCGTATCTGTTTAATTTTGTTCTCTTATGCACGCCACGCTTCGCATCGACCTTAACGAGAACCTATACCTGCGCGACCCGCAGAGCACCGACCTGGGCCGCCGCCTGGTAGCCGAGGCCATTCTGCTGATTGACGAAATCGGTTTCGAGCAATTCACATTCAAGAAGCTTGCGCAACGCATCGAATCCACCGAGGCCTCCCTCTACCGCTATTTCGAAAACAAGCACAAGCTCCTGGTGTACCTCGTGAGCTGGCACTGGGCCTGGCTGGGTTACCAGATTCGGTTTCATACCCACAACGTGCCCGACGCCCGCACCCGCCTGCGGCTCACGCTGGCCATCCTCACCCAAGCCCACCACGACGACCCCACCACCACCCAGCTCGACGAAGCCGCCCTCTACCGCATTGTGGTGAGCGAGGCTTCGAAAGCCTACCTCACAAAAGATGTGGACGAGGACAACGAGGCCGGCCTGTTTCAAGAGTACAAGCGGCTGGCGGCTGGCATCGTGACGGTGGTGCAGGAAATAAATCCGGCCTACCCGTTTCCCCACGCCTTGGTAAGTACCCTGCTTGAAAGCGCCCGTAAGCAACTGTTTTTTTCTAAGCACCTGCCCTCGCTGACTGACGCGGCTAGCCAAAATACGGAAAACGCCATCTGCGCTTTTCTTGAACAACTGGCATTTGCCGCGCTTGACAGCAATTAGTGGTTAAGGCTTGGCGATTGATGATAAGTGCCCAACACCACCCATTATTCGCAAGACATTAACTACTAGTCATTACCTACTCATTGTTTGTTATTTATGTCCGACGCTTCGTCCTTATCGCCCGTTCAACGCCTGTTCCGCCTATTGGCGGCTGAGCGGCGCGACATTACCTACCTCTATGTGTACGCGGCCCTGGCTGGCATCATCAGCCTGAGCTTGCCGCTGGGCGTGCAGTCCGTCATTGGGTTTGTGAGCAGCGGGGCCATCAGCACCTCGCTGGTGGTGCTCATTGGGCTGATTGTGCTGGGCACCATGCTGGTGGGCGGGCTCCAGATTATGCAGCTGCACCTGATTGAATACATCCAGCAGCGGCTGATGGCGCGGGTGGCGCTGGACTTTGCCGTGCGCCTGCCCCGGGTGCGCAGCGAGGCCCTGGACGGCGAATACCTCCCCGAGCTGATGAACCGCCTGCTCGACGTACCCACCCTGCAAAAGGGCCTGGCCACGATACTGGTGGAGTTTTCGGCCGCCGGCCTGCAAATCGTGTTTGGGCTGCTGCTGCTCTCTTTTTATCACCCCATCTTCATCGCGTTTGGCCTGCTGCTGCTGGTGTTGCTCTGGGCCCTGATTGCCGCCACTGGGCCGCGCGGGCTGCGCACGAGCATTGTGGAGAGCAAGTACAAGTACCAGGTGGTGGCCTGGCTCGAAGACGTGGCCCGCACGGTGGGCAGCTTCCGGCTGCCGGCCCGCCAGAACCTGGCCCTGGGCCGCACCGACGAGCTGCTGAATGGTCACCTCAGTGCCCGCGACGCCCACTTCCAGGTACTGGTGGCGCAATCGTGGGGCTTCGTGGTGTTCAAAACCCTTGTCACGGCAGGACTGCTGGGAATTGGCTGCTGGCTGCTGATTGACAAGCAAATTAACATCGGGCAGTTTGTGGCGGCTGAAATCGTCATCATCGTGACGATAAACGCGGTTGAGAAAATCATTCTCAAAATTGATGTGGTGTACGACGCCCTCACGGCCATCGACAAAATCGGGCACGTGCTGGACCTGGAAACCGTGCCCAAAGCCACCGGCACGGCATCGCTGCCCGCTGACATTGACACCGCGCCGGCCCCCGGCCTAGCCGTAGTCGTGCGCGGCCTCACCTACCGCTACCCCCAGGCCGCGCGCGACGTGCTGGAGGGAGTAACTTTCTCCCTGGCTCCCGGCGACCACCTGGGCTTGGTGGGGGCCGATGGCGGGGGCAAAACCACCCTGCTGCGCCTGCTGGCCGGCCAGCTGCCCGGCTACACCGGGCAGGTAGCCTACGCCGGTCTGTCCCTGTCTGACCTGAGCCCCGCCGCCCTGGCCGCCGCCGTGGGCGACAGCCTGGCCCATCAGCACCTGTTTTCGGGCACGGTGCTCGAAAACATTACCTTGGGCCAGCCCGAACTCACGGCCGCCGACGCGGCCTGGGCCGTGGACCTGGTGGGCCTGCGCGACGACCTGTACGCCCGCCCCGACGGCCTGCAAACCCGCGTGGGACCGGGCTACGCGCTGGGCTCGGGCGCTACCCAGCGGCTGCTGCTGGCCCGCGCCGTGGTGGCCCGCCCCCGCCTGCTGCTTCTCGATGCCCTGCTGCCCGCCGCTGCCCTGCCCGAACGGGTGCAGATGCTGCGCCGCCTGCTGGCCCCCGGCCTGCCCTGGACGGTTATCGTGGCCACTACCCAGCCCGAGCTGCTGGCCCTGCTGCCCCGCGTAGCCGTACTGGAGGAGGGCCAGCTGGTGGCCGAGGGAACTCTCGACCAATTGCGGAACACGCCCGCCCTGCGTGAATTGTTGGGGGGTATTTAATTGTTCGTTGCTTGTTGTCAGAACTTAACCGACAAACAAATAACACACCCAACCATTGACAACCAGTAACCTGCAACAAATAATCGACAATTAACAGTTGATAACTAACAACTAAAATGCCTTTTGCCGAACATCCCAACCCCGAAACCCATCCCGACGCGCAGCGTTTCACGGCCTTTGCCAGGGTGCGTACGCCGCAGGCCGGCCGGATTCTGGCCCGCTGGGCCGGCGGCCTGGGCCTGCTGGTGCTGGCCGCCGGGTTTTTGCCCTGGACCCAGAACATTCGCTCGACCGGCAAGCTGACTACCCTGCGCCCACAGGACCGCCCCCAAACCGTACCCAGCACCATTGGAGGACGCATCAAGACCTGGCGGGTGCAGGAAGGGCAGCTGGTGCGCAAGGGTGATACGCTGGCCGAAATCGTGGAAATCAAGGAAAAGTACTTTGACCCCCAGCTGTTGGTCCGCACCCGCGAGCAGCTCGAAGCCAAAATCAATGGCCTGCGCGAAAACGCGGCCAAAACCCGCGCCCTGGGCGGCCAGCAGGATGCCCTGCGCCTGGGCTTGGCTGCCAGCCTGAATAAGGCCCGCAACAAAGTGCGCCAGGCCGATTTGAAGGTGCGCTCGGACCGGGCGGAGCTGGTGGCGGCCCAGGCCGATTTCGCCATTGCCAGACGCCAGCTGGAGCGCCAGGAATTCCTGTACAAGCAGGGCTTGAAGAGCCTGACCGAGCTGGAGCAGCGCCGCCTCAAGTTTCAGGAGAGCACCGCCAAGCTGCAAGCCGTGGAGAACAAGCTGGCCGCATCGGGGCAGGAGTCCCTCAGTGCGCGCATCGAGCTGGAATCGTTGGATGCCGACTACGCCGATAAGCTGGCCAAGAGCGAGAGCGACCGGCGCTCAGCCACCGGCTACCAGTTTAGCACCGAGGGCGAGATTGCCAAGATGCGCAACGAGCTGGCCAACCTCAGCATTCGGGCGGGCTTCTACTTCATCACGGCTCCCCAAACGGGCTACGTGGTGCGCGCCCTGAAGCAGGGCGAAGGTGAAATTGTGAAGGAAGGCGAGGACTTGATAACCCTGATGCCCGCCAACCCGCGCCTGGCCGCCGAACTCTACGTGAAGCCCATGGATGTGCCCCTGCTGCGCGTGGGCCGGCGGGTGCGGCTGCAATTTGATGGCTGGCCGGCGCTGGTGTTTACGGGCTGGCCGGGCAGCAGCTTCGGCACCTTCGGCGGCGTGGTGCAGGTGATTGACAACATCGACTCGCAGGGCCAGTATCGCCTGCTGGTGACGCACGAACCGGGCACCGAGGCTTGGCCCGCGCCGCTGCGCGTGGGCTCGGGCGTGTACGGCTGGGCCCTGCTCGACGACGTGCCGATATGGTACGAGCTGTGGCGGCAAATCAACGGCTTCCCGCCCAACTACGTGGGCGACGCTACCGCCTACCCCGCCGGCCAGCCCGCCAAGGGCGGCAAAGTGGTGAAGGCTGACAAAAAATCCAGCTATGGTAACGAGGAATAAGGATAGGGAAGAAAGTGAGTTAAAAACTCAAAGTGAAAAATTAAAAATGGTCTGTTTCCCAAACCGTCACCGGGCATTTTTAATTTTTAATTCTTCCTTTTTAGTTTCAGCAACCGTTTGGCTACAGCGGGTAGCCTTGGTAGCCCTGCTACTGGGGCTGCGGCCGGTGCCGGGGCGGGCGCAAACTCTGGCGGCGGATTCGGCGGTGCTACGGCTGTCGGAGTTTATGGGCCTGGTGTCGCAGTACCACCCCGTGGCCCGGCAAGCGGCGCTGAACCCTGAGCGGGCCCGCCAGGAAATCCGCCAGGCCCGCGGGGCCTTCGACCCCACGCTCAACGGCAAATACTACGGCAAGCAGCTCAAAGGGACAGAATATTTTCACGACTGGGAAACCTACCTACGCGTACCTACCTGGTTTGGTATAGACGTGAAAGCGGGCTGGGACCGCGGCGTGGGCCCCTACGTGAACCCGCAGGAATACACCGCCACCGGCGGCCTGAGCTACGTGGGCCTGAGCGTGCCCCTGGGCCAGGGCCTGCTGGTGGACGAGCGCCGCACCGCCGTGCGCGTGGCTCAGGCCCTTACCGGCCTGGCCGAAGCCGAGCGCCGCGCTATTCGCAACAAGCTGCTGCTGAGCGCGGCCAAAGACTACTGGGACTGGGCCCTGGCCACCGAACGCCTGCGCCTGCTGGCCGCCAACGAGCGGGTGGCCGCCGTGCGCTTCGCCGCCACCCGGCAGCGCGTGCTGGCCGGCGACTTGGCCGCCATCGACTCGGTGGAGGCCCAGGCCGAGCTGCAAAACCGCCAGGGCCAGCGGGCGGCCGCCCGCGTGCAGTCCCAAAATGCCGCGCTGGTGGCGTCCAGCTACCTCTGGGACGGCGAAGGCCGCCCCCGCGAACTGCCGCCCACTGCCCGCGCCCAGCCCCTGCCACCCGCCCTGGCCTGGCGGGTCCTGGCCCCCGACACCCTGGCCGCCCTGGCCGCCCAAGCCCAGCAGCTGCACCCCGACTTGTTGAAAACCCGCGTGAAGCAGGTGCAGCTGAAGCTGGAAAGCCGCCTGCTCCTCAACAAGCTACTGCCTAAGATTAATTTAGACTACAACCTGCTGCTGCCCGGCCAGCCGTTTGCGCTCGAAAACAGTCCGCAGCCGTTCCGGGGCGGCTACTCCACCAACAACTACAAGCTGGGGCTCAGCCTGGCCTACCCGGTCCTGCTCCGCGCCGAGCGGGCCAAGCGCCAGCTCAACCAGCTGAAGCTACGCGATGCCGGCTTCCAACTCGACCAGGACCAGCGCCTGGTGGGCAACGCCCTACAAACCGCCGCCAACGACTGGCAGGCCCTGGTAGAGCAGCTGCGCCTGCAGCAGCAAGCCACGGTCAACTACCAGCGCCTGCGCGACGGCGAGCTCATCCGCTTCGATAATGGTGAAAGCACCGTGTTTTTTATCAATTCCCGCGAAGCCAGCCTGCTCGCCGCTCGCCAGAAGCTGGCCGAGCTTCAAGCCAAATACGCGCAAACCCAGGCCCAGCTGCGCTTCGCGGCGGGCGTAGACGTGCCGGTGACTGAGTAGCCGGCTGGGGCTCGTCAATGGTAGGCCCAAAATAAAGGCTGGCGTTCCGGCGTTATCTTTAGGTATATGCAAGGACCTGTTGCTGCCAGTCTGCCGTTTTCCCGCGCCCGCCTCACCCTGGTTTTCGTGCTGGCCGCCTCGCTTAGCTTGAGCCTACTGCTGGTGGCGGGCCGCGTGCTGATGACCGGGCGCGGAATATTCCTGTTCTTGGTCTGGAACCTGTTTCTGGCCGTAATTCCCTTCGCCATCAGCACCATGCTGGGCACGGCCAGGGGGCCTTTGCGGGCGCGGCTGCTGGTGCCGGTGGGAGCCGCGTGGCTGCTGTTCTTTCCCAATGCGCCCTACATCCTCACCGACTTGTTTCACCTCGAACGCCGGGCCGGCGTACCGCTCTGGTACGACCTGGCCCTGATTCTGAGCTGCGCCTGGAATGGCCTGATGCTGGCCTACGCTTCGCTGGCTGACATGCAGCGGTTGGTGCAGCTGCGCCTGGGCACGGGGGCCGGCTGGGCCTTCGCCACGCTGGCGCTGCTGCTCAGCAGCTTCGGTATTTACCTGGGTCGCTACCTGCGCTTCAATTCCTGGGACGTGCTGGCCAACCCGCTCACGCTGTTTTTCGACATTGTGAACCGAATTCTGCATCCGTTCAGCTTCCCCGGCACCTGGGGCGTCACGCTGGTATTCGGGCTGTTTTTGCTGGTGGGCTACGGCACGGTGCGGCTGCTGGGCCGGGCGCACGAGTAGTTGCCCGCCCGGTATCGGCGGCTACATTTGCCCCATGCCTTCCCAAGAACTCATGCACTGGCCGCGCCTGCTCTCGCAGCGCCGCTTCCCCGACCAACAGCTCCCGCCCACCAGTGCCGCCCCCGGGCGCGGAGCCTTCGTGCAGGACTACGACCGGGTGGTGTTCAGCTCCGCGTTCCGCCGCTTGCAGCGCAAAACCCAGGTGATGCCCCTGCCCGAAACCGACTTCGTGCACACCCGGCTTACCCACTCGCTCGAAACCGCCGTGGTGGGCCGCTCGCTGGGCCGCCTCGCCGCCCGCCACCTGCTGGAAAACGACGCCGAGCTGGCCCAGCTCCTACCCAACCTCGACCAGGACTGCGGCGACATCGTGGCCGCCGCCTGCCTGGCCCACGACATCGGCAACCCGCCCTTCGGCCACTCCGGCGAGGATGCCATCAGCAGTTACTTCCTCAGCGCCACCGCAGCCCCCTACCTGGCGCAGCTAACGCCCGCCGAAATCGCCGACTTGCAGCATTTTGAGGGCAACGCGGCGGGGTTCCGCATCCTCACGCACACCTACGCGGCCCACAGCACCGGCACGGCCGGCCTCGGCCTCACCTATGCCACGCTGGGCGCGTTCACCAAATACCCCCGGCCCAGCCTGGTGGCCGATGCCGCTCGGAGAAACGGCGCTTCGGAAAAGAAATACGGCCATTTTCAAACCGAAAACAGCCGTTTTCAGCACGTAGCCGCCGAGCTGGGCTTACTACCTAAAGACGCGGCAGCGGGCTTCTACCACCGCCACCCGCTGGCCTTTCTGGTCGAAGCCGCCGACGACCTCTGCTACCGCATCATCGACTTCGAGGACGGTCTGAAGCTGGGCCTGATTGCACCCGAAACCGGCTTGCCCCTCCTCAAAAAGATGCTCAACGACCCGGCCGACCGCATCGGCAGCGTGCAGTGGCACGACTGGCGTGAGGAGTTGGGCTACATCCGGGCGCGCCTCATCGGCAAGCTGGTGGCCGAAACCGCTACCCTCTTCGCCCGGCACGCCCCCGCCATTCTGCGCGGTGAGTACGACCAGCCGCTTATTAAAGAACTGAGCTGCTGGGTCGATTTGCAGGAAGTGCAGCGTCTGAGCATCAACCAGCTCTACCGCAGCCGCCCGGTGCTCGAAATTGAAGCCGCCGGCTTTGAGGTCCTCGGCGGCCTGCTCGACGCTTTCCTCTGCGCCGTGTTCGACGCCAGCCAGGGCCACCGCAGCCGCAAATTGCTGCTGCTGCTGCCCGAGCAGTTCCGCGCCGAAGGCCATCAGGCCGGCGTATCGGCTTATGAAAAAATCCTGCTGCTCACCGATTTTGTGGCTGGCATGACCGACCAGAATGCGTTGAGCTTGTACAAGACAATAAAGGGAATTGAGCTGCCGAAAGGGTTTTAGAATCGCCTGTCGTGCTGAGCACCGCGAAGCATCCTGTCACGTTACAACGGTTTCGTTCAGCCGTAACAGAATGCTTCGCGGTGCTCAGCATGACAGACGCTTTCTTATCCAGCCAGTGCCGCAATATCCCCTTCATGCACTGCTACCAGGTTCGCCAGCAGCGATTCCAGTAGCTTGCGGCCCTTCCACACCGATTTCATTTTGGCCCGAATCTGTGCGGCCGTCTGCACGAATTCCTGCTCCTCGGCCGTTTCGTGGCCTTCAAATTCCATCAGCTTTTCCACCATCGGCACCGTCATTTCGGGGTGAAACTGCAGGCCGATAATCCCGTCACCCCACACAAAGCCCTGCGTGGCGCACCCGGCCGACATGCCCACCCGCATAGCGCCCGGCGGCACCGTAAACGTGTCCATGTGCCAGTGCAGCACGGCCGCCTTCTCCGGCCACCCGCGCAGCAGCGGGTGCTCGAGGGACTTCACCGAGAAGCGTACCGTCCAGAATCCGATTTCCGGGTCCGGGTTGGGGCGCACCTCGCCGCCCAGTGCCTGCGCCACCAGCTGCGCCCCCAGGCAAATGGCCAGCGTCACCTTCCCCGTCCGCAACACCTCCTGGATGAAGACCTTTTCGGCGCGCAGCCACGGCAGATTCTCCTCATCGTGCACGCTCATAGCCCCACCCAGAATGAGCAGGCCGTCGAAGTTGTCCATGGCAGGAAACATCGGATTGGGCTCGAATAAGCGGGTGAAAGTGAGCGAATGACCGTGCGCAGCCAGCCAGTCGGCGGCGTGGCCGGGGCCTTCCTCGGGCATGTGTTGGAGGCAGTGGAAACGCATTTGGTCAGTGTCTAAACAGTTTGAAAAAAGAACGTCATGCTGAGCTTAGCCGAAGCATCTCTATTGTGTTGGTAACCCTTTCGATTGGATTACTCATACGGTAGAGATGCTTCGGCTAGGCTCAGCATGACGTGCTGTTATTCGTCAAGCCTTGGGTTCTACTCCCACTCAATCGTGGCCGGCGGCTTGCTCGAAATATCATATACCACGCGGTTGATGCCCCGCACCTGGTTGATGATTTTGTTGCTAACGTCCGCCAGAAACTCGTAGGGCAAGTGGGCCCAATCGGCGGTCATGCCGTCCACGCTGGTCACGGCGCGCAGGGCCACTACTCGTTCGTAGGTGCGCTCGTCGCCCATCACGCCCACGCTTTGCACGGGCAGCAGCATGGCCCCGGCCTGCCACACTTTATCGTAGAGGCCGTATTCTTTCAGCAGGTTGATAAACACGCCATCGGCCCGCTGCAGCAGGTCCACTTTCTCCGGCGTTATGTCGCCGAGAATGCGGATGCCCAGGCCGGGGCCGGGAAAGGGGTGGCGGTTGAGAATCTCGGCGGGCAGCTCCAGGGCCGCGCCCACTTCGCGCACCTCGTCCTTGAAGAGCATGCGCAACGGCTCCACAATCTTGAGGTTCATCTTCTCGGGCAGGCCGCCCACGTTGTGGTGGCTTTTGATGGTGACCGACGAGCCGTGTACCGAAACCGATTCAATCACATCGGGGTAAATGGTGCCCTGGGCCAACCAGCGGGCACCTTCCACCTTCTGCGCCTCGCGGTCAAACACCTCAATAAAGGTGCGGCCAATGGCCTTGCGCTTGGCTTCAGGGTCGCTGAGGCCTTCGAGCGCGGCGTAAAACTCGGGCGCGGCCCGCACGCCGGTCACGTTCAGCCCCAGGCCTTCGTAGGCTTTGAGTACGGTGGCAAACTCGTCCTGCCGCAGCAGGCCGTTGTCCACGAAAATGCCGTGCAGGCGCGGACCGATGGCGCGGTGCAGTAGCAGGGCTGCTACGCTGCTATCCACCCCGCCCGACAGGCCCAGAATCACTTGCTCGTCGGGGCCGATGGTGTTTTGCAGGGCCAGCACGGCCGAATCCACGAAGTGGTCGGGCGTCCAGCTTTGCTCGCAGCGGCAGATGTCGACCACGAAGTTGCGCAGCAGCTGCTTGCCCTCGGTGGAGTGCGTCACTTCGGGGTGAAACTGGATGCCGTAGGTATCCTGGCCGGCAATCTGAAAGGCGGCTACCGCCACCTCGGGCGTGCTGGCAATGATGTTGTACCCGGCCGGCAGCGCCTGAATGGTGTCGCCATGCGACATCCACACCTGCGAGTCGGCGTGCATGTCCGCCAGTAGCGGCGAAGCGGCGTCCAGCTCGGCCAACCGGGCCCGGCCGTACTCGCGGATGGTGGCGGGCAGCACCGAGCCCCCGCCCTGCTGGGCCAGCAGCTGCGCGCCGTAGCACACGCCCAGTACCGGCACGTGGCCCAGCAAGTGGCTCAGGTCGGGGTTGGGAGCCCCTTCATCCCGCACCGAACAAGGCGAGCCGGAAAGAATGATGCCCCGAATATCCTCAGTTAAAGCGAGGCTCGGGGCGTGGGTGTAGGGGTGAATTTCGCAGAACACGTGCAATTCGCGAATGCGTCGGGCTATCAATTGCGTGTATTGCGAGCCGAAATCTAGGATGATGAGTCGTTCCATGCCACAAAGCTACTCACGGAAGCAGCCGGGTTGGCCGCGTTTTCTGCGCCGTCCTTTAATCCTTGCTACTTTCTTGCTTTGTACGCTTACTTCCACTTCCCCATTTCTTCCCTTACCCCAACCCTTACACTCCGTTAATGCCCGGTGCTTTGGCCTTCCTCGGAACGGCTGGCAACCATATTTGGGCCCGGTCCCCCAGCAACCACGTCCCCCCAGAGGCGCTTGCGAAACGGGCTATCTGCAACCCGGCATTAGTCAGGCGAGCTCCGTAACGCGGCTGGGCCAGTTCCCTCCCCTACTTTATTGCCGAAGCGCTGGGCCGCGTGGCACGCCCGAATACGGCCCCAACCCCGGCCACCGATAGCCAATAGCATCTTGTGCTCAATGGATTGCCAATCGGCACTGGCCGCGCGCACTTGGCCAGGACAGCCCGCCACAAAGTACTGAGCGCAGGGCGATAGTAGCCTCGGCACAAAAAAACAGTCCAAACCCGCCAAAACGCGGAATCTGTACGTATCTTTGCAGCGGCAAGTCAGAACGACCAGCTCCTGCTGAACTCCCCCAGGACCGGAAGGTAGCAAGGGTAGGCGGTTGATGCGGTGCGATTTTGGCTTGCTTTTTTTTGCCCTTTTCTGTCGGCCCCGACGCTGCTCCGTTCCGCTTTTGGCGGACCAATGAGTAGCTTTGGGGCCGATTCTTTTTTTATTAGTTGTTAGCTAACAGCGGTTGGACCATAGCCCCAAGGCGCGGTTTCAACACGAATAAATAGCTAACAGCTAATAGCCAACAGCTAATAGCTAACGAATGAAGTTTTTTATTGACACCGCCAACCTGGCCGAAATCCGCGAAGCCGTGGAGTTGGGCGTCCTCGACGGCGTAACCACCAATCCTTCGCTGATGGCCAAGGAAGGCATCCGCGGCATCGACAACGTGATGGCCCACTACCGCCAAATCTGCGAAATGGTGGACGGCGACGTATCGGCCGAAGTTATTTCGACCGATTTTGAAGGCATCATCCGCGAGGGCGAAGAGTTGGCCGAGCTGCACCCCAACATCGTGGTGAAAGTACCCATGATTAAGGAAGGCGTGAAGGCCATTAAATACTTCTCGGACAAAGGCATTAAAACCAACTGCACCTTGATTTTCACGGCCGGGCAGGCCCTGCTGGCGGCCAAGGCCGGCGCAACTTACGTGTCGCCCTTCGTGGGTCGTCTGGACGATATCGGGCACGACGGCTTGCAGCTGGTGGAGCAAATTGTGCAGATTTTCAGCAACTACGGCTATCCTACTGAGGTGCTGGCCGCGTCGGTGCGCCACGTGCCGCACCTCATCCAATGCGCCGAAATCGGCGCCGATGTGGTAACCTGCCCGCTCAACGTCATCACCGCGTTGCTCAACCACCCGCTCACGGACAAAGGCTTGGCCACGTTCCTGGCCGACCACAAGCGCGTTAATTCTTAACGCGTATTATGAGTTTTGAATTATGAGTTATGACTTGCTCAACCGCCACGTTGAGGCGTCCGTAGCCCCAACTCATAACTCATAATTCAAAACTCATAATTACCCGCCATGTACATCATCAAAGTAAAAGGCAAGGCCAAAATCCCCGACTACATTCAGCTGCGGGATGAAGCCTTTGTGCTCATTGCCTACTTCCGGGCCGACCGGCCGTTGAAAGACCTGCATCGCTACGGCCTCGAAGGCAAGGAAACCGAACTGGCCGACGTGATTTCGGGACTGGAATTCGGAAAATTACGGCCGCTCAATATCTAAGTTTTGCGTTGGTCCTGAATCTTTTTAATCAGACCAATTCAGCAACTAGCGCATTTCCATTTCTCACCGAAAAGGTGGAGTTATCCATGACTGAAAACGTTATTGAGCTGCACGAAGCGACGATAATGCAGGAGCAGCAGGCCGTGCTTCAGGGCGTGTCGTTTGCGCTGGAAAAAGGTGCGTTTGCTTACTTAGTGGGCCGTACTGGCGCGGGCAAGTCGTCGCTGCTCAAAACGCTGTACGCCGACCTGCCGCTGCAAAGCGGCATGGGCACCGTGGCCGGCTACTCGCTGCCGAAACTACCGGCCAGCAAAGTGCCTTACCTGCGCCGAAAGCTGGGCATCGTGTTTCAGGATTTTCAGTTGCTTTCGGACCGTACGGTGGCAGAAAATCTGATGTTCGTGCTCAACGCCACGGGTTGGAAAGGCAAGTCGCAGAAGCAACAGCGCATTTCCGATGTGCTGGTGCGCGTGGGCCTGAGCGGGGCCGCCAACCGCATGCCGCACCGCCTTTCGGGCGGCGAGCAGCAGCGCGTGGTCATCGCCCGGGCCATGCTCAATGAGCCCGTACTCCTGCTGGCCGATGAGCCCACCGGCAACCTCGACCCCGAAGTTTCGGCCAATATTATGCAGCTGTTTGGCGAGATAAATAACGCTGGCACTGCTGTTTTAATGGCGACGCACAATTTTCAATTAATTGAAAAATACCCACACCGCATACTGACTTGTAAAGACGGCGAGTTGCTGGATTCGGCGCAGCCACGGTAATTAGTTCGGGCTAATTAATTGTTTAATTTTTCTTGTTGATTGGCAATTAATATGTCCGTTGGGCTGTCCGTATTAATTCCGATATTTAATTGGGATGTCCGCGAATTGGTGAATTCGCTAGCCGCGCAATTAGAAGATTGGAACGGCCCGGTGGAAATAATTCTGCTCGATGATGGGTCGCAGGATAATTTTCGAAAGCTGAACCGAACCCTGGCGACGCAACCCAACGTGCGCTACCAGGAATTGCCCCACAATGTGGGCCGGGCCGCCATTCGCAATCAGTTAGCGGCCGTTGCGCAGCACGAGTGGCTGCTGCTGCTGGATAATGACGGTTTATTACCCGACACCCGGTTTCTGGCCCGCTACGCCGCCGCGCGCGACCGCGCCACCGTGCTCATCGGCGGCACCCGCTACGAAGCAACTCCGCCTCCTGACCCCGCCTTATTCCTGCGCTGGCGCTACGGCCAGGCGCGGGAAGCCCGCCCCGCCGCCGTGCGCCAGGCGGCTCCCTACGGCCAGCTCACCATCAATAACGCCTTGGTTCAGGCCGATGTATTCCGCCAGTTTCCGCTTGATGAGCGCCTGACCGGCTACGGCCACGAAGACACTAAATTCGGTCTGGGGCTTGCCACGGCGAACGTACCCATTCTGCATTTGGACAACCCCGTGCTACACGCCGGGCTGGAACCCGCCGCCATATTTCTGCAAAAAAGCGAGCAGGCGGTTCGCAATCTGGCACGGGTGTACCGCGAAGACGGGTTCAGTACCGATTCGCGCCTGCTACAAATGGCGTTGCGCCTGCACCGGCTGGGTGTGGCCCCGGCGGCTCGTGCCACGCTGGGGGCGCTGGCTCCGGCGTTGCGTCGCCAGCTGCTCTCGACCGCGCCGCGCTTGCGGCTGCTCGACCTCTTGAAACTTTCGTGGCTGCTGCGGGAGCTGGCCTGAGTTTGACCAGTATCTTTGGCAAGCTGCTTTTCTCGGTTTTATTTTGATTCTTCCCGCGCCGCCCTCCCCTATTCTTTTGCTCGATTTGGTGGGCGAACACGCGGCCCTGCAACCAGCGCTCGATGAAGCGGTTCAGGAGGTGCTGGACTCGGCCGCCTTCATCCAGGGGCCGGCCGTGGGGCAGTTTGCCACCGAGTTGGGCGACTATCTGGGCGGCGCGCACATCATTCCCTGCGCCAACGGCACCGACGCCCTCACCCTGGCCCTGTTGAGCCTGAACCTGCCCGCCGGGGCCGAAATCATCCTTCCAGCCTTCACCTACGTGGCCACTCTGGAGGCCGCCGCGCTGTTGGGCCTGAAGCCGGTGCTGGTAGATATACGGCCCGACACCTTCAACATTGACCCAGCTGCGGTGGAAGCGGCTCTCACTCCGCGTACCGGCGCAATTGTAGCGGTCCATCTGTTTGGGCAATGCGCCGATTTAGCGGCGTTGCGCGCTATTTCCATTCGCCACGGCGTGGCACTGATTGAGGATAATGCCCAAGCCATCGGGGCTACTTTTCAATTCGAAAACGGTGAAACGGCCTACGCCGGGGCAGTGGGCGAAATAGGCACCACGTCTTTCTTCCCCTCCAAAAACCTCGGCGGCCTCGGCGACGGCGGGGCCTTGCTCACCCGCGACCCGGCCCGCGCTATCTTGCTCCGCCAGCTTGCCAACCACGGCCAGAGCCAGAAATACCACCACCAGCACATCGGCCTCAATTCCCGCCTCGATACCCTGCAAGCCGCCCTGCTACGGGTGAAGCTGCGGCAGCTACCCACCAATACCGCCGCCCGCCAGGCCGTGGCCGCCCGCTACGATGCTGCGCTGACCACCGTAGCCGGCATTACTATTCCGGCCCGCGACTCGCGCAGCAGCCACGTCTTTCATCAATACACCATCCGGCTAGAGGAACCCAGCCGCCGCGATACGCTACAGCATTTCCTGAAGAGCTGCGGGGTGCCAACCATGATTTACTACCCGCTGCCGGTGCATGCGCAACCGGCCTATGCCTACCTGGGCTACCGGGCGGGGCAATTTTCGGTGGCCGAGCGGCTCTGCGGGGCTGTCCTTTCGCTGCCGGTTCATCCGCTGCTGACGGAAGAGCAGCAAGACTATATTGTTGAACGCGTGGAAGATTTCTTCGATAATTAATACTGATTTGTGAGTAAGGATTTGCCTCAAGTTCGATTTGCCATTTGCGGCGTGGGCCACATTGGCCGCCGCCATGCCGCGCTGGTGGCGCGGCACGAAGGGGCCGAGTTGGTGGCCCTGATTGATGCTCGCGCCGACCTTGCGCCCAGCCTCGCCGCCGAGTTTGTCGGCGTGCCTTTTTTCGCTTCCCTCGAAGAATACCTGCAAAACGGCCCCACCGCCGATGTCCTCACCGTGGCCACGCCCAACGGCTGCCACGCCCCGCAGGCGGTGGCCGGCCTGCGCCACGGCCTGCACGTGGTAGTCGAAAAGCCTATTGCCCTGAGCAAGGCCGATGCCGAAACCATCGTGCACACGGCCCTGCAAACGGGTAAGTTGGTGTTTGGCGTGATGCAGAACCGCTACTCGCCCCCCGCCGCCTGGCTAAAGCAAGTGGTGGATGAGGACCGGCTGGGCCAGGTGTTTCTGGTGCAGCTTAATTGCTTCTGGAACCGCGACGCCCGCTACTACCAGCCCGGCGGCTGGAAAGGCACCCAGACCCTGGACGGCGGCACGCTCTTCACCCAGTTCAGCCACTTCGTCGATTTATTGTATTGGGTATTTGGCGACATCACCAACCTTTCGGCTCGTTTTCGCGACTTCACCCACGCCGGCCTCACCGAGTTTGAGGACAGCGGCCTCGTCACCTTCGACCTGCTGCGCGGCGGCAGTGGCATTCTTAGCTACAGCACCGCCGTGTGGGACCGCAACCTCGAAAGCAGCCTCACCGTGGTGGCCGAGCGCGGCAGCCTGCGCATCGCCGGCCAGTACATGGACAAGGTGGAATATTGCCACCTCCAAGACTACCAGATGCCCACGCTCCCTCCCACCAGCCCCGCCAACGATTACGGCCCCTTCCAAGGCTCGGCCGCCAACCACGTCCAGGTCATCGAAAACGTGGTGGACACGGTGCAGCGCCGTAGCTGCGCCACCACCAATGCGCTGGAAGGCCTGAAAGTGGTGGAGATAATTGAGCGGATTTACGCGTTGCGGTAGTTGGGTTTAGCTTTAATTGCAAACGGTAACACTAACATTCAAAACGCAGCTGTTTAGCAACTTGTCAGCAGGTCATGCCTCGGCTGCGCTCGGCCTGACGGTCACTTCGTCTGTTGAATTCCCAAACAGCTTCATTGGAAGCAGCAACAAACTCTCCTGGTGCCAGAGCTTCTTCCGCAACTTAAGCTTTGCCTGCCCGCTACTTTTTCTCGTCCACAAAATTCTGCACGGTGTAGGCCACACCGATAGTGAGGCCCTGGGAGTACTGCACGCCGCGGTCCTGGTCGTAGTCGTAGAGGCCGATGGCGGTGAGGCCGACGTTGACGTATTTGCCCACTTTAGCGGTGAGGCCAAGGTCGAGACGATGGTCGATTTGCTGGGGCGTGAGGTTGCGGTAGTTGGCGAACAGGACGTAGCGGGCCTTGAAGTTGACGTTGGGGCTGATGTTTTTGTCGAAGTCGGCCAAAATCTGGGCGGCCAGCACTTCGAAGCGCGTACTGTGGCCGAGATTCACGCCGTAGGGCGTGTCGCCGAGGGCGGCCACGAAGCGGTTGGCGCGGTTCACCACCGTTAGGCGCGGGGCGAAGGGCGAGAGGCGCAGCTTGAAATATGGCACGGGGTGGTACTCGAAGCCGTAGGCCGCCGTAACGAAGCCGGGCGCGAAGAAGTCGGATACGAGTTGGGCGCGGTCGAGGCCAGCGGCGTTGGTGTCGTACTTGTAGCCGGGGGCAAATTGGGTGAGCAGGTTCAGGGACACGAACATGTCCCACTGGCTGCTGATGGCCCGGCCGTACTTGGTGTCGAGATACAGCCGGTCCTGGCCCTTGCGGTAGCCCAGGCCTTTGGTTTGGGAAAAGGCGAAGAGGAAATCGGCTTCGTTGTCGAAGCTGTGCACGCCGAGCTTGCGGTTGGCCCGGGCATTAGTTAAGGCATTGAAACCAATGGTACTGACGCCCCCGCCCCGCCAGTTGCTGCTCAGCAAGGACTCGTTGAGGCCGAGGCCGGTTTTGAGGCTTTTGCGCCACACCGGGGCTGGCGTAGGCGCCGCGAGGGGCACGACAGGAGGCACGGTTTGGGCGTGGGCAGCTGGGGTTAGGCCGCAGGCGGCGGCTAACAGCAGATAAAATAATCGCATGGGCAGGAGAAAATCGGTGGAATAACGGAAGCAAATACGGTGGTCGAAAATAGCACCGCGAGCGCCGTCACTCATAACCATGACCAGTGAGCGGTGGCGGCGCGGGCAGCAGCGGTCCTAATTATCGATACCAAAGCTTTAGATTTTTCGCGGCTAAGTATCAGCTCATCAGCCTTGCACAGCGCGCAGGTTACGACCAAAAGTCAACTTATTTTATCAATCCAATTTATTAAATATTCATTTGTTTGATTAAATTGCCTAAGCCGATGATTTTTTCTGGCGGGTAGTGCGGGGCCAACCGGCTACTCGCGCCGCGCTACCCTCCTCTCAACTTCCTGTTGCTATGGGACTATACCAACTCATCTACCAGAGCCAGTCGCTGGTGCCCTTCGAAAAGGAGGAGATAGTGACTCTGCTGGCCGGATGCCGTGCTTACAATACGACCCACAACATCACGGGCCTGCTGCTGTACACGCCCGATGGCCGCTTTCTGCAAATGCTGGAAGGTGAAGAAAGCACCGTGCGCAGCCTGTATCTGGACAAGATTTCGACGGACCCGCGCCAGTTCAGCTGCCGCATCTACAGCGAAGGCCCGGCCCTGAAGCGCAGCTTTCCCAGCTGGCCGCTGGGTTTCCGCAACGCTTCCGCCGATGTGCTGCGAACGCTGCTCAGCAACGTGCCGCCCGACCGGCACGGCCTGCTGGTGCCCCGCCCCCACACCCGCCCCGAGCTGATGAAGCTGCTGCAGGAATTTCTGGCCAATGGAGAAGTCAAGGCTTCACAGGAAGACCCCTGGACCCGAACCTCTGGCCGCGAGCCCGCCTACTGAGCGCGCCCGGGCCGGTATCTTTACCCCAATGCCTGCCCTGCCCACTTCCTACCCCGTTTCGGGGGCCGCTTCGCCGCTGGCCGCCCCGGCGTCTTTTCTGGCCGCCACCGCCCGCGAGCTGCTGGACCGCTACGGCTCCGGCCCGCTCGACGAGTTGTCCGACATCATGGTGGTGGTGCCCACGCGCCGGGCCGTGGTCTACCTCAAAAACGAGCTGGCCCTGGCCCTGCCGATGGGTGAGCCGCTGTGGGCCCCGCGCGTGGCCGCCATGGAAGACTACATGATGGAGCTGGCCGGCGTGCAGGTGGAGGAGCCAATCGCGCTGCAACTGCTGCTGTTCGACATCCTGAAAAAAATTGACACCGGGCTGGATTTTGACAAGTTCGTGGGCTGGGCCGGGCTGCTGCTGAGCGACTTCTCGACCCTCGACCAGAACCTCGCGCCCACCCACCAGGTGTTCGAATACCTGAGCCAAGCCAAGGCCCTGGAGCGCTGGAAGCTGGACGAGCTACCCGAGAAAAGCCAGGCCGCCGCGCACTCCTTCAGCTTCTGGGACCAGCTGGAGCGGGTGTACCAGCAGCTGCAACAACGCATGCTGGCCCAGAAGCTGGCCTACCCCGGCCTGGCCTACCGTCGCGCCGTGGAGCAGCTGGAACAGCGCCTGCAGGACCCCGCCCAGCCCGAGCCAGCCCGCCACGTCTTCGTGGGCCTGGGCAATTTGTCGAAATCTGAAGAGAAGCTCATCCGCCTGCTGATGAACGCCGGGCGGGCCGAAGTGCGGTTCGATGCCGACCCTTTTTACCTTGAAAAAGACTCGCCCAACCGCGCCGGCCAGCACCTGCGCCATTACCAGGAGCAGTGGAAGCTGCCGCTCGACAGCTTTGGCGGCGGCGTGGAATGGCTGCGCGGCCGGCCCCACCACGTGCGCTACCTGGGCGTGGCCAACCCCAGCATGCAGGGCAAGCTGGCCGGCCAGCTCCTGGCCGAAGCCCGCCGCCAGTACCCCGACGCCTCGGTGGCCGTGGTGCTGCCCGACGAAACCCTGCTCCTGCCCGTGCTACACGGCCTGCCGCCCGACGAGGTGCCCGACTACAACGTGACCATGGGCCTGAGCTTTCAGGCCACGCCCCTGTTCAACCTGGTCGATTTGCTGTTTGAGGTGCACCTCACCGGCATCCGGGAGGGCAGCGCCGAAACGGGCTACGGCGTGCCCCGCTACCACCATCTGGCCGTGACCAAGCTGCTGAGCCACCCGTTTCTGCGCCGCTACCAGCTGTGGCAGGACCGCCAGGCCGACCAGCCCCAGTACCACGGCTTGCTGGACCAGATTTGCCGCGAAATCGTGCGCCTCAACGCCGTGCTGCTGCCCGCGACCGAGCTCGTGAAGCTGGGCGCGCACCATCCGCTCATCGAGGCCCTGTTCAAAACCTGGGATAATTGCGACGACATCATCGCCGCCTGCTACACCGTTATCAACCTGCTGCGCCAGGTGTACGCCGCCGAAAAAGCCGACACCGACCGCGAAGCCAGCCTCGGGGCCGAGTACCTGTACCTGTTCTATACGCTGGTGAAGCAGCTCGATTCGGCCTTCGACTGCCGCGAGCAACGGCTGTCGGTACGCTCGTTCCGGCGGTTTCTGTACGAGCAAATGGCCCGCACGCGCCTGCCCTTTTCGGGCGAGCCGCTGGCCGAAGTGCAGGTGATGGGTTTGCTCGAAACCCGGGCCCTGGATTTTGACCACATCATCATCCTGAGCTGCAACGAGGGCGTGCTGCCCGCACCCAAGAAGCAGCAGTCGCTGTTTCCCTACGATGTCCTCGCAGAGTTCAAGCTGCCCACTTACGCCGACGCGGAAGCCATCACCGCCTACAATTTCTGGCGGCTGCTGCAGCGCGCCCAGCGCGTGGACCTAGTGCACGTGCTGCCCGGCGCCGAAGGCATGAAAAGCGGCGAGCGCAGCCGCTTTTTACTACAGCTGCAAAATGACCTGCTGCCCCAAAACGCGCAGCTGACGCTGGAGGATTTGACGGTCAGCGTAAGCGAGTTAAAAGTTGAATCAACAGATGCTGCCGCTTCAACTTTTAACTCCCCCGAAGGCGACCTGGTGCTGGAGAAAGACGCCGAAATGCTGGCGGCCTTGCGCGGCGTGCTGGAGCGCAACATTTCGCCCTCGCGCCTGAATGATTTCCTGGCTTGCTCGCTGCGCTTCTACTTCTCGAAAGTGGCCCGCTTCCATGAGAACGAGGCCGTGGAAGAAACCCTGGAAGCCAGCAGCTTCGGCACGATGATACACGAGGCGCTGGAAAACCTAATGCGCCCTTTTCAGCAGGAAGCCCGCCAGATAACGGCCGCCGACATTCCCGGCCTCGTGCAACAAGCTCCGGCCGAGGTGCAGAAAGTGCTGCGCCAGGAAGAAACCGAAAAGCACGCCCGCGCCGACGAAGGCCTCAACCACGTGTACGGCCAGGTAGCCACCCGCCTCGTTGTGCGCCTCCTGGAAAGCATGGTCGAGCAGCCCGGTATCCTGCCCCTGCGCCTGTTTGGGCTGGAAGCGAAGCTGGCCGCCACCGTGTTTGTGGACGTACCCGGCCAGCCCGAGCGCCTCGCCGTGCGCCTGTCTGGCTACGCCGACCGCGTGGACCAGCTGCCCGACGGCCGCCTGCGCGTGGTGGACTACAAGTCCGGCCTGGTGAAGCGCAGCGACCTGCAGCTGCGCGGCTACAAGGACCGCCTCAGCCCGGCCGAAGCCGTGGAGCGCCTGCTCACCGAGCCGTCCTCCAGCGCCGACAAGGTGCGCCAGCTCTGGCTCTACCGCCTCATGCTGGCCCACACCGCCCAGCGCGAAACCGCCGAAACCGCCATTCTCTCCCTGCGCAACCTCGACGAGGGCCTGCTTTCCGCCGATTTGAGCTTTCTTACCGAAGGCGGCGAAGACTTTGTGGCCATTTCCGAAGAGCTGGTGCGTAAAATTGTGCTCCGAATGCTGGACCCCGCCGAGCCCATTCGCAAAACCGACGACTTTACCAAGTGCGAATACTGCCCCTACAAAGGCATCTGCGCCCGCTAAGAACCTTCCCCATGACCAACCAGCCCGCCAAAGACGAATTCATGCAAGCCGCCATCGACGAAGCCCGCCTGGGCCGCTCGCAGGGCGGCATCCCCATCGGTTCGGTGCTCATCCGCGACGGCAAAATCGTGGGCCAGGGTCACAACAAGCGCGTGCAGGAAGATTCCGCCATCAAGCACGGCGAAATGGACTGCCTCACCAACGCCGGCCGTCAGCGCACTTACCGCGACACCGTTATCTACACCACGCTCATGCCCTGCTACATGTGCGCCGGCACCATCGTGCAGTTCAAAATCCCAAAGGTCATCGTGGGCGAGTCGCGCACCTTTGGCGAGTCGCGCACTTTCCTCGAAAGCCACGGCGTAGAAGTGGTCGACCTCGACCTGCAGGAATGCGTGGACATGATGGACGAATTCATCGCCGCCGAGCCCACGCTCTGGAACGAGGACATCATGGAGCTGTAAGCCACCGGTAACCAAACCCGCCGTTGCCGTGATTTCACTCAAAAGCCCGCGAAAACTGCGCTTTTTTGGGCCGGCTACATCTGCCGGCCCGGCTTTTGCGTTGCTGATAGTGCGTTAACCTTTCGTTGCTGCCCATGCCTAATCACGCCGTTCACCGCTTGTTGCGCCCGATGCTGATGTGGCGGGCCCGCCACATCAGCGAACGGATGTACATGCTGATTCTGAGCGTGCTGGTGGGCGCGAGTGCGGGCCTGGCGGCCGTCGCCCTGAAAATCTCGGTCCGCTGGGGCCAGGAAATGCTGCAAATGGGCATTTCTGAGCCCAAGCGGGTATTTGCTCTTTCGGTTTATCCGGTTATCGGCATCACGCTCACCGCCTTATTCACCAAGCTTTTTCTGGGCGGGCAGCTGGGCCGGGGCATCGGCCCCATCATCTACAACACGGCCCGCGAGGGCAGCGTGGTGCCGCGCTCCAAGCTCTATTCGCAGCTGGTCACGGCCTTTCTTACGGTCACGTTTGGAGGGTCGGCCGGTACCGAGGCCCCGATTTCGGTGACGGGCGCGGCGCTGGGCTCCAACGCGGGCCGGGTGCTGCACCTGGATAGGCGGCGGCGGCGCCTGCTCACGGGCTGCGGGGCGGCGGCGGGCGTGGCGGCCATCTTCAACTCGCCCATCGCGGGGGTGCTGTTTGCGGTCGAAACGATACTGCTGGAGCTGCCCGCCCAGTATTTCATTCCGCTCCTCATTTCCTCGGCCACGGCCACGGTGATTTCGAAAGCCCTGTACGCGGGCCAGCCGTTCGTGCTCATCACCACCAGCTGGCCCGTCAACGCGGTACCTTTTTATATACTATTGGGCTTATTCACGGCCTTTTTCTCAGTGTATATGATTCGAACCTACCATTGGTTCGAGCGTTTCTTTGAGCGGTGGCCGGGACTAAACTGGCGCAAGGTGCTGCTGGGCGGCTCCATGCTGGGCGGCCTCATTTTCCTGTTTCCCACGCTTTACGGCGAGGGCTACAACACGGTAGAGCTGCTACTGAGCGGCCACGCCGAGCGCATCACCGATGGCAGTATTTTCTCTGTTTATCAGGACAATAACCCTTGGCTGCTGCTGGTGCTGGTGCTGTTCAGCCTCATGCTCAAAGTAGTGGCCACCAGCATCACGGTGGGGGCCGGCGGCAATGGCGGCATGTTCGGCTCGTCGCTGTTTGCGGGGGCGTTGGCGGGCTTCTTCTTCGCCCGCCTTATCAACCTGAGCGGGCTGGTGCACATCCCCGAAATTCACTTTGTGGTGCTGGGCATGGCCGGCACGCTGGCGGGGGTTATCCACGCCCCACTCACGGCCATTTTCCTCATTGCCGAAATCACGGGCGGCTACGCGCTGTTTGTACCATTGATGGTGGTAACCAGCTCTTCCTACCTCATTACCAAGTATTTCGAGCCGTACTCCGTATACACCCGCAAGCTCGCCAATCGGGGCGTAGACGTATACGCCAACCGCGACCGGGGCCTGCTGGCGCAGCTCGACCCGCGCAAGCTGCTCGATACTGGTTTCGTCCCGGTGCGGCCCAATACCACGCTGGGCGAATTGGTCGACGTGTTCCGGCACGCCTCGCGCAACCTGTTTCCGGTGGTGGCGGCCGGGGGCCGGCTGCTGGGCGTAGTCAGCCTCGATTCAGTCCGTGATGCCCTTTTCGATGATGCTCATTACGCCACCATCAGGGTGCGCGAGCTGATGAAGCCTGCCCCCGCCGTGGTGGGCCCTAACGACGACCTGGAGCACACGCTCACGCTGTTTGACCGCCACGCCGTGTGGGCCCTGCCCGTGTGCGAGGAGGACGGCCGCTACCTCGGCTTCATCCTCAAATCGGCCATCCTGGCCCGCTACCGGCGGCAACTTATCCAGGAAAGTGAAGCCTGACGCTGTGCTAAATGAGGAATGAAAATACTGCGTTTGGCAGTCAGGCTACTTAGCTTTGATGGCTGATTCATCACGTTTAATTCTTCATTTCTCATTCTTCATTCCTCATTACAATCAGGAGTAGCCGTAGTCGGCGGCGGGCCAGCCGGACTGCTGGCGGCCCAGCGCCTGGCCGAAGCCGGGCAGCGGGTGCAGCTGTTTGAGGCACAAGCCACGGTGGGCCGCAAGTTTCTAGTGGCCGGTCACGGTGGTTTCAACCTGAGCAACGCCGAGGAGCTGAGCCGGTTCGCCAGTCGCTACGGAGCCGAATCGAGCCGTTTTGCGCAGTTGCTGGGGCATTTTTCACCGCTTGATTTACGAGCCTGGGCCGCCGACCTGGGCATCGAAACCTTTGTGGGCACGAGTGGCCGCATCTTCCCAGTGGCGGCGCACAAGCCGGCCGATTTGCTGCGCGCCTGGCTGCGCCGACTACAAACGCTGGGCGTTGAAATTCATACCCGCCACCGCTGGCTGGGTTTTGCGGGCCCCACCGGCCTGCGCCTGCGCGATGAAAACCCGGGACCCGACGCCGGCCGGGAATTTGTGCTGGAGCCCGCCGCCACCGTGCTGGCCCTGGGCGGGGCCAGCTGGGCCAAAACCGGCTCCGACGGCGCTTGGGCCCCGTTGCTGCAGGCGCTTGGGGTGCCCGTCACGCCATTCGCCCCGTCCAACTGCGGCGCGGAAGTAAATTGGTCCGATTTCTTTATTCAAAAAATCGGTCGCACGCCGCTCAAAAACATTGCCCTGCGCGTGAACCACGGCCCCGAGGTCCGTGGCGAAATCATGCTTACCGAATACGGCGTGGAGGGCACACCGGTGTACACCCTCACGCCCCAGCTACGAGCGGCACTGGCCAGCGACGGCCCCGCCGTATTGCACCTCAATCTCAAACCCGACCTGACGGCGGAGGCGCTGCGCCAAAAGCTTAGCCAGCCCCGGGGCAAAGCTTCGTTCTCTGATTTACTCAAGAAAACCCTCAGCCTGAGCCCCGCCGTGCCCACGCTCCTGCGGGAGTCGTATTCGGAAGCAGCCACGCTCGCCCCGGCGGCGCTGGCAGAGCTGCTACGCGCCGTACCGCTAACCGTTGCAGGCTTACGGCCCCTTGATGAGGCGATTTCCACGGCCGGCGGTATTGCCTTTGCGGCCCTCGATGAGCACCTGATGCTGCGGCAGCAGCCGGGCATATTCGTGGCCGGCGAAATGCTGGACTGGGAGGCCCCCACGGGCGGCTACCTGCTGCAAGGCTGCTTCAGCACCGGGGCATGGGCGGCACGAGGGATGTTAGATTTTATAAAATAGCGCCGGACGGCACCTGAATATATTCAACTCTTGAGGCTGGCGGCTTTGGCGCGCTTATCGGCTTCGCGCAGGATTTGGCGGGCCTCGCCGAGCAGGCGGCGGCCGGGGTTGAGCTCTTCGTGGGCGATGAGGGCGAACAACAAAAAGAACGACGCCAACGGCAGCACCCAGCCCAACACAAACCACAGCCAAAACGACCGGCCCCGACTGTGCGCGCAGTAGCCGGTCAGAATTGGGATGAAGGAAATGGCCAACGCCACCACAAAAAGCATGTCGACAAAGAGCATAGGCTTGTGGGGGGTTGGGAGCGTGAGGACTAAGCTACTACGGTCGACCGGAGCAGGTTCGAAGATACAAATTTTGCGGCACAGAGGGAAGCGGGTACCAGGTAATTTTGTTTCGCAATACCACTATCCGTTCGATTTTTCCGTAGTTCGGGACGAAGTTGGGCCCGCAGCAAGGTCTGGCCGTCCTCAAATTGCCCATGTGGGAACACCAAAGCCTATTCCGAGTTTCTGCCCAGCTCTTCGCCGAGGGGGTTTTTAATTTGCTCGACCGCAGCCTGCGGCCCGAGGTTTTTCTGCTGGGCTTTGCCTCGGCCAAAGAGTCGGACGAGCCCGGTGGCGTGGTGGTCGAGCCGTCTTCGACCCGCTACCAGCCCGGCGATTTCGCCCGGGTAAAAGCCCGGGCGGCCGTACTCGAAGCCAATGCTGGCCCCCAGGGCTCCGTGTACCACCTGCACCCCAACGACCACGACCGGTCGGAGAAGCAGCACTGGTACGAGCTGGTGTGCCAGGCCACCGAAACCACGCTGGCCGAACTCACCACGAGCCGCCAGGAAAACCGGCGCTCCTTCTGCTCGGTGCCGGTGAGCCTGCAGGGCTACCTGGTAACGGTAGTGCTACAGGTGGCCGCCGACTGCTACGAGGGGTACTTCGCGCTGCCCAAGCCGGGCAATGGCCGCCCCTCCAACCTGCCCCACGCGGCGATTATCGAGTTTCTGCACGACTGTGCCCGCGCCCTGCGCGAGGCCGACACGGCCGACAACGACCAGCCCGTGCTCGACCGTGACCACAACGAGCTGCTGCGCTCGGCGGGCCGCCGCCTGATGCTGCGCGTGGCCCCCGCCGGCACCCACGGCCTGTATGATGCCTGCAACGGCGTGGCCGCTCTGCGCCACGAAGGCGACGAGGGCATCGGAACCATGCTGGTGAGCCGCCGCCTGCACCCCGGCATTGTACCGGTGCTGACCCTGGAAACGCCGGTGCCCATGCGTGACCACCGTTCTATCCGCAAGCTCCTGGAGCTAAGCGAAGGCCACACGGCCCTGATTTCAGACGCGTCCCACGTATTTGGATTGGGGCAGTTAGTACCCGAATCAGACACTCAATTTGAGCCGCTTAGCACGGTGCACTTCACCAATCACTACAGCTGGGAAATGAGCCACGCCGGCCACGTACTCATGCGCGTGGTGAGCAACACCCCGCGCCTGCCCCAAGGCCGCGTGGCCGCCGACAACTTCACCCGCGTGGCTGCCCGGATATTCCCTAGCCTCAACGACGACAGCATAGATTACCTCTGGGACCTGGCCCGCAAGGCCAGCACCCAGCCCAATGGCACCATCCTCGTCATCAGCACGGGCGCTGCCCACGAGGCCCGCCGCCTCACCCGCCAGTGCTTTCGGGTGGTGCCGCGCATTATGACGCCTTCGGTGCTGCGGCTGGTCACCAACATCGACGGGGCCGTGCTCATCGAACCCAACGGCGTGTGCCACGCCATTGGAGCCATTCTCGACGGCCTGGCCACGGAGAAGGGTGACTCCTCACGGGGCTCGCGCTTCAATTCGGCACTACGCTACGTCAACAGCAGCCAGTACCCGGTGCTGGCCGTGGTGGTGAGCGAAGACGGCTGGATTGACCTGCTGCCCAGCTAGGCAAGCTGCGCTAAAATTATTCATTCAGGAGGACGGCCATTGGCTTTACTTAGGCGGAGCATGAACAACTGTGCCTGGTTTTCACCGCTTCTTAAATACAGCAGACCTTTCAACACCGCAGGTGTTACATTAGCCTGTCACTTTGTATTTATGCTGATATGTTGCCTTCCGCTCCTGTTATTGCTACTATTGACTACCCCAAGGCTCTGGCCGATGCCGAGCAGCGCATCCGGGAGCTAACCGAGTCGCTGGCCTTTGCCGAGATGGCGGAGCAGGTGGTAGAACAGCTTACTGACCGCCGACTGGAAGGGCTGCTGGTAGTGAACAAAGCCGGCCGCATTGTGCTGACCAACCAGCAGCTCTTCAGCCTGTTTAACCTAATGGACTCCTCTGCGGCCTGGCAGGGAAAGCCGGTGCTGCAGCTGCTGGCCCGTTTGCAGCCCCTGGTGGAGAAGCCTACCGACCTGGCTACCTGGGTGGCCAACGCCCCGCGCGTGCTGCGCCCCTACCAACCCGTGCTCCTGACGCTGCACCACGACCGGGTGCTGGCCTGCGAGGCCACGCCGGCAGCACCGGATGACCGGGAAGGCTTGTGGGTGCTGAACCTGCGCGACGTGAGCGAGCAGCAGCGGCAGCTAGCCGCTCAGAAGTCATTCGCCTTTATCCCCGACGAAAACCCTAACCCAATTGTGCGCATTGGGGCCACATACCAACAGTTGTACGCCAACCGGGCGGCCCAGCGGCTTGGGGCCAGCCTGACACGCCCCGAGCAGGTGCGGGTGCAGCGGCAGTTGCGGGCGGGGGCCACGGCATCACTGGCATTGGGTACGCTGCAGCAGGTTGAAGTAAAAATCGGGACGCAAGTATTCAGCATCTCCGTGGTGCCGCAGCCGCTGGAGGGGTACGTCAACCTCTACTTTGCCGACATCACCGAACGCGAGGCGGCGCGCCAGCAGCTGCGCGAAACCCAGCAGTTTATGGAACAGGTGCTCGACACCATTCCGACGGTGGTGTTCGTGCGTGACACCGAGCAGAAGCTGGTTTTCCAGAATCAGGCCATGTTGAATCTGGTGAAGGCCTCCCCCTTTGCCAAGCCCGTGGCTCCCACCCCCGAGAGCGTGGCCGAGCTGGCCCGCTACGCCGCCATCGATGCCCAGGTACGGGCCACCGGCCAGGAAGTAGCGCGGGAAGATTCGTTCACGCTTGCCGATGGCAGCACCAGATGGTTTTATACCGTGAAGCGCCCCCTCCGCCGGCCCGATGGCTCGATGCACGTGCTGGGCGTGAGCACCGACATTACTCCCCTCAAACAGTTTCAGCAAACCCTGGAGCGCAGCGAAAAGCAGTACCGCGACCTGATGCATTACGGGCAGGCCCTCATCGGCACCTGCGACCTGCAGGGCACCGTGCTCAGCGTAAACCCCGCTCTGGCCAAACTGCTGCGCGAATCCCCCGCCGCCATGCTCGGCATGTCCGTCACCGCGCACATGCTGCCCGAAGACCGCGACGCCTTTGCCGATTACCTCACCCGTATTACGGCCGCAGGCGAAGAAGAAGGCGTGCTGCGCGTGGTACCGCGCGGCACCCAGGAGCTACGCTATTTGCTGTACCACAACTTCGTGGTGCGCGAGCCCGGCCAGGCTCCCTACATAGCCTCGCACGCCCACGACATTACGGACCGGGTGCGGGCCAATAAGGAGCTGAAGCGGGCCAAGCTGGCCGCCGAAGCCGCCGTGCAGGCCCGCGAAAACTTCCTGGCCAACATGAGCCACGAAATCCGCACGCCCATGAACGGGGTGCTGGGCGTGGCCAACCTGCTGGCCAAAACCCCACTCACCGCAAAGCAGCAGGAGTACCTGCGCATCATTCGCAGCTCGGGGCAGCACCTGCTGGCCGTGCTGAATGACGTGCTGGACATGGCCAAAATCACTTCCGGCAAGCTGGAGCTCAGCAGCGAGTCGTTCAACCTCTGCGACTCGATGCAGCAGGCCGTGCAGCCGCTGGCCCTGCAAGCCCAGGAAAAAGGCATTGTCTTCGAAGGCACGCCCCTGAGTGCAGGCTGCCCCTACCCCGTGGTGCGGGGCGACGCGCACCGGCTCAATCAGATTCTGATAAACCTGGTGAGCAACGCCATCAAGTTCACGCCAACCGGTGGGCGGGTGAAGGTGGAAGGCCAGCTGCTGAGCGAAACCGCCGACACGCTGACCATTCAGTTCCGGGTGACGGACACGGGCATGGGGATGCAGCCCGAGGTCATCGCCCGCATCTTCGAAAGCTTCACCCAGGCCTACGCCGATACTACGCGCCTATTTGGCGGCACGGGCCTGGGCCTCAGCATCAGCCGCGCTCTGGTCGAGCAGATGAACGGCTCGCTGACGGTGGAAAGCACGCCCGGGCAGGGCAGCTGCTTCGCGTTCACGCTGTGCCTGCCCAAAGCTACCCTGGCCGACGCTGCTATAGCCACCGATGTATTCGATACCGGCGTACTACATGGCGTGCGGGTGCTGCTGGTGGAAGACAACGACATCAACCGCATGGTGGCTTCCTGGACCATGCAGGCCTGGGGCATGGTGGTGACGGAGGCTGAGAACGGCTCCGAAGGCGTGGCGCAGTTCGAGCAGCAGGAATTTGACCTGGTGCTAATGGACATTCAAATGCCCGGCATGAGCGGGCTCGAAGCCGTGGCCCTTGTCCGGGCGCACCCCGACGCGGCACGGGCCGGCGTATCGGTGCTGGCCCTCACGGCCAACGCCTTCCGCACCGACCACCTGCGCTACCTGGCCGCCGGCATGGACGACTGCCTGGCCAAACCCTTTGAGGAAGCCGAGCTCTACGCCAAGCTGGTGCAGCTGCTGGCCCGCTAGCCCAGCCAGCAGCTCAAAGAGAATCCCCGCCAAAAATTCCGGCGGGGATTCTTTTTGAGCTGCCATACCATAATCTACCCGTTCACGGAGGCCATCATAGCCTCGGGGTAGCGCATGCCGGCGGCCGCTTTGCCTTTGGGGGCTATTTCGTCGAGCTGGGCCAGCTCATTGGGAGAGAGGCTGACTTCGAGCGCGCCCAGGTTTTCTTCCAGGTATTTCACGCGCTTGGTACCGGGAATGGGCACCATGTCGTCGCCCTGCGCCAGCACCCAAGCCAAGGCCAACTGGCTGGCCGTGCAGTGCTTTTGGGCCGCCAAGTCGTTGATGCGGGCCACCAGGTCGAGGTTTTTTTGAAAGTTGTCGCCCTGAAAGCGGGGGGTGTTGCGGCGGTAGTCGTCGGCCGCGAGGTCCTCAAACCGCTTGATTTGGCCCGTGAGGAAGCCCCGGCCCAGCGGCGAGTACGGCACGAAACCCACGCCCAGCTCCCGGATAACGGGTAGAATCTCATCTTCCGGCTCGCGGCTCCACAGCGAGTATTCGGTTTGCAAGGCGGCGATGGGGTGCACGGCCACGGCCCGGCGCACGGTGGCCGGCGCGGCCTCGCTCAGGCCCAGAAACCGCACTTTGCCTTCTTCCACCAAGCGACTCATGGCCCCCACAGTTTCCTCAATAGGCGTGTTCGGGTCTACGCGGTGCTGGTAGTACAGGTCGATGTAATCGGTGCCGAGGCGCTTGAGGCTGCCTTCGCAGGCGGCCTTCACGTATTCGGGCCGGCCACTGATGCCGCGCTTGGTGGGGTCGTTCAAGTCGCGCAGGATGCCGAATTTGGTGGCAATAATGACTTTATCGCGCTGGCCCTGGAAGGCCCGGCCCACCAGCTCCTCGTTTTTGTAGGGGCCGTACATATCGGCCGTGTCGAAGAAGGTCACGCCCAGCTCCCGGGCGCGGTGCAGGGTGCGGGTACTCTCGGCATCGTCCTGGCCGCTGTAGAAATCGGACATGCCCATGCAGCCCAGGCCGAGGGCTGAAACAGTGAGGCCGGAGCGGCCCAGTTGGCGGGTTTTCATAGGTTGGGAAGAAAATCAAGTGACTGAAAAGAATGTGTCAGGTGTGTAAAGCAATACGCACAAGCTTCTCCAACCAGCTAAGCCCAATTTTGCTTTTTATATATTCTCCAAGCCAACGCCGCTGCTTTCCAACGCTGTACACAACCGCACGGCCCGCCCGCCGAACGTACCTTTGGGCCGTGAAATACATTCCCACAAATGCCCTGCGCGGGGCCCTGGTGGCTTTCGGCGTGCTCCTGGCCGCCTGCGCCTCCCCCGACAAGCCCATTGCCGAGCAAGGCCCACCCACTCCGGCCGCCGCGGCCGAAATGGCCGTCATGGCTCGCCACGACTCCCTGATGGCCCAAACCGACCAGCTCTACTCACTCAAGGCCCAGATTTCGGCTACCCATTCCCCCGCCGCCGCCCCCTTCGTGCGCGGCCTGCTGGCCGCCGATGCCGCGATGATGGACTGGATGCACCGGTACAAAGCGCCCGACAGCACGGCCACGCCCGCCGCCCGTCTGGCCTATTTCCAGCAGCAGCAGCAGGTGCTGGCCGGCGTGCGCCGCCAGTACCGCGCAACGATGGACTCGGCTTCGTTGTTTATCAGCCAGCACCCCGCTTCTTCTAAATAACCCATGTTCAAACGCCTGTTGCTGCTGCCCACGCTGGCCGCCACCCTGCTCACCACCGCCTGCACCGAACCGCCAAAGGAGGCCGCCAAGCTGCCCATTATGGGGGAGCGCGACGTGCGCCCCCGCGCCGATGGCGGCCCCGCCGACACCGTATTTGCTACCGTGCCCCGCTTCCGCCTCGTCAACCAGGCCGGACAGGTTATTACCAACCAAACCTTTGCCGGGCGGGCCTACGTGGCCGATTTCTTCTTCGCCACCTGCCCCGGCATCTGCCCCAAAATGCAGGGCGAGCTGCTGAAAGTGTACACCAAGTACGCCAAAGACCCACGCATCGTCTTCCTCTCGCACACCATCGACCCGGCCCACGACACCATTCCGGTGCTTAAGGACTACGCCCAGCGCCTGGGCGTGACCGATGCGGCCCGCTGGCACTTTGCCACCACCGGGGCCCACAACGAGCCCACGGCCAAGGACACGGTATTTCAGCTGGCTAAGGCCTACTTCACCGCGGCCCTGCCCGACAAGGAGGCGCCCGGCGGCTTCGCCCACAACGGTACCTTCGCGCTGGTGGACGACCGGGGCCACATCCGCGGCCTCTACGACAGCCTCAACGCCCAGGAAGTAGCCCGGCTTTTCGTGGAATTGCCCATCCTGCTGGCCGAGATTGATGCCCGCAAATCGGGCGTAGCGACGAAGTAAATGCCGTCCCGCTCCCTCATATTAGGCTTGGTGGCGCTGTTGGGCACCATCCTGGCCAGCTGCTTCAGCAACAACCGCCACCAGGGCGAAAAGCTGTATGCCCTGCACTGTTCCAGTTGCCACGGCGAACAGGGCCAGGGCCTCGCCCGCCTCATTCCGCCCATCGCCGGGTCCGACTACCTGGTGAAGCACCGCGCTGAGCTGGCCTGCCTGCTGCGCAACGGTCAGAACGAAGCCATCGTGGTGAACGGCATTGGCTACCACAACATTATGCCCGGCAACAAAACCATGAGCACCGCCCAGCTCACCAACCTGCTGAACTACATTGAAAGCCACTGGGGCAACAAAGGCGTGCCGCGCACCATTCTCGATGTGCAAACAGCGCTGGACTCCTGCCGGGTGCCCCAAGCAGCTGAACCGCACCACCACTAAAAAATGAGAGGAACGGTCATGCCATTGCAGCGCAGCATCTCTACTGCTTCGCTGCAATGGCATCCATTACGTGTGAGGTAAAGATGCTGCGCTGCGCGTAGCATGACCGTTCAAAATTGCATATTACGCCCCTTTATACCCCTGCCAAACGCGTTTTTTGCCGTAGATTGCGCGTCCAACTTCATTCGTATTCTCGTTCCCCATGGGCCTGTTTGATTTCCTGAAAAATAAACCCGGCGATGCCCCGGCCCCGCCAACCACACCTACCGGCACGCCAGCCGCCAAACCGGCTGCCGACGGCCCCCGCTACCAAGGTGCCAAGTTCACGGCCCCGGCCGACCCCGTGGTGCCCATGATGCCCACCGATTTCATGCTGCCCCAACCCGAGCCGTTCCCCTTCGAGCCCGAAAACGTGCTGGAGCAGCTTCTGCTACTGGCCGCGACCGACGAAAACGCCCGCCCCGCCTTCTACCAAGCCTTGCTGCAGGAAGAAATCCTGATGATTTTGGCCCCCGCCGAAGGCATCGAGCCCGGCGAAGTCATTCTCGCCGAAGGCCAGGAAATTCAGCTGCAAATCCTCGCCGATGGTAAGCTGCCCATCTTCTCCTCGCCCTCCCGCCTCACCGATGGCGGCGTCGAAAACAACCCCATGCCTTACGTGCGCCTGCCCGGCCACGCCTTTTTCAACATGGTGCAGGGCCAAGACTGCGTGCTGAACCCCTTCTCGCCCGCTGGCAAAATCCTGCCAAAGGATGAGTTGGCCGCTTTGCTCGCCGGGCAGCTTACCGGCCCGCTCTCGCCCGCCGGCGGCGATGCCCAGGTGCTGCTTAGCCAGCCCGCCGACTACCCCAGCGCCGTAGCCGAGGCCGTTTCGACCTGGGCCGCCACGCAGCCGCACATCGAAACCGCCTTCCTGGCCCAGATGCAGCTCGACTCCAACCCGGAGGTGCCGCGCCTGCTGCTGGCTTTCGAAAGCAGCAGCCTGGACCCCAGCTTCATGCAGGAGCTCGGCCCTGTGCTCGAAGGCCGGACCACCGACTTCCAATTCGTGGATTTGATGCTACTGGATAAGACGTCGGACGAAGGCGTGAACCCGTATTTCCGCACGATTGAGCCGTTTTATAAGCAGGGCTAATTGAACTGGCCGGTCGACATTACTTAGAACGTCATGTCGAGCGAGAACGTCATGACGTTCTCGCTCGACATGACGTTCTTTTTTCTTCGTTGTTTCCCATCTTGTCCTACCTTCCCCGCATGAAACTCGCTACGCTCCTACTTCTGGCGCCGTTTGCCGCGCTGGCCCAAACCAAGCCCGCCCCGCTCCTGCCGCCCGCCGACCCCCGCATTCAAAAGCTCGTCGATGAAATTTCGGCTAAAAACCTGGAAGCGGATATCCGCAAGCTCGTGTCCTTCGGCACGCGCCACACGCTGAGCGACACCAAGAGCCCCACCCGCGGCATCGGCGCGGCCCGCAACTACGTGCGCGATGAGTTTCTGAAGTACAGCAAAGCCAGTGGCGGCCGCCTGATGGTGGAGATGGACACGTTCACGGTGAAGCCCGACGGCCGCCGCATCAACCAACCCGTGCTCATGGCCAACGTGCTGGCCACCCTGCCCGGCACCGACCCCACCGACACCCGCATTATTCTGGTGAGCGGCCACATCGACTCCCGCGTGAGCGACGTGATGAACGCCACCGCCGATGCCCCCGGGGCCAACGACGACGGCTCCGGCACCGTGCTGGTGATGGAACTGGCGCGGGTGCTGGCCGGCCAGAAATTTTCCTGCACCCTCAAATTCGTGGCCGTGCAGGGCGAAGAGCAGGGCCTCTACGGCTCGGGCCACCTCGCCGAGCGCGCCAAAAAAGAAGGCTGGAACCTGATTGCGATGCTCAATAACGACATTGTGGGCAACTCCCACGGCTTCGACCCGGTGATAAACGACGCCACGCGCCTGCGGGTGTTCAGCGAAGGCGTGCCGGCCAACGAAACGCCCGACCAGGCCAAGCAGCGCCGCCAGCTCAGCTCCGAGAACGACGGCATTAGCCGCCAACTGGCCCGCTACACCCAGCGCACCGGCCAGCTGTACGGCAAGGGCCACCAGGTAGTGCTGGAGTACCGCCCCGACCGGTTCCTGCGCGGCGGCGACCACACGCCGTTCAACCAGCAGGGCTTCGCCGCCGTCCGCTTCACTGAGATGAACGAGGACTACACCCACCAGCACCAGGACCTGCGCACCGAAAAAGGCCGCCCTTACGGCGACGTGACCGAGGGCGTGGATTTTGCTTACCTGCGCCGTAACGCCGGCATCAACCTCGCCACCATGGCCAGCCTGGCCCTCGCCCCCGCCGCCCCGGCCAAGGTCGAAGTTCTCACCGCCAACCTCACCAACCGCACCGAGCTACGCTGGCAGGCCCCCGCCACCGGCCCCAAGCCCGCCGGCTACGTGGTACTGGTGCGCGAAACCAGCGCCCCCCAGTGGCAGCAGCGCTACCCCATGGCCGGCACTACTGCTGACCTGCCCATCAGCAAGGACAACTTCATCTTCGGCGTGGCCAGCGTGGATGCCGCTGGGCATGAGAGCGTGGCTGTGCTGCCAGTGGTGGGTCGGTAACGATTCCAACTTGCTCGAAAACCTTCTCCCCTCCTATTCAACTGTTGAAGCTGTTTAAGAATACGAAAATTAATCTTTCTCATTCACTGAAAAGGCTCCGTGCAAATTTGCACGGAGCCTTTTCAGTGAATGAGAAAGAGATACCGCCGCCTATTTCTTCGCCCCTGCCGCAGCCAGTACTTCCTGGTTCAAACGCACATATTCAGTGCGCGAAACGTCGTTTTTATCGGATTTAACCAGCTCCAACGACTTGTTCGCGGCTTCGATGGCTTCTTTGTTTTTGCCCTGCTTCTGCAGCAGCTTGCCCTTCCAGTAGTAACCATTGTAGCGGGTGGGGTTGGCGGCAATATACTCGTCGAGCCAGCCTAGGGCGGGCGTCAGGTCTTTGCCGGTGTTGAAGTAATACTGCGCGGCCGTGACGTAGGGCTTCTTTTCGCCCTTCATGGCCTGCTCAATCTGGCCCATCACAATGCGGTCGGGGTCGGCTACGATGGGCAGGGCCACCTGGGTCCGGTCCCAAGTCACCACAAGGTCGGCGGAGGCGGGCCTCAGGTTTTCCAAGGTCAGGGACATGGTTTCGACGGCAGCGGCCAGCTTGGTGGGCTTGGCTTTCACGCGGAGCACGTCGAGGGCCTGCTTGTACTCATATGTGCCCCACTGGGCCGTATCGCGGTTCAGGATGAACGTCCACTCCTTGGCATCGGGAATCGTGAGCAGGGCGTAGGCCCCGGCCGGCACGGTCTGGCCGTTGATTTTCACTTCCTCACCAAAACGCACTTTGGTGATGGTGTTGGCCCCCGTACGCCACACCGTGCCGTTGGGTACGAGGTTGCCAAACGCCACCCGGCCCCGCAGCGAGGGCCGCGAATACGTTAGGTCGATGTACGACGTGGAGAAGCTTTGGCGGATGTGCGTAGCCGGGCTCAGCGGGGGAATGGTGAGCTTGGTTTGGGCTTGAGCAGCGGAGGCCAGCAGCAAGCCGGTGGCGAGAAGTTGTAGGGCGTGTTTCATGGCGACAAAGATGCCGCTTGAACCTTTAAGATGCAGAGGCCCACGTATTACTTTTACCCAGCGCCCGCAAACAACCACGGGCGCTGGCCGTTCTCCTATTCATCATCGCCCGGTTAAATCGAGCCGGGGCCCGCTTTGCTGATTTCCCGGCCAAGGCGCGGCATTCCGTTTCTCTAACCAGTCCGCCGCATGAAAATTCTTCTCACCGGAGCCACGGGTTACATCGGCCAGCGTCTGCTGCCCTTGCTGGTGGCCGACGGCCACGAGGTAGTTTGCCTCGTGCGCGACCCCCGCCGGTTCTCCCTGCCCGATACGCTGCCCGAGGCCGAGCATTCGCGCGTGATGGTAGCCAAAGGCGACTTGCTCCGGCCCAAATCCCTGGCCGCTGTACCCACCGATATTGACGTGGCCTACTACCTGGTGCACTCGATGAGCGGGGGCAGCGAAGACTTTTTTCAGCAGGAGCAGCAGTCGGCCCACAACTTTATCCAATACCTGAATATCACCCCCGCCCGGCAGGTTATTTACCTTTCCGGCATTGCCAACGACCACGACCTGAGCGTGCACCTGCGCTCGCGC
This sequence comes from Hymenobacter frigidus, assembly GCF_014640435.1. Lineage (GTDB taxonomy): Bacteria > Bacteroidota > Bacteroidia > Cytophagales > Hymenobacteraceae > Hymenobacter > Hymenobacter frigidus. The sequence continues at coordinate 67,833 of NZ_BMGY01000005.1, read as the reverse complement.
CGCGCCGTGGAAAACGTGCTGGGCCAAGCCCGCACCGCCAAGCTCACGGTGCTGCGGGCCAGCATCATCATCGGCTCGGGCTCCGCTTCGTTTGAAATCATCCGCGACCTGGTGGAGAAGCTGCCGGTGATGGTGACGCCGCGCTGGCTGAACTCGCGCTGCCAGCCCATCGGCATCCGTGACATCATGTTCTACCTCACCGCGGTGCTGGACAATCCCGCCTGCTTCGGGCGGGCCTTCGATGTGGGCGGCCCCGACGTGCTGACGTACCGCGAAATGCTGCTCGGGCTGGCCGCCGAGCGCGGCTACAAGCGCTGGATTGTGACGGTACCCGTGCTCACGCCCCGGCTGTCGTCGTGGTGGCTGTACCTGGTCACGAGCACCACGTTTTCATTGGCCCAAAGTCTGGTCGAGAGTTTAAAGAACGACACCATTTGTGACCCCAAAAATAGCATCAGCGCCGTTATTCCGCACGAGTGCATGAACTACCGGGCCGCGCTGGCGCTGGCTTTCCAACGCATCGAGCAGAACGAAGTGGTCAGCTCCTGGTCTGATGCGCTGAGTTCCGGCACCATGCGCCAGAACTACATGGACGCCATTCAAATCCCCAAAAACGGGATGTTCTTCGACCGCCAGCTCATGCCCTTCACCCGGCCCGTAGTGGAAGTGCTGGACAACGTCTGGCGCATTGGCGGCGACCGGGGCTGGTACAAAACCGACTGGCTCTGGCGCCTGCGTGGCCTGCTGGACAAAGCCGTGGGCGGCGTGGGCCTGCGCCGGGGGCGGCGCTCGCCCAGCCGCCTGCGCGCCGGCGACCCGCTCGATTTCTGGCGCGTTCTGGTAGCCGACAAAGCCAGCTGCCGGCTACTACTTTACGCCGAAATGAAGCTGCCCGGCGAGGCCTGGCTGCAGTTCCGCATCGTGGACCAGGAAGGCGGCGGGCACGCCCTGGAGCAACTGGCTGCCTACCGCCCGCGAGGCCTGGCCGGGCGGCTCTATTGGTATTCGGTGCTGCCCTTCCACGGCATCATTTTCAAGGGAATGGTGAAGAACCTGATACGGTACCGGGAAGTGCCAGTGGAAGCTGCACGGCAGCCCGAGCTCACGCCATAAGTCGATTTTTGGCCCGGTGAAAGGCCTGATTATTCGAGTACTAAACTTTGGCATTCAAATTCTTATTAAGAATAAAGACAGGGATAGAAGTCTGGTAACGACAAAGTTCGTGTTGTGAGCCCGCTAAGCGGCCGGTTAGCTTTAGGCTTCATTACGATTGAGCCCTTCCCTAACCACTCGCGACTATGACGCTTCCCTACCCGCACGGCCACGACTACTACACCCCGTTTTACCTGCTGGCCACCCTCACCAACGTTTTGTGGTTACTGTGGGAAGGCTGGCGGCGCGGCTTTCCCCTGCGCCCCTGGCTAACGCTGGTAGCCGCCAGCAGCCTCGCCCTAATTCTGGGCACCAAGCTCATAACCTATCCGGTGGATGAATGGGGCACGTTGCTATTTAGCCAAGAGCACACTGATACGGCGCGCTCCATCTTGGGTGGCGGCCTGGCGGCCGTGCTGGCCGTGCTGGCGCTTCGGCGCTGGCTGGGGCTAAGCGGGGCCGTGCTCGATGCCCTGGCCCTGCCACTGTGCGGGGCCTTGGTGGTCCAATGCGTGGGCTGCGTGCTCACGGGTTGCTGCTTCGGGCTGCCCACCACCAGTACTTGGGGATTGATTTATGGGGCCGGTACCCCACCGTGGGTAGCCCAGGTGCAAGCCGGGCTGCTGCCGGCCACGGCGGCCCACAGCTTACCGGTGGTACCCACGCAGCTACTGGCTCTGCTGCTGTGCGCAGCCGTGGCCGGCGTGCTGCTGGCCACCCGAAACCGGCGCTGGCCGGTAGGCTCGTGGCTGCTACTGCAAGCGGGCCTGCTGCTACTGGGGCGTTTTGCGCTGGCTTTTTGGCGCGACCCGGCCGGCGAACCAGTGGCGGGCACCTGGCATGCGGTACCGGGCGGACATTGGCTGGGCTTGCAGGTGCTACTGCTGCCGCTGGGCCTGCTGGCGCTGGGGGCTTGGGCCTGGCGCGTGCGCCAGAGCAGCCAAACCCCGGCCCTTGCGCCGCCGGAGCCCGCCCAAGTAGCGGGAGCGGGGCGCACGCTGGCCGTGGTGCTGGCCATGCTGGCCCTCACGGCCGTGCTGGGCCGCTCCGCCCTCACGCTACCTGAGGTGCTGGTGGTACGTGCCCTTCTGCTGGCGGTGCTGGCGACCGAGGCCAGCGCCGCCCTGGCCACCCTGCATGCCGGGAGCCCGCGCCTGGCGGGCCTGCCACTTAGCCTGGTGCTGGCCGGGGCCGTTTTGCTGACCACCGCCCAGGCCCCGGCTCCCCAACGCCCTGCGGGCGATAGCACAGGTACCACACGCACCACCATCCTCACCGGGGGCGTGCTGAGCAACCAGCACGAAGTGGAGCAGGACATCTTGTACGACAACTCGGGCTGCAGCGGCAGCCAGCGGCTGGCCTTGCAGCAACGCGTGCAGGCTGTGGGGGGCGAGGTGGCGTTTGAAACCGCCAAGGCATCGGGCTACCGCAGCACCTGGGGCGGGGGGGTGTGGGTGGGCGAGCAGCGCATTGCCATGCAGCCGCTGCCCGAACCTAACGGCTCCCAACTCATCACCAAACGCGACACCACTATGCGGCGGGCACTGGTCGACCTGCACATCTTCCGGGAAGTTCACCGGGACGACGGCTGGCTTACCCGCGACCTGCGATTTGGCCTGCACATGGGCAGCCTGGGCTACTTCAGCTACTTCGACGACGGCAATTCACGCGATGGTACCTGGCTAATGCCCGAGGCCATGTTTCGGCTGGGCAAACCGTCGGTGCTCTACGGGCAGGCTGACTTTTGCTACGGCGCCGAAAATGCGCTGGGGGCCTACACCACGCGCTTCGGGTTGGGCTCAACCTTGGGCATCCGCAACGGACCGAACCTCCTGGTTGGATACGCCCGCTCGCCCCATCAGCCTACTCCCAGCCTGGGCTTTGTCAGCGCCCTGCTGCGCCTGCCCGGCCGCCCCGGCCTGAGCCTGGAGCCGTACTTCGCCACCGACCTAGGCCGGCACCACAGCTTCAGTCTAAAGCTGAATTATCGGATTAACCGCTAGGCCCCTCGTCCTCCCCTACCCATTTACCCAAACACTGGCACCACGCGCCCTTCCTCTACTTTCAGCGCGGCATCGTATTTATTACCCGTCTTGCCTGAAACGAAGCCCTTGATGACCCCCGTTTCGCCCCGGCGCAACAGCTGCTTCAGCTGCGTTTCGGTCAACGCTTTGCCGCCCCACTCGAAAGCCACGCGGAACTGGCAGTCCTCGCGGAAGCGGGAGCAGCCGTAGGCGGCTTTGCCCTTGAGCATGGTACCGAGCTTGCAGACCGGGCACGGAATCTGGCCCGAATCGGGGGCCGCGCCGGGCTTGCTGTCGGCCACTTGGAGCAACATGGGCTGAAAGGCCATGTCGAGGCCGATGGCGGCGTCGAACTTCTGGCCTTCAGCCCCGATGAAGCCTTTTATCACGGGTGTGCGACCTTTGGCGAGCAGGGTTTTCACCTGCGGGTCGCTGAGCTTCTTGCCGTGGATTTCGGCGGGCAGGCGGAAGGTGCAGCCTTCGCGGAAGCGCACGCAACCGAAAGCCGTTTTGCCCCGTACGACGTGGCCGGTTTTGCAGGCTGGGCAGTAGCCCAAGCCGTTTGCGCCGGGCAAAGTTGATGCGCCGGAAACCTTGGTTGCTTTGGTGCCGGTGAGGCCGGCGGGCACTTTATTGCCACCGGTTACGCCGTTGGTTTGGGCCTGGCTGATGGCCAGTTCGGCGCTGCCAGACGTGACCATGCGGCCCCGGTTATCCTGCTTCACTTCCTGCACCATCTCGCGCACCAAGTCCGAAAGCTCACCCAGGAAGTTCTCTGAGGACAATTCACCCTTTTCAATCTGGCGCAGCTTGTGCTCCCACTGGCCCGTGAGCTCCGCTGATTTAAGGGTCGGATTTCGGATTAATCCAATCAACTCCACTCCCGTGGGGGTGGGGATAATACGCTTCTTTTCGCGCTTGATGTAGTTGCGCTTAAACAGCGTTTCGATGATGGCGGCGCGGGTACTGGGGCGGCCGATGCCGTTTTCCTTCATGGCCTGGCGCAGCTCTTCGTCGTCGATGTTGCGGCCGGCCGTTTCCATGCCGCGCAGCAGGGTGGCCTCGGTGTAGTCCTTGGGCGGCTGAGTGGTTTTGCTGTCCAGCCGCGGCTCGTGGGAGCCGCTTTCGCCTTTCACAAAGCTGGGGAGGACGGTAGAAACCGCGTCATCGTCAGCCTCCGTGGCCACGGCACCCGGCGCGGACGCGGGCTTGGGGGCCTGCTGCTCCTCGGGGTTGCCGTATACCACGCGCCAGCCGGGGTTTAGGATTTGCCGGCCGCGCACGCGGAAGGGACGCTCGGCGGCTTCGGCCAGCACGGTGGTGTTGCTCACCTCGCAGTCGGGGTAGAAGGCGGCGATGAAGCGGCGCGCGATGATGTCGTACACGCTGCTCTCCATGCCGCCGCCGGGGCCCGCGGCCCCGGTCGGGATGATGGCGTGGTGGTCGGTGACTTTGTTGTTGTTAAAAACCTTGGGGGTCTTGGGAATCTTGGTCGCCAGCAGCGGCGCGGTGAGGCTGTCGTAACCCATGCCGCGCAGGATGCCGGGGATTTTTGGGTACTGGTCGTCGGGCAGAAACGTGGTGTCTACGCGCGGGTAGCTCACGGCTTTTTTCTCGTACAGCGCCTGCACGATTTTCAGCGTGTCCTCGGCCGACAGGCTTAGCTGGTTGTTGCACTGCACTTGCAGGGAAGTGAGGTCGAACAAGCGCGGCGGGGATTCGCGGCCTTTTTTTATCTCCACCTCGGTCACCCGCAACGGGGCGGGGCGCACCTGCTCCAGGGCTTCGCGGGCTTCTTCCTCGGTCACGAAGTAGCCCAGTGCCCGCAGGCGACTTTTGTTGTCGGGCGCGGCGTCGGCGTCTTTGGCCTTGTCCGGCGCGGCCATGTGGCTGAACATCGTGCCCCGGTATTCCGTCCGCAGCACCCAATACGGCTCGGGCCGGAAGTTTTGGATTTCGTGCCAGCGCTCCACTATCAGGGCCAGCGTGGGGGTTTGCACCCGGCCGATGCTCAGTAGCTGTTTGTCTTGGTAGGTAGTGTACTTGAGGGTAAAAAGGCGGGTGGCGTTCAGGCCCAGGAGCCAGTCGCCCACGGCGCGGCTTTTGCCGGCCTGGTAGAGGCTATCGAATTCCTTGGCCTCGCGCAGGTTCTGGAAGCCCTGGCGGATGGCCTCCTCGGTGAGCGACGAAATCCAGAGGCGTTTCACGGGCTTACGGCACTTGGCCTCCATCAGCACCCAACGCTGAATCACCTCCCCCTCCTGCCCGGCGTCGCCGCAGTTTATCACCTCGGTGGCCTCGTCTACCAGCCGCTTAATGGTCTGAAACTGCTTTACCACGCCCTCGTCGCGCCGCATGAGCTTGATGCCGAACGAGTCGGGAATCATGGGCAGGTTGTGCAGGTTCCAGCGCTTCCATTCGGGCTGGTAGTCGTCGGGCTCCTTGAGCTGGCAGAAGTGGCCGAAGGTCCAGGTGACCTGGTAGCCATTGCCTTCCATGTAGCCGTCCATGCGGCGGGTGGCGCCCAGCACGGTGGCGATTTCACGGGCGACACTGGGCTTTTCGGCAATGCAAACTATCACGGATTCTCGCTGATTAACCTGGTTACACCGATTGATTTCGGCGCACAGAATCAACAAAGGTAACCGGAGAAAGGGTCGGTTTTAAAGTAACAGGCCCGCGCTACCGAGGGAATAGCGGTCCGGCAGCTACCCGTAGTTATACCTAGCGCGCCTGCACCTTCACCGCTTGCAGCTCGCGATAGAGCGTCCGGGCCAGGTAGCGCGCCTCATCGAGGCGGGAATCGGCGTAGCGCTGGGCCTCCGCGGAGTCGGTGGCGGTTTCCCACTGGCGCAGCTCGGCCAGGGTGGTGAGGCGGGTGAGGGACTGCTGCACGGAGCCATCGAGGCGGATGCGCAGGGCGGGCAGCAGAGCGGCGTCGTCGGTGGCGCGGGCGGCTTGCAGACGCAGGAGTTCCTGGGCTACCAGGGCCAGCTCCCGCAGCAGCTCACTTTCCAAGACGCTGAGTTGGCGGGGGCGGCGGTCGATGATGCACAGGCTGCCCACCGCCTGGCCGGAGGGAGTGCGCAGGGCTTGGCCAGCGTAGAAACCCAATTGCATCTGCTGCGCCACGAAGGGGTTGACCAGCTCGCAGGGCGTAGTGGCCACGTCCTGGAACTCGGTGATGCCGTCATTCAGAATGGCCACGGAGCACATACTGTCTCCCCGGTCAACGACCGGCGCTTCGGACAAGCCTTTGTTGCCGATAAATACCACGTCGTCGGCCCGCACCAGACTCACGAGGGCAATGGGCATGTCGAACAGCTTGGCGACGATGCCTACAAAGTCGTTGAACAGCTCTTGGCCGGGGGTGCCCAGCACCTGATAAGGCTGCAAGGCCTCCAGCCGCTCGTGCTCGTAGGAAGGAATAAGGCCGGGATATTTCGTAGATGTCATAATGAGCTTGGAAATTCAGTGTCAAACTATGTTGCCTCGCACAAAGTTCAGCCGGACGAACCGTAAAATATTCGCTGCGGCGATGCGTGCAGAAGCTCCTGCCCCAAATACGAGTTGGTTTTATGCCAAAGGCGAATGGTACGACTTCGTAGGCCGCAGCGATGTAGTCGGGGTAACTACCTGGCTTGTCGCGGACTAAAATTTTCCGGCGGACCCCAACCTGAGGGGTCTTTCACACAACGAAGCTGTTTAGAAAGTCAAAACCACTGTCATCCTGAGCGGAGCGAAGGACCTTATTACGCCTGAACAGTTGTTGCGCGGACGTGATAAGGTCCTTCGTCTCTGCTTTAATCGCAGAATGCTCAGGATGACAGACGGACCAAAAAAACGACTTTCTAAGTGCCCTGGCAACTGGTTGGGACGGGGTATTTCGCGCAGAAATAAGCAATGCAACTGGTTGCAACGTCCCCCATCAAGCGGCAAAGCTTACTGCAACCAATGGCACTCGCCGTTTCCGCCCGGCGCAGCCCATTGCAACCGGTTGCACTACCCATTTCCGCGCGGCAAAGCTTGTTGCAACCGGTCGCAACAGCTGACTTCGCATGAAAAAGCCTATTGCAACCAGTTGCAATGGGCTTTTCTGGTTTTTCAGGCTGCTAGAGCTTCGCAGGCTTCGGAATTTTGGGCCCCGTGCTGGTGCGACCAGCCTTGCTCAAATCGAAAAACGTGGCCACGCGGGCCGGCTTTTCGGCGTGTTCCATCAGCAGGGTGGCGTAGGCGCGGAACAGGGCCAGGCAGGTAGCTTCGCGGCCGTCGTGCAGGTCCACGCGCTGGGTGCCGGCGGTTTTGGCCATGCCATCGGCGCGCTGCAGGGCGGCGGCGAGGGCGGCCAGCACGGTGCGGCCCTCGGTGCGCACGGGCGCGGTGAAAGCGGTGGGGCGGGCATCGAGGGCGTCGAGAAAGGCCGTGAAAGCGTCTTCCACCTGGGCCTGGTTGCTCTTGGTGAGGCCCGAACGGCCCTTGGGGAAAATGGCCAGCAGGTCGGGGCTGCCCTCGTCGTAGGTGGGCACGATGACCTTGCGCTCCACCTTTTTCACGTAGGCTTTGAAGTCGGCCAGGGCCTGGGCCAGGGTGATGGTGGCGGCCTGGCTTTCGCCGGAGAGCTGGCCGGTGTGCGCCACGCGGTAGTCGGTGAGGACTACTTCGAGGGGGTTGGCCACGACCTTGTATTTGTCCTTGGCTTCCTGCTGCAAGGCTTGCAGGGTGAAGGCGGCCATATCGGCAAACTGGTCGCGGTTGAGGCGCAGGTTGACGAAGAAGTTCTCGAACCGGGCAGCGTATTTGGGCTGGGCCATGCGGTAGCTGTGGGGGTTAGGTGAAGGAAGCGCAAAAGGTAGGCAGGATTTGTGAGTTCGGGGACCGGGCCGGGCGGCGCAACCTCCGGAGGGGCGGGCCGTACCGAAGGCAGACGCACGCCACTCCGAGGGTTGCGCCGCCCCCATTCCGCCCCGGTAAGTGGGTGGCTGCTTATTTCCCACTACGCGCTACTACCCCCTCCCCCGCCATGGCCCAGACCGTTGTAGGCTTATTCAAAAGCACCACCGAAGCCCAGCAGGCCATCGAGCAGCTGCTGGCGTCCGGCTTCGAGCGCAGCTCCCTAAACCTGGCTACCCAGGACACCCTCCGGGCCCAGCACATCCCCGAGACCAATTCCCCGGCCGAACCATTTGAGGAAGGCGTGGTGCGGTTTTTCACCAACCTATTCGCTGGCAACGAAAACGCCGATGCCCAGGCCCACATTGCCGCCACCCATGCCGATAGCGCCGTGTTAACCGTGCTTGCCGCCACCGAAGACCACGCCGACCGCGCCCGCGCCACGCTGGCCGCGCACGGGGCCGTTGATGTCTATAAGCAAGCCCGACGCCCCAGCCCCGCCGCCCCAGCCTCCGGCCCCGCCGATATCATCGTGGACCTGGAGGGCAGCCTGTTTCGCGTGCGGGATGCGGATAATTTGGACGCGAACGGGCTGACCACGCATTAAGCGGGCAGCGGGCTCAGCACGCGGGGCAAGGTGGTCGTATTCATTTGGCGTCCGCGCAGCCGAAACATTTCCACTGTGTAACCAATCCAGCCAGTTGAGTTACTATGCTGAGCGAGAAGTCTCGGCTACGTTCGACCTAACGGCTCCTTTCGTCCACCTGCTCTTTATACTTTTTCCGCCGCTTGCGCCAGGCGCAGCTTGCTGTGCTTCTTCCCATACCCGTAGTAGATGGCCAGGCCCAGCGCCAGCCACACAATGAGCCGCAGCCACGTTTCCCACGGTAGCGAAACCATCATCACGAGGCACACCACGATGCCCAGAATGGGCACCAGCGGCACCCACGGCGTGCGAAACGGCCGCGGGGCATCGGGGTTAGTTCGCCGCATGATGAGCACGCCCAAGCACACCATCACGAAGGCCAGCAGCGTGCCGATACTCGTCATTTCGCCCACCACGGAAATAGGCACGAAGCCCGCAAACAGGGCAATGAACAGCCCCAGCAGCAAGCTGGACTGCGCCGGCGTGTTGAACTTGGGGTGCAGGCGCGAAAAAATCGGCGGCAGCAGCCCGTCCTTCGCCATCGAGAAAAACACCCGCGACTGCCCCAGCAAATCCACCAGTATCACGGACGTGTAGCCGATGAGAATAGCCAGAATCACCGCCGAGCTCAACCAGGCATAAGGCGTTTTCTCAATGGCAATGGCCACTGGCGCGGCGCTGTTCTTGAACTCCGTGTAGTTGGCCAAACCCGTGAGCACGTGCCCGAACAGTACGAATAGCACCGTGCATATCGCCAGCGAACCAAGGATGCCAATGGGCATATTGCGCTGCGGGTTCTTGGTTTCCTGCGCCATCGTGGCCACGATATCGAAGCCGATAAAAACGAAGAAGATGACACCCGCCCCGCGCAGAATTCCGCTCAAACCAAACTCGCCAAACTTACCGGTATTCACCGGGATGTAGGGTTGATAGTTGGCCGGGTCGATGTATTTCCAGCCCAGCGCGATGAACACCAACACGACGGCTACCTTCAGGGCCACTACCAGTGCATTGAACCACGCCGAGCCCTTGGTACCCCGCGTGACGATGGCCGTAATGGCCAGCACGATGAGCATGGCCGGCACGTTCACAAAACCAGAAATAGTACTGCCATCGGCCAGCGTGGCCTTTTCAAACGGCGACATTACCAGCTGCGCCGGAATATGCAGGCCGTATTTACTCAGAAACTTAATCAGGTACTGCGACCAGCTAATGGCCACCGTGGCCGCCCCCACCGAGTACTCCAGCACCAGGTCCCAGCCGATAATCCAGGCAAACAGCTCGCCCATAGTGGCGTAGGAATACGTGTAAGCCGAACCCGAAACGGGCACCATCGCGGCAAACTCGGCGTAGCAAAGCGCCGAGAAAGCGCAGCCCACCGCCGCGACAAGAAACGAAAGCGTGACGGCCGGCCCGGCATTATTAGCCGCCGCGATACCAGTCAAAGAGAATAAGCCGGCTCCAATAATAACACCGATACCAATCGCAATCAGGCTAACGCCATTAAGGCTACGCTTGAGGGTATTAGCCCCCGTTTCGGCCGCTTCCAATCGAAGCAGCTCTAAAGATTTTTTAAGCATGAAAATGGATTGACGCTCCTGATGAAGCGTGGAAAACAACTGTGCTGACGCACAGAATAATTAGAACGTCATGTCGAGCAGAGCCGAAGCATCCCGCTTGGGGCAGTAGTCAAAATCGTTTTACGATTGAGCTACTGCCCCGAGCGAAATACCTCGGCTGCGCTCGGCATGACGTTCCTGTTTAACTATTGGACGACCTACGCCAACACCTGAATAACGGACTCCGAGAATCGCTCCATCTCCTCCAGCTGCGGGCTAGCCTGCAGCAGGAAGAAATCCACGCCGACGTTCTCAAACTCTCCAATCCGGTCCTGCAGCTGCGCTGGCGTGCCGGTGAGGCCGGTGCGCAAACCCCGGTTTGATACCGAATAATCTTGCAACGACACCTGCTGTTCGAGCTGCGTACCAGCCAGCCACTGCTGGTAATTGCCGAAGCCCGCAGCCGAGGCTTTCACATTGGTGATTCGGTCGAGCTCCTTCTTTACGTCCTGCTCGTTGTCGCGCACAATCGTGTAGCCGGCCACGCCGAATTTCATGGGCGGGAGGCCTTTCTGCTCACGGCGGCGGCGCATGTCGGCAATGCGGGCACCTATTTGCTCGGGCGAGTCACCGTGCATCACGTAGCCGTCGCACTGGGTCGAGATGAGGTCCTTGGCCGCTTCCGACTCGCCGCCCGCGTACAGGAACGGGGCCTTGGCGGGCTTGGGCTGCAGCACGTTATCGGCCACCTGGTAGTACTTGCCGTCGTAGCTGAAATGGTCCTGCTTCCACACGTTGGTCACCACGTCGAGCCACTCGCGGGTGCGGGCGTACCGGTCGTCGTGCTGCTCAAAGTGCAGGCCGTACTTGGTGGCCTCGTCGCGCCACCAGCTCGATACCACGTTCAGCGAGAGCCGGCCGGGGGCAATTAAATCGATGTTGGCGGCCTGCTTGGCCAGCAGCGCCGGCTGGTGAAACGTGGGCCGCACGGCCACCATTATTTCCAGGTGCTCGGTCACGGCGGCCAGCGCGGCGGCCGTGCTCCAGGCCTCCAGCGACGGCGACTCCGGACCCTTGATGTCGTTCAGGTACAGTTCCGCCACCAGCGTCAGGTCGTAGCCGAGGGCTTCGCTGCGCTGCGCTAGCTGCTTCACATAGCTCCAGTCGGTAGGCATTTGCTCGTCTTCCACGTTGCGCAGCCAGCCCCCAAAAATGGGCATCCAATATCCAAATTTCATGGCTTGTTACTTTATAAAACGGTTGTTCAGAAACGGTCATGTCGAGCGCAGCCTGGACAGCTCGCGTGCTTGACTTTTATGATTACTGCCGCGAGCGAGATGTCTTGGCTGCGCTCGACATGACGGCCTGTTTGTGTTAAAATCGATTAAGCAGTAGCCAACTCGCCCTGCGCGGCCACTGCGACAACGGGCAGCTGCGTTTCGAGGTAGTCCACGAAGCGGGCATAAGGGTCGAAACCCACCACGTTCACGGCATCGGCCACGAAATTTGACAGCGCGTTGATGTCGTAGAACAGCACGTCGCCGGTACGGTCATCAATCAGGTACTCGATGCCGCCCACGTCAATTTTGGCGGCGGCCACAATGCGCTCCACGGCGGCAATGACGTCGGCCGGCGGCGTGAAGGCTTCCACCTGAATGCCCTTTTTCGGCGCTTCCATCAGGCAGAAATCGGCCGACTGCACCTCCGGAATCTGGCAGATTTCGGCCGGGCACAGGTTGAAGCTTTCGCCAGTGGTAAACACCTTCATGGCGTAGAGAAACTTGCCGTCCAGCATTTCCACGCGGTGGATGTTGCCGCCGCGGGGCGTCACGTATTCCTGCACCAGAGCGGTCTGGTCGATGCCGAGGTCAATCTGGTTATTGTCCACGGCCGCCTGCAAGCCTTCGATGGTATCGAAGCGGATGATGCCCGCGCCGCTGCCCCCGATATTCACCTTCACCACAATCGGGAAGCGCAGCTCCTTCGCCGCATCCACGGCCCGCGAGGCGTGATTGATAACCCGCGAGGCCGGGTATTTCAGCCCCAGCGACTCAAACAGCGAAAGCTGCCGGGACTTATTCGTCTCAATGGCCGTGGCCACCGAGCCGTTGATAATGCGCGTGCCGATGCGCTCTAGGTGCGTGGCAAAACCGGCCGTGTGGAAAATGCCCTGACCGTGCCCGCGCAGGTAAGCGGAGGAGCTCATGCGGTTCACCACAAGGCTGTAGCGGCTTTCCTTTTCCGAAGGATTGAAGAGGTGGTGGGCGGCGTCGATTTTCTCGTAGGGCAGCTCGCGCCGGTCCAGCTCCGCGAAGAGCGGCTTGAACCATTCGGGGTGCTCGAAGTAGATGCCAATGGGCTTTTGCAGGGATGACATAAGAAACAGTAATGAGATGAAGTAGAGTCGGAAAAAAAGCTGTGATTCTGAGCCATGTGGCACTTAAAAGCGCACGGCGGCAAATCCAGCGAGAATTAAAATTGAAGCCCGAGCGGGTTGCCGGTAGTTCATTTCCTGAGGGTCGAAGCACGCAGCCGCATCAGCAGAGGGCAGGCAGTGAGGCCGGACGCATGCTAAAAAGCATAACGCGAAACGGACCCAACCCTAATACGGAGCAATCGGCAAACAACCCGGAAAATGAGGACGCAGACGCCGCGGGCGGCCGTAAACACGCCGCTACCGGAAGCTAATCGGCTTCGACAACGGACTTACCTACCCGCGAAAAACTACTCGGGATGGGTTAAGCCAGACAACAACAGCAACAACAGCCCATACCAGCCATTCGCATACTAGCGACGGGGGCACGAAAAGCAGTAGTTCGGAGGGGGAGGTTGTTGGGGGCTTCCACGGCAACTTGTTTTTATATGGTCAGGAATTGGCACCGTGCTCGCGATTGCGAATGGTTGCCGGCGCGTCAGTGAGCCTGTCTCTCAGCGCCTCTGTATAAAAACAATCCTTTAGGAGAAAGAATTGATAGTACAAATGTAGGGATGAAATCCTAATCCCGGCAAAAAGTTGGCGGCGACATACACTTACCTACATAAAAAGCACGTCATGCTGAGCGCAGCCGAAGCATCTCTACCGCGCAAGTAATGCAATTTACTCGCGGTGAAGATGCTCCGGCTGCGCTCAGCATGACGTGTTGCTGGGGATAAATTTCTGCCCTAAATAAGGCCGTTTGCTTACCGGCGCAGGGCCAGCCGCACACCGGCCATCAGCCAGCGCGACGGCATCTGGGCCCCCAACAGGTCGGAGTATTGCCCATTGAACAGGTTCTGAACCTGCCCCGTGAACCACAGCCGCTCGGGCAGCAGCGCCGCTTCGAGGCGGGCGTTGAAAACCACATAGCTCGGGGTGAGCGCAACGGCCAGCTGACCATTGGTGGGCGTGACGGTAGTTTGCTGGGCAGTTCGCTGCTTATACACGCCGCCCACAGCCACGGTGAAACGCCGCTGCACTAAGCTCAGGTTGCCGCTCACCAGGTGCTTGGCCACGTTGCTCAGGTACTGCGACACTACTTCGCCGGCCACGTTGAGGTGCGTGTAGGTGTAGCCCACGCTGCCTTCCAGCCGCAGGCCGGCTGCGAGCTTGGCGCGGGTGCTGGCTTCAAATTCCAGGCCCTGGGTGGTGACGGCAAACAGATTCTGAGCGAAGCGGTAGGTGGCTGCCGGGTTCAGGTTGGTGAAGCCTGTAGCCTCCCGAACCTGGCTACTAGGGGTGTTCACGTAGTCAATCAGGTTGCGGCCATAGCGGTTGAAGTAGGTGGCGCGCAGCGTGATGGCGGGCAGGGGCTCAAAGTCGAGGCCACCTTCGTAGCTGATGGTGCGCTCGGCGCTCAGGCCGGGGTTGCCCACGTTGAACAGATTAGGTACGGTGCCGGGCCGGATGGCCGAGTTGTACTGCTCGGTGAAATTGGCCGCCCGAATGGCCCGGCCCACGGCGGCGCGCACCGTCAGCTTCTCGCCCACTTGCTGGCTGGCCGTGAGTTGGGGCACCACTTCGGTGCCGTAAGCCTGGTCGTGGTCGAGGCGCAGGGCCGCCGTCACGTTCAGGCCCGTATAGGGCGCGAGGCCGGCCACGGCAAAGGCCCCTTGGTGCCACACGGCGTGGTTGCCGCGGTCGTTGCTGCGCACGGAGCGGCGGTCGGCCTGGCCGCCCAGGGTGAGCTGCACCTTGTCGGAGAGGCGCAGCTGGTGCTGGCCCTGCACGTTGAGGTAGTGCATAAGGTGGTCGCTGGCCACCGAGGTGGGCGTGAACACATAAACGTCGGTGCTGGACGTGCCCACCAGCTGCAGCTCGGTGCGGGCGCGGGGGTTCCAGTCGTAGCGCAGCTGGCCCTGGTACCAGTCGCGGGCGGTGGTTTCGCGGGCGCGGTCGCTGGCCAGGGTCGTGTAGTAGTTCTGGGCGTTGTATTCGCGCCGGTCGAAGCTGGCGCGGGCCGCCGCGCTGAGCTTGTCGCTGATTTGGTAAGCCCCGGAGAGCGAGTAGGTGTTCAGCTTAAAGTCGTTGCGCCCGCCGCCGGGCACGCTCAGCAGCTGGCCGCTGGCCGAGTTGTTGAGGATGCCACCGGCCAGGCGCAGGCCCTTGTCCTGGCCGTAAAAGCCGGCGTTGGTGCTTTTCAGGTTGTACTCGCCGGCCAGGAAGGTGCCGGCCAGCTCAACACCGTCGGGCCGGTGGGTAGCTGCGAAGGTTTTGGTCACGATATTGATGAAACCGCCCACGGCATCGGGGCCGTAGAGGGCCGCGCCGGGGCCGCGCACCACCTCAATCTGCTCAATCTCGGCCGGGGTGATGGGTAGGTAACCGGCAAAATGGCCCGTGAGCGGGTCGTTCAGCCGCATGCCATCCAGCAAAATCAGCACTTGGTTGAAGGTGGAGCCACGCAGGGTGATGTCGGCCTGGGTACCGAAGTTGCCGCGGCTCTGCACCTCGATAGCCGGCAGCAGGCGCAGCAAGTCGTCGAGCGAGGCCACCGGATACTGACTGAGGGTGCGGCCGGGAATCACGGTCACGTAGCGGCCGGTCTGGCCGGCGGGCTGGTTGAGGCGGGAGCCATAAACCGTGACTTCGCGCAGGGCACGGCTGCTGTCAGCGGGGGTTTGGGCGAGGGCATTGCCGGTGATAAAAATACAGAGGAAGGGCGTGGCGTAGCGCGTAAGTCGCATTCAGATGGGAGTTGATGAGGGTGCAAAGCTACTGTAGCGCGGAATCTGCGAGTCCGCGAGTTGACCACACGACGCGCGGACTCGCACAGTCCACGCTACTTTCGTGGCGGGCTGGGCAACGTTGACCACGTTGCCCCGTCCTTCGCGCGAATTCACTTTTTTACCTCCCACCAAGTTTTTTCAATGAAGCATCTTTTTGCGATGGGCCTCCTGAGCCTGGCGGCCATGGCTCCGGCAATGGCGCAAGCTCCCACTCCACCGGCCCCCAAGGCTGAATCCCCTTACCGCGCCTCGGTTACCAAAGTCAACGACCTGGTGCACACCAAGCTTGACGTGCGTTTCGACTACGCCAAGCGCTACCTCTACGGCAAAACGTGGATTACGCTCAAGCCCCACGGCTACCCCACCGACTCGCTTCGCCTCGACGCCAAAGGCATGGAAATTAAAGCGGTGGCGATGATGAGCGGCGGCCAGCAGCAGCCGCTGAAATACACCTACACCGATGCCGCCAACCTGCGCATCAACCTAGGCAAAACCTTTAGGCCCGGCGAGGAATACACAATTTATATCGACTACGTATCGAAGCCCGATGAGCTGAAAGTGAAGGGCAGTGCCGCCATCACCGACGCGAAAGGGCTATACTTCATCAACCCGGACAGCGCCGTGGCGGGCAAGCCCGTGCAAGTCTGGACGCAGGGCGAGACCGAAGGCTCGTCGGCCTGGTTTCCGACCATTGACCGGCCCAACCAGAAAACCACCCAGGAAATCAGCATGACCGTGCCCAGCAAGTATGTCACGCTCAGCAACGGCCGCCTGGTGAATTCGGTACCCGCCGGTGCCGGCCTGCGCACCGACACCTGGAAAATGGAGCTGCCCCACGCCCCCTATCTCTTTATGATGGCCGTGGGCGACTTCAAAATCTACAAAGACACCTGGCGCGGCAAGGAAGTGAGCTACTACCTGGAGCCCAAGTACGCGCCCTTTGCCAAGCAGATTTTCGGCAACACGCCCGACATGCTGGAGTTTTACTCCAACCGCCTCGGCGTGGAGTACCCCTGGAATAAATACGCCCAGATTGTGTGCCGCGACTACGTGAGCGGGGCCATGGAAAACACCACCGCCACCCTGCACGGCGAGCAGGTGCAGCGCACCGACCGCGAGCTGCTCGACCGCGAGTATTCGGGCGAATCAGTGATTGCGCACGAGCTGTTTCACCAGTGGTTCGGCGACTACGTGACGGCCGAATCGTGGTCGAACATCACGGTGAACGAGACCATGGCCGACTTCGGTGAGGGCATCTACCTGGAGCACCGCGACGGCCGCGATGCCGCCGAAGCCCACTACTACCGCTACCTCAGCCGTTACCTGGCCAGCCCGCGCGATGCCACCAAAAACCTGGTGCGCTTCCACTACGACAGCCAGGAGGACGTATTTGACCTGGTGAGCTACCAAAAGGGCGGAGCTATTATGGACATGCTGCGCACTTACCTCGGCGACGAGGTATTCTTCGCCAGCCTCCAAAGATATTTGAAGGACAACGCCTTCGGCACCGGTGAAGCGCACCAGATGCGCCTGGCCTTTGAGGCCGTGTCGGGCCAGGACTTGAACTGGTTCTACAACCAGTGGTACTTCGATGCCGGCCACCCCATCGTTGCCATCGACTACAACTGGGACGCGGCCCGCAAAATCCAGTCCGTGACGGTGAAGCAGACCCAGCCGGGCCGCGCCTTCCAACTGCCCTTCGTCATCGACTACTACGTGAGCGGCAAAGTGCAGCACCAGGCCGTAACTATGACCGAAGCCACCCAGACCTTCTCGATGGCGCTGCCGGCCAAGCCCGACCTGGTGAACGTGGATGCCAACAAGAAAACCCTGTGGCTGAAAACCGACAACAAACCCATGGGGGAGTTTGCCTACCAGTACGCGCACGCCCCCCGGGTGGTAGACCGCCTGGAGGCCGTGGCCGCTGCAGCTAAGGAACAAACCACCAGCGCCGCCGCCCGTGGCGTGCTACTGGCCGCCATCAACGATAAATTTTATGGCGTGCGCGGGGCGGCCATTCAGTCGCTAAAGCTGGATGACAAAGCCGTGGCCAAGGCCGCCGCCGCTCCCCTGCGCAAGCTGGCTGCCTCCGAAAAGCAGACCGCCGTGCAGGCGCAGCTGCTGGCTTCGCTGGCCAAGCTGAAGGATAAGAAGGATGAAAAATTCTTCACGAATCAACTCAACAGCCAGTCGTATGGCGTGCAGGGTGCCGCGCTGCGCGCCCTGGCCGCCGTGCAGCCTGCTCAGGCCCTGACCCGCGCCAAAGCCTTCGAAAACGACTCGCATAGTGCCCTGAGTGAGGCCGTGGTGGCCGTGTACGCCAAGAGTGGCGGCCAAGCCGAATGGGCTTATGTGCGCAACAACTTTGACGCGGCCCGCCCCCAGACGCAGTTCAACCTGGCGCAGCCGATGGCCGATATGATGGGCCGCCTCGACGACCCATCTGCCTTTGCCGAAGGCGTGAAACGCCTGCGCGACCTGGGCGTGAAGTATAAAACCTACGGGGCTGATAAGATGGCCACCACCATGCTGCAGGAAGCGGCCAAGGGCCAGGCAAGCCGGGCGCACGCTACCGAGGCCCAGCAGGCAGTCGACAAAGCTGTTCAGGAGCTGAAGGACGCCAAGTAATTCTCGCTTTTGTTAAGAAGCTATCTGAGTTAATAAAACGGTCATGCTCATCTGACGTCCGCTTGTCGAAGCATCTCTACCGCTTCGTTGCACCGGCTCAAGCGAAGCGGCAGAGATGCTTCGACTGCTCTCAGCATGACCGTTTCAGAATGATTTTAGCTGCCGCAACCAGCTTCTAAACAAGAAGGCCTGCCGCAATTGCGGCAGGCCTTCTTGTTTAGAAGCTGGTTGCGGCAGCCGGGCGTTTACTCTGCCAAGCTGGCCGGCGGGACCTAGGCAGAGTCGTGCTTGGGGCCTTTTTTGGTGCTGGATTCTTCTTGGGCGGTAAGCACGGCGGGAGCTTCGGCCTCGGAGTTGGTTTCCGTCGCTTCCTCCTCGTACACTTCGGTGCCGTAGATGTGCTGGAGGTCGGCGAAGGTGGAATTGTCCACTTCCAGGTCTTTCAACACCCCATCAGCCAGGTCGTAGACCAAGCCGTGCAGAATGGGCGGGTTGTCGCTGCGCATGGCGTTCTGAATGATGTTGGTTTTGGCCAGGTTGCGCACCTGCTCGATGACGTTGAGCTCGACCAGGCGGCGCATCCGCAGCTTGGGGTCGGCGATGCGGAGCAGCTCGGTTTCGTGCAGGCGCACCACGTCGCGCACGTTGGTCAACCAGTTGTCAATCAGGCCGTACTGCTTGTTGGAAGCCGCTGCTGCCACCCCGCCGCAGCCGTAGTGGCCAACCACCAGAATGATTTTGACTTCGAGCACTTCCACGGCGTATTGCAGCACCGAGAGCAGGTTCAGGTCGGTGTTGACCACCACGTTGGCGATGTTGCGGTGGGTGAACATCTCGCCCGGCGCGGTGCCCGTGATGGCACTGCCGGGCACCCGCGAGTCGGAGCAACCGATGAACAGGTAGCGGGGCTTTTGGCCCGTGGCCAGCTTTTGAAAATACTCGGGGTCTTCGGCCAGCCTGCTTGCTACCCAGCGGCGATTGCCTTCCAGAATGTGTTCCATATAAAAACTAAAATGAAGGCACCAGCCGTCCCGTTTTCAAAAAAACGACCCGGAGCGCCGCGAAAAATACCAATTAATGCGTACCCAACTCTACCTGCCGAATGCCGCGCAGCTCCAACTCGATGCCCCGCGCCGGGGCTGCTTGCCGAAACGCCTCAATGGCTTCGAGCACATCCTGGTCGATGACATCGGAACGGGAGCCATCGAGGATGACGCGACTACCGGCGGGCAACTGCTCCAGCGTGGTCACGATGCTGGCTTTGTTGAGAAATGACACGTGTTCGGGCAGGCGCAAGTGCATATGGCTGGCAGTTTCGCCCTCCGCTGCCTCGGCGGCCTCGTCGCGGCGCAGGTAAGAGCCGGCTTTGGCGTTGTCGCGCAGAATAAAGAAGAAGCCCAGCACCAAGCCGATGCTCACGCCCTTCAGCAAATCGGTGAAGAGCACGGCCACGATGGTGATAATGAAAGGTACGAACTGCTCGCGGCCCAGTGCCCACTGCTTACGGTACAGGGCTGGGGTGGTCAGCTTGAAACCCACCAGCAACAGTACCGCCGCCAGCGCCGACAGCGGAATCAAGTTCAGTATTGAACCCAAAAACAGCAGGCTTATCAGCAACAAAATGCCGTGGATGATGGCCGACATCTTACTCTGCCCACCGGCGGCAATGTTGGCCGACGAGCGCACGATGACCGCCGTGAGCGGCAGTCCACCTAGCAAGCCGCTGACGAGGTTGCCGGTTCCTTGGGCCAGCAGCTCGCGGTTAGTAGGCGTGTGGCGCTTCTGGGGGTCGAGGTTATCAACGGCCTCCACGCTAAGTAGCGTTTCGAGCGAGGCCACGATGGCAATTGTGAAAGCCACGCCGTAGGTGGCGGGCTTGCGCAAGGCGGTGAAATCGGGGAAAGTCATCTCATCAGCCAGTTGGCCCAGCGACGACAGCACTGGGAGCTTGACCAAATGCACGGGCCGCACCTGCCATTCCGGGGCCAGCGATTTCAGTAACTGGTTGATGGCTACTGCGGCTAACACGGCGATTAGAGCACCAGGCACCAGCCGCGCCCAGGACTGCCGGCGTACCGGTGCTGTGTTCCACAGCAGCATCAGCGCCAGGGCCACCGAGCCCACCAGCACGGAGCCAGGGCTCAACGCTTTCACCGCGGCCCCAATGGCGGAAAAGGTGTTCAAGCCATCAATCTGCAGAAACTTCATGTCTTCGAAGTAGTCGGCATCAGCCCCAAAAAAGTGGGGCAGCTGTTTCAAAATCAGGATAATACCAATTGCCGCCAGCATACCGCGAATAACGGCCGCCGGGAAATAAAGCGCAATGATACCGGCCCGGGCCACCCCCAACAGTATCTGAATAACACCCGCCACGACCGTAGCTGCCAGCACCGCCGGCCAGGAACCCAGCGACGCTATGGCCGACAGCATCACCACCGTGAGACCCGCTGCCGGACCACTCACGCTCACGGCCGAGCCGCTGAGGGAACTAACCAATATGCCGCCGACGATGCCCGAAATCACGCCCGCCAATAGCGGGGCGCCCGAGGCCAGCGAAATGCCCAGACACAACGGCAGCGCCACCAGGAATACGACCAAGCCGGCGGGCGCATCCTGCCCAATGGTGCTGAATAGCGAGGTTTTGGGCCGGGGCGCTGGCGGAAGTGCAGGTGACGCGATGGGTGCTCCGGTGCTAGCCGGGGACGAAATAATTTGTGTCATAAAGCGGAACTAGAATGCCTCACCTCATATAGCGACGAAGTTCGATGACAATACTACGCGCGCGTTATTAAGACCGAATTAAATACAAATTAAAACGGAATTAAAAATCATGAGGATGGTCTTTTCAGCTGACTGAACGTCTTATTTCAGACTACCCAATGGCCAATCTAACCAGACTCTAGTGCCTTGGCCAGGCTCACTTTCTACGCGCACCGTGCCGCCGTGCAAGGCCATGATGCGGGCTGCTAAGGGCAGACCAATGCCGTGCCCCGGAACCGCCCGCGCCGCCGCCGCCCGAAAAAACGGCACGAACACCTGCTGCAAATCGGCGGCCGTGAGACCGGGCCCTTCGTCGGCTACCAGCAGGGTGAAATGACTGCGGGTGCGAGCCAGGGTGGCCGTCACGGTGCTGCCCGTATCCTTCGAAAACTTGCAGGCATTATCCAGAATATTGAGCATGGCCGAGAGTAGCAGCGCCTCATTGCCGCGCACCGTGAAGCTGGCGTTGTCGTCGGCTTCGCCAAAATCGAGGTCGACGCGGCAGGTGGGATGGCGGCGCAGCAGTTGCTCATGCGCCAGCAGCAGCAGCTCATCGAGGCGCACCGCCGTCATGGGCACCTGCGAGGGGTCGTCGGAGGCGCGAGCGATTTGCAGCAGGCCATTGGTTAACTCATTGAGCTGCCGAGCCGAATCCAGGGTACTTTGCAGCACGCGGCGGTATTCGGTGGGGGTGCGTTCGGCTTGCAGCAGCGACACTTCGAGCTCGCCGATGAGGGCGGTGAGCGGCGTTCGCAGCTCATGAGAGGCATCGCGCACGAAGGTGCGCTGGCCCGCAAAGGCCGCTTCCAAACGGGCGAGCAGGCGGTTGAAGCGCTGGGTCAGCAAGCCGATTTCGTCCGTGGAGCCGCCGTCCCGGGTCAGGCGCTGGCTCAGGTCGGTGGCCGTTATGCCGTCGACTTCCCGCACGATGTGCCGCAGCGGCCGCAGGGCCTGGCCAGCAAATACCCAGCTGCCCACGCCCATCACGCCGACCGAAACCAGCAGCCCCAGCACCAGCAGGTGCCGCAGCTGCTGCAGCTGCTGGCGGCTGTCTTCATCCACGGACGAGGCCACTATCACCAGCGGCCCCAATTTGGCGTCGCGATAGAGCTGGCCCACGGTTTCGTGGTAGTTGGTTTCGGACTCGAGCACGGCGCTGCCGGAGCGGCGCACCTGGGCCAGCCAAGCAATGGGCACTGGCTTGGCAGCCCCCTGCCCTTCCTTAAATACCAATTGATTGGATACGTCATAAACCCGCCCCTGCTCGGCGGGCAGGGTGCGGTAGAGTTGGCGCAGGTAGCGCCGGTAAGACGCTTCTTTGCCGGCATCATCACGGTCGTTTTGGCCAGCCACGTAGGCGTGCCCCACTACTAGCGTCCGCTTGAACAGGCTTTGGGTGAACAACGTCCGCCGCGACTGTTGCGTGGCAAAGTAGGTAACGAGCGCAAACAGTAGCAGTGTCACGGCCAGAATAGACCCGAACTGCAGCGCAAGACGGAGGCGGATGGACATTTATTTAACAGACGTGGGAAATACGTGGAAAGGTGGAAGACATGAAAATGCTTGATTTAAAATTAATTAGAAGATTTGGGTGAGTAGCACATCACATCTCTCATATCAACTTTCATTCTTCATCACGTAGCCCATGCCGACCAGCGTATATATCAGCTTGGTTTCAAACCCCTTGTCCACCTTCTTACGCAGGAAATTGATGTACACATCAATCACATTTGAGCCCGTATCGAAGCTCAGGTCCCAGACGTGCTCCAGCAAATCGGCCCGCGATACTACCCGGCCCTGGTTGCGCAGCAGGTATTCGAGCAGGGCAAACTCGCGGGCGGTGAGTTGAATAAGCTGGCCGGCGCGCTCCACGCGCTTAGCGCCGGGGTCGAGGCAGAGGTCGGCGAGGTGGAGCAGGGCCTTGGACGCGGGGGCTTCGGTGCGGCGGCGAACCAGGGCACGCAGGCGGGCCAGCAGCTCTTCGAAGGCAAAGGGCTTGACGAGGTAGTCGTCGGCACCAGCATCGAGGCCGCGTATTTTGTCATCAGTTTCGCCCAGGGCCGTGAGCATGAGAATGGGCACGCCGGGGTCGTGGGCGCGCACCTGGCGGCATACTTCCAGGCCGCTGAGGCCGGGCAGCATCTGGTCCAGAATCAGGCAATCGTAGTGCGTGGCTTGGGCGCGGCGCAGGCCCAGCAAGCCATCGGCGGCGAGGTCGACGGTGTAGTCCTGCTCGGTGAGCCCTTGGTGCAGGAAGGCCGCCACGGAGGGTTCGTCTTCAACTAAAAGGATTTTCATGGGGCCGGAAGGTAGCGCCGCGCGCCCGAAACAGCCACGGTTTTCCAGCTCAGCACAAGACGGCACCGTCGGGGAAATACCACGCTTGGAAGTAAGGACTGGACGCTTAATACCTGATATTATGCGGTGAATTGGGCCAATTTCCGGTGCATGGCTTTAAGCCCGATTAAATAAAGCGGTGCTTTTAAGCGAAAATGCCCAAGTCCGCGCCGCAACTTGAGCACTTCTAACATTTGAATTGCCGAAATTGTCAGTAGTTGGTACCTGTGCCCAACAGGCAAATTCGTTGCGACTATCTGCCCTCAATTGGCCGGATAAGCACGCGTCGGCACCAGGAAACGCATTATTTACGATTGCACCAATACAACTACGCCCCGTAGCCGGGCGTATTGCACCAAAAAGCGCCATCAGCCGCGCTTCGCCCATCTATGACTGAACTCCAACGCCTGCTCTTGGCCTACGACCGGCACCGCGCCGGGGGCCGGCCCTGCGCCCTGGCCACGGTGGTGGAGGTACTGGGCTCGGCCTACCGCCGCCCCGGCGCCCGCATGCTCGTCACCGACGACGGCCAGCTAACCGGGGCCATCAGTGGCGGCTGCCTGGAGGGCGATGCCCGCCAGCGGGCACGCCAGGCCATTTTCCGGGGCCAACCCGCGCTGGTCACTTACGATACCCGGGACGAGGACGACCCGCGCCACGGCCTCGGCCCCGGCTGCCAGGGTGTGGTCCGCATTCTGCTGGAGCCGCTGGATTTCGACGCGGCTGACAATCCGATGGAGCTTTTGCGCGGCTTTGCCCAGCACCCGGAGCCAGCCGTGCTGGCCACGGTTTTTGAAACGGATGCAACGGGCCTGCGGGCGGCGGTGGGGCAACGCCTGTTGCTGTCGGCAGCGGGCGCGTTGCGGGGCACTCCCCTACTGGCCGCTCCGCTGGCGGAGGCCGCACGGGCTACCCTCACGCAGGGACTTTCGCAGGTGTTGGATATTGAAACCGATGCCGGGCCGGTGCGGGTGTTACTGGAGGTGCTCACGCCGCCGCTGCGCCTCATCGTGTACGGGGCCGGCAACGATGCCCAGCCGCTGGTGCACCTGGCCGCTTCGCTGGGCTGGCACATCACGGTGGTAGACGGCCGCCCCAACCTAGCCACCGCCGCCCGCTTTCCGGAAGCGGCCGAAGTACGGATTGTGCCCGTGCGCGAATTGGAAACGCAGATTCCCGAAGCCGGGGCCTACCACGTACTGCTCAGTCACAACTACGCCTACGACTTGGCGGCACTGCAAAATCTGCTTCCGTCATCGGTGCCCTACATTGGCCTGCTGGGTCCCCGCGCCAAGGCCGGGCGACTGTTAGGAGAAGCAGAACTGAATCTATCAGAAGCCGAAGCAGCGGAAGCGCTGCAACACCGCCTGCACAGTCCTATCGGCCTGAGTTTGGGGGGCGAAACGCCCGAGGAAATCGCCTTGGCCATTGTGGCCGAAATCCAGGCCGTGAAGAACGGACGGCGTCCCCAGCACCTACGGGCTACCACGGCCGCCATCCACGCCGATTCTCCGGAGCACCCTTTCGAATTAAGGCCCAAAGCCGCTGAAATGCGTTAAAAGTACCCTGTTTGGCAGGACTGCGCACAGGCACTAATTAGCAGTTGCCTAATCATCCAACCATCCACCCAAAGGCTGCACGCAACTAGCTGCGGCGCATCTGACGTGACGTCAACCTCTGAATCGGGGCGCATCAGGTTACGATACTCCTTGCGAAGTAGAATGCGAAATTTGACTGACGGGTGTAGCGACGCGACTCTTGGCTACACCGTTCTCGCCGACTACTTCGTCACGAGTATAGGTGCTTTGTGCGCCAATTGCTTATGCCTCCGTCGGCACCACCGTTTCGCCGTTAATTACCCGGGCCGTGCCAGGCAGCGTTTTGTGGCGCTCCTTGCCGAGCGCGGCGCTGGGCACGGGTACCCAGTGGTGGCGGCCACCGGCACGCTCGTCATTGAACTCGGTGGGCGCAGTGCCGGCGGCGATGCGCTCCTTCCAGGTGAGGTGCTGGGTGCCGTCGTCGGTGCGGTCCATCGTGATGCACTGCTCCACGGGGCATACCAGCGAGCACAGGTTGCAGCCCACGCAGTTTTCCTCGATAATTTCGGGAACGCGGGTGCCTGCATTCAGCTTAATGGCTTGGTGAGCACCGTCTTCGCAGGCCGTGTAGCAGAGCTGGCAGCCTATGCACTTTTCGGCGTGGATATTGGCCGTCACCTTGTACTTCATGTTGAGGTCTTCCCAGTGCAGCACGTTGGGCAGCGCCTTGCCCACCATGTCGTAGATGGTATTGAAGCCCTTTTCCACCATGTACTGCTCCAAGCCGGAAGTCATTTCCCGGATGATGCCGAAGCCAAAGTGCATGGCCGCCGTGCACACCTGCACTGAGCTCGCGCCCAGTAGAATGTGCTCCACCGCGTCGCGCCAGTTCTCAATGCCACCGATGCCCGAAATGGGCATCTTTATATCGGGGTGCTGGGCGCAGTTTTTCACCATGTTCAGGGCAATGGGCTTCACGGCCGGGCCGCAGTAGCCGCCATTGCTGCCCTTGCCGTCCACAATCGGGTACGGGGCAAACAGGTCTAAATCGACGCCCACGATGCTCTGAATCGTGTTGATGAGCGAAATGGCATTGGCCCCACCGCGCCGCGCCGCCAAAGCGGGTTCTGTGATATCGGAAATATTAGGCGTGAGCTTCACAATCACGGGCTTGGTGGCCACCTCCATCACCCATTCCACAATCATCTGCAGCACCTTGGGCTCCTGCCCCACCGCCGAGCCCATGCCGCGCTCGCACATGCCGTGCGGGCAGCCAAAGTTCAGCTCGAAGCCATCGGCGCCCGCATCCTGGCTTTGGCGCACAATGTCGTGCCACTCCTGCCGGGTTTGCACCATAAGCGAGGCAATGACGGCGTGGTTGGGAAACCGCTTTTTCACTTCCTCAATCTCGCGCAGGTTATCGGCCAACGGGCGGTCCGAAATCAGCTCAATATTATTAAAACCGATTAGGCGCTTGTCACGGTAATTCACCCCGCCGTAGCGGCTCGATACGTTCACGACGGGCACGCCCAACGTCTTCCACACCGCGCCGCCCCAGCCAGCATCGAAGGCCTTCATCACCTGGTAGCCGGAATTGGTGGGCGGAGCCGAAGCCAGCCAGAAAGGATTCGGCGATTTAATGCCGGCGAAATTGATGGAAAGGTCAGGCATGGAAGTTATTACTAATAAAACGTCATGCTCATCTAGCGTCCGCGCAGTCGAAGCATCTGGCTCACGTCGTTGAACGATTTATTTAAGTGCCCACGCACAAGTAACCGGATAAAGAAGAACGTCATTCCGAGCTTGCCGAGGAATCTCGCCCGCGCCAGTAGGCGGCGCGGATGACTCCGGCGAGATTCCTCGGCAAGCTCGGAATGACGTTCTTTTTGGTTGACTACGGTTACTTGTGCGCGACTACTTACTACCACACGCGAGGTGCTTCGGCTACGCGGACGCTAGATGAGCATGACGTGCGTTTTTGTTGAAAAAAATTGGTCTACTTACCTACTTACTCAAGTAAGCGTGAATGCCACGCGCCGTCAGCTTGGCTTCGGCCGTCGCATTCACCACTTCCGCGCCGCCATTCCAGGCATCGCCAGATGCAAAGTATTGGGGGTTAGTCGTCTGCCCGGTGTGCGCATTGGCGGTAATACGACCCTTACCGTCCAGCGCCAGGCCCGGAATCAGGCTCAGGAATTCGGTTTGCTTGGCCTGGCCGGTGGCCTTTATGACCATGTCGCAGGGCTCGATGAATTCGGAGCCGGCAATTTCATGCACTTTGCCATCGGTGGTCGCCGTGCGAATAAATTTCACACCGGAAACACAACTATTGCCCATAATTTCGATTGGCGCTACGTTAAATAATCCCTTCACTCCCACGCCTTTGGCTAAGTCATACTCGAAATCATACGCACCCATTTCCTCCTTGCCGCGCCGGTAGGCCAGAATCACATGGTCTGCCCCGAGCCGCGACGATTCCGAAGCGGCGTCCATTGCAGTGTTGCCGCCACCCAGTACAATCACCTTGCGGCCTACCACTACTTCATGATGATGCTGGCGCAACTCCGAGATAAATTCAACTGCCCCGGTGCAATTAATTTTATTCTCGCCCGGCAAGCCCAATTCATTGGTTTTACCCAAGCCAATTCCCAGAAAAATAGCGCCGTATTTTTCTTCCAGCTTCGCTAATTCATTCCGCGAAGAAATAGCAGAATTGAAATGCACATTATAGCCAAATTGCGATTGCAAATAGGCCATTTCCGCCAACGTTTCCTCGTTCGTTATCTTGTACGGTGCTACGCCATATATTGTCAGACCCGAAGGCTGCGCTTTGGCTTCAAAAACATCCACTTCGTACCCCAGTGAGCGCAGCTCACAGGCCGCCGAAATACCAGCCGGTCCCGCGCCAATTACGGCCACACTTTTTCCATTAGCCACACCCGGCCCGAACAGCTTTTCTCCGCTCTTAATCACCTTAGTTGTGGCAAAGCTTTGCAGGCGGCCAATCTCAATTGGCTTCACTTCCTGCAAATTATACACGCAGGCACCTTCACACAGCACCTCTGTAGGGCATACTTTGCCGCAGACGTTACCGAAATAATTAGCCGCGTAAATAGTGCGTGCCGCACCGGTATCGTTACCGGAATTAATCTGCCGAATAAACTGCGGAATATCAATCCCCGACGGGCACGCCTTGATGCACGGCGCATCGAAGCAAAACAGGCAGCGCGAACTTTCATAAAGCGCCTCGGTGCGGTTCATCACCGGCTTCAATTGCGCGAAATTCTCTGCGAATTGCTGTTCGGTGGTGGGAGTAGAAAATTCAGCCATTGGACGGAATAATTCAGGATTTTAAAAAACTCAGAACGTCATGCCGAGCGTAGCCGAGGCATCTCGCGTGCCACTACTAATCATTGTTTTTGCAACGATTGAATTACTGCTGCACGCCAGATGCCTCGGCTACGCTCGGCATGACGGCCTATCATGCGGAATGGACTCTACAGCTCCACCAGTTTCTCGTAGGTTTCCGGGCGGCGGTCGCGGAAGAACTGCCAGGTATTGCGCACTTCTTCAATCATGTCGAGGTCGAATTCGGCCACCAATAGTTCGTCGTTATCCTCGCTGGCCTGCGCGATAATTTGGCCGCGCGGGTCCACGAAATAGGACGTGCCGTAGAACTTGCCCAGGTTCCAGGGCTTCTCCACGCCCACCCGGTTGATGCAACCCATGAAATAGCCGTTGGCCGCCGCGTGCGCAGGCTGCTCGAGTTTCCAGAGGTACTGCGAAAGGCCGGCCACGGTAGCCGAAGGATTGTACACGATTTCGGCCCCGTTCAGGCCCAGCACGCGGGCACCATCGGGGAAGTGGCGGTCGTAGCAGATGTACACGCCTACTTTGGCGTATTTGGTTTGGAACACGGGGTAGCCCAGGTTGCCGGGCTTGAAGAAGAATTTCTCCCAAAAACCGGAGGTATGCGGAATATGGTTTTTACGGTATTTGCCGAGGTAGGTGCCGTCGGCATCAATCACGGCGGCCGTGTTGTAAAGAAAGCCCGCCGACTCGCGCTCGTACACGGGCACAATCATCACCATGTTGTATTTCTTGGCGTATTCGGCCATGCGCTCAGTGGTCGGGCCGGGCACCGATTCAGCCGAGGCGTACCACGCCTTATCCTGGCCGGGACAGAAATACGGGGTGTTAAAAATCTCCTGCAAACACAGGATTTGCACGCCCTGGCGGCCGGCCTCCTCAATCAGCGGAATGTGCTTTTGCACCATAGCTTCCATGATTTCGGCAATCGTGCCTTCGCCTTCGGTCATCGGCAGGCTCATCTGAATGAGGCCGGATTTAATTATTCTGGACATCTGGTGGAAGGGTTGAAGAGGGAGTATGTGAATTAGAACGTCATTCCGAGCGTAGCCGAGGAATCTCGCTCGCATCGTTGAACCGTAGGTCAGCGTAGCTAATAATTGATTTACTACCACACGCGAGATTCCTCGGCTACGCTCGGAATGACATTCTCATTGATGCGTTCTTTATTCGTGCTAAATGTTTGGCTTGCCGCGCCGAATAAATTGCCCGTAGCCTTTCGAAACTTTGGCTTCTCCGGCATCTACGGCCACTTTTCCACGTAGCAGCACCGTCTCAATCTTACCAGTTAGCGCCCATCCTTCATAGGCCGAGTAATCGCAATTCATGTGGTGCGTGCTGGCCGAAATAGTGTGCTTTTTATTAGGGTCAAGAATTACCAAGTCCGCATCGGCCCCGATGCTGATGGTGCCTTTGCGGGGGAACATGCCGAAGATTTTCGCGGCGTTGGTAGAAGTTACTTCTACGAATTTCTGAAGCGTGATTTTACCTTTGTTTACGCCTTCCGAAAACAGTAGTTCCATGCGGTGCTCCACGGCAGGATGGCCGTTGGGAATTTTCGAGAAATCGTCCTTGCCCAGCAGCTTCTGCTCCCACATAAAAGGGCAATGGTCGGTACCCACCACGTTGACCAGGCCCTGGTTTAGCCCGGCCCAGAGCGTGGCCTGGTCCTTTTTCTCACGCAACGGGGGCGACATCACCACCTTCGCGCCGTTGGCCTCGTCTTCATACAGCCGCGCGTCGAGTAGCAGATACTGAATGCAGGTTTCGACCAGCACGCGCTGATTGCGCTCGGTGGCGCGGCGCACCTGGTTGAGGGCGCCCTCGCAGGTGAGGTGCACGATGTAGGCATTCACGCCCGTGTAGTTGGCGATATCGGCGAAGCGGCCCGAGGCCTCGGCTTCGGTCACTTCGGGCTGCGAGAGGTAGTGGTAGAGCGGCGTAAGCTTGCCCTGCGCCCGGTGCTGGGCGATAAGTGTGTCAATCATGTCGCCGTTGGTGGCGTGGGCCGTCACGAGGCCACCGTGCTTTTTCACCTCCTGCATCAGGCCCACCATCTGCGCGTCGTCAATCATGAGCGCGCCCTTGTAGGCCATGAAAGTCTTGAAGGAAGTAATGCCTTCATCAATCATTTCCTTGATTTCTTCCTTCGTATTTGAGTTGAAATCCGTGACAGCCATGTGGAAACTGTAGTCGCCCACGGCGTTGCCGGTGGCGCGGCCGCTCCACTCCTCAAAAGCAGCCCGCAGCGAATTGCCCTGCTTTTGCAGAATAAAATCGATGACCATGGTAGTGCCGCCGTGCAGGGCGGCGCGGGTG
Organism: Hymenobacter frigidus; assembly: GCF_014640435.1. Classification (GTDB taxonomy): domain Bacteria; phylum Bacteroidota; class Bacteroidia; order Cytophagales; family Hymenobacteraceae; genus Hymenobacter; species Hymenobacter frigidus. Next base: position 37,406 of record NZ_BMGY01000005.1, on the reverse strand, counting down.
CCGGTTTCGTAGGTGTCGCTGCTGAAAGTACCCATGAACGGCATTTCCAAATGCACGTGCGGGTCGATGCCGCCGGGCACGATGATTTTGCCGGTGCAGTCGATAACCTCCGCCCCATCAGCTGCTAAGTTGCGACCGATGGAGACGATGGATTCGCCCTCAATAAGGATATCACAGACGGCGTCCGAATCGGCGGTAACTACGCGGCCGTTTTTCAGAAGGATGGACATGGTGCTTAAGCAGTTTACTGGCGCGAGTTTAGCGAAGCGTAACTCGTGTTATTTATTCGGGCGAGGCTGCGCCTCGCATCAGAACGCTGGTACTTGTGCAGGCTGGAAATTAGCTGGGCTGACCTTCGATTGCCGCTGTCGCGGCAGTGGCGGCACAGCCGCCACGTCATAGCTGGTCACGAGTTACGCTTCGCTAAACTCGCGCCAGGTCTAGGTTTTTATAGACCTTAGTGACAAGCAGCGTCCGCAATTTCCAGCGCCTCGGAAATGATGGCCAAGCCTTCGTCAATTTCGTCTTTGGTGATGGTCAGCGGCGGGCAGATAAAAATATAGCTCCAGCGCACGAAAGTGTACATGCCCAGCTCGCGGATTTTGGCGGCCACCTGGTTCATCACGGCCATTTGGTCGTTGGTGGCATTCCAGGGGGCCATGGGCTCTTTGGTGGCGCGGTTTTTCACCAGCTCCAGGCAGCCGAACAGACCGGTGTTGCGCCAGTCGCCGATGCTGGGGTGGTGGCGCATAAGCTGGGCCACTTGCTGGTCCATGTACTGGCCCATTTCCACCGTGTTTTCCAGCAGGTTGTCTTCTTCATAAATGTCGAGCACGGCCACGGCGGCGGCGCAGGACACGGGGTGCGCCGAGTACGTGAGGCCGAGCGGCAGGGGTTTGTCGTCGAACGATTTGGCGATTTTCTCGTCCACCATTACCGCGCCCAAGGGCAGGTAGCCGGCGGTGATGCCCTTGGCCATGCACATGATGTCGATTTTGACGTTGTGGTGGTCGGAGCCGAACCACTTGCCAGTGCGGCCAAAACCGCTCATTACCTCATCGGCCACCAGCAAGATGCCATGCCGGTCGCAGATTTCGCGGATGCGCGTCCAGTAGCCGGGCGGGTACTTGATGCAGCCCGACGTACCCGACTCGCCTTCCATGATGATGGCGGCCACGCTGCCCGGATTTTCGTAGCCGATGATGCGCTCCATAGCATCGGCGGCGCGTTGGGCGCACTGCTCGGGCGAGTCGGAGTACCAGGGGCAGCGGTAGGAATACGGGTTTTCGACGTGCACCACACCCGGCATAGCCTGGCTGTCGACGGCAAAGCGGCGGGGGTCGCCACCGGCGCTCATTGCCCCGTAGCTGGCCCCGTGAAACGAGAGGTACAGCGTCACAATCTTATGACGGCCAGTATACACCCGCGCCAGCTTGATGGCGTTTTCAATGGCCTCGGCCCCGCCCAGCGTAAAAAAGGCTTTGGTGAGGTTGGGCGCGGTGATTTCGGCTAATTTCTTACCCAAATCGCCGCGGGTTTTAGTAATCATGCCGGGGTACACGTAGCTAAGCTCGCGCATCTGGGCAGCTACGGCTTCGGTCACGCGCTGGTCGCCGTGGCCGATATTCACGTTCATCAGCTGCGACGAGAAATCAATGTAGCGCTTGCCGTCGCGGTCGTACACGTACACGCCTTCGGCGCGCTCGGCGTTGATGGGATTCAGGCCCGTTTGCTTCGACCACGAGAAAAGTGTGTGGTCGAGGTTGTCGTGCAGGATTTGGTCTTTATCGGTGGCGAAGGTGGTTTCCATTGTCGTTGGTTCTATTTGAACGTCATGCCGAGCGCAGCCGAGGCATCTCGCGAGCAATCGTGAGGGACAATACTAGCCGCTCCAGGTTTGTAAATCTATTGGTTTCCAGCTGGGATTAAGCGTATTGATAAGAAATTCCTTTTTTACCCGCGCCCAGTTTTTAATCTGCTTTTCCCGCGTAATTGCTTGCTTGGCATCAGCACTAATTTCGAAATAGATAAGCAGATTGCATTGGTAGCAACCTGTGAATTTTCCGGCTTCGCCCAAGCCCTGACTGTGCTCATGTAGCCGGCGCTCAAGATTGTTGGTTACGCGGGTGTAAAGCACGGTACGGGCAGGATTGGTGAGAATATAGACGTAGAAACTCACAGCGGAAGAACGAAAAAGAACGTCATGCCGAGCGCAGCCGAGGCATCTCGCTCGCATCGTTTGACGATTGGATTACTGCCGCACGCGAGATGCCTCGGCTGCGCTCGGCATGACGGCCTTTTATAAACGTTTTAGCTCATCCAGTTCACTCGCGACTCGGGATTCCACTTGGTAGTGGTCTTCTTCAGCTGCGTCCAGAATTCAATCGAGCTTTTGCCGGTGATGTCGCAGGCACCAAACTTCGAATCGCCCCAGCCGCCGAAGGAGAAGGGCTCGCGGGGCACGGGCACGCCGATATTTATGCCAATCATGCCGGCGTTGGCGTGGTCCATCACGTAGCGGGCGCTGCTGCCGCTGCTGGTGAATACAGCGGCGGCATTACCATAAGGATTGGCGTTTTCGATAGCCAGGGCCTCGTCCAGGGTGTTGGTGCGCATGATGGCGAGCACCGGGCCGAATACTTCCTCCTGCGCAATGCGCATGTCGGGAGTCACGAAGTCGATTACTGTTGCGCCTACATAATAGCCGTCTTCGTGACCGGGCACCACGGCGTGGCGACCGTCGAGCAGGACTTTGGCACCGGCGGCTTCGGCTTCGGTGATGTGCTGTTCAATGCGCTCCTTGGCTTCTTTGCTGATGACGGAGCCGAGGTTCTGGCCGGCCACAATCTTGCGGGCTTCTTCCACAATTTTGGCCACGATGCCATCTACCGCCCCCACTCCTACCATGGTAGAACCGGCCATGCAGCGCTGGCCCGCGCAGCCCGACATACTGGCCGCCACGTTTGAGGCTGTCATCTCAGGGTGGGCGTCGGGCAGTACCATCAGGTGGTTTTTGGCCCCGCCGAGGGCCACGCAACGCTTCAGGTTACTGGTAGCACGGATGTACACCGTTTTGGCGATTTTGGTGGAGCCCACGAAGCTCACGGCCTGGATATCGGAGTGGTCGCAGATGGCTTCCACGATTTCGCGGTCGCCATTCACCACGTTCAGCACGCCATCGGGCAGGCCGGCTTCTTTCAGCAGCTCGGCGATTTTGATGGCGCTCAGGGGAACTTGTTCCGAGGGCTTCAGAATCATGGTATTGCCCAGCACAATGGCGTTCGGAATAGTCCAGTGGGGCACCATGTTGGGGAAATTGAACGGGGCAATGCTGGCCACCACGCCCAGCGGCTTGCGCTCGGCGCGGGCCTCCACGCCCTTGCTCACTTCCAGAAATTCGCCCTGAATAAGCTGCGGCAGGGAGCAGGCAAATTCGGTCAGCTCGATGGCTTTCTCCACTTCGGCGCGGGCCTCGTCGTAGGTCTTGCCATTTTCCTCGCGCACCAGGTCGGCCAGGGCCGTCATGTCGCGCTCCAGCAGCGTTTTGTAGCGGTAAAAAATCTGGACTCGCTCCTTTATCGGGGTGGCCGCCCACGCGGGATAGGCCGCTTTAGCCGCTTGCACGGCGGCATCGAGCGCGGCGGCGTTGCTCAGGGGAAGCGTGGAAATCAATTGCCCATTGAGCGGGCTGAACACGTCCATGGTGACCGTGGAGGCATTATCTACCGAATGGCCGGCCACGTAGTTGCGAATGGCCGGATACTTCAAGGTTTGGACTTCCATGTTACCATAATGTTAGGCGGGATGCAAGCTAAGATTTTTGCGGGAATTGATGCAATCCCGCAATCGATTTCGCTAAAAAACATTTCATCGCAGGGAGCGGCTGGCCAGCAATTTGCGCGCCGACTACCCCCAAAATAACAAGGCGCTAAAGAACAACGGGAGGTTGTTTTTTAGCGCCTGAAAAGTAGCGATTTCAAATAGAGTTTACTTCACCTCATCCCCGTCATTATCGATGGTGAAGCTGCGGCCGTCCTGCGTGACCCGGGCTTTGCCGTCGGCAAAATCTGTGGCCAGGGTGTAGCGCCCAAATGGCTTGCTGCCACTGCTGGAGTCGGTCAGGTAATCAGAGGTGATGTAGGTGTAGCCGTCCCGCAGCTTCACACGGGCCAGCCCGTCGGTGAAGGAATAGGCTTCGTCGAAGATGAGCGGCGCGGTTGCCGGCTCAGCAGAGCCGCTGATGTAGTACCAGCCCCGGTGGTCGAGCACGGCGGCGTGGCCTTCGGCAAAGTCCAGGGCATTGAAGTAATAGTGGTCGAATTCCTGTCCTTTCTCGTCGATAAACGTGTAGGCATCGCCCACGCGGGCCCGGGCAAAACCGCCCGCGTACGGGTTCAACGCGTCGTAAGCCAAGGGCACTACTTCCTTGCCTTCCTCATTCACAAAGCCGTAGGCCCCGTCCTTAGCCACCACGGCCTGGCCCGCCAGAAACGGGTTGGCGGCCGCGTACTGCGCGGCCACCACCGGCTTACCGCTGGCATCGGCGTAGCCCCAGCGCCCGTTTTCCTGAAACGGCACGGGGGCGTCGTTTCCGCTTCGGGCAAAGAGCAGTACGGCCAAAGCCAGCGCGCCAACTCCAGCCGCCAGCAGCCCAGCCCGGGGCAGCAGCAGCGCCCGCTGCCCTAGTTGCCGGAGCTGCGGCGGCCACTCGAAGTGCCACGGGGTACCGGTAGCAACGGAGCTCGCCGCCGCCGCTGCTGGTACCGCCGCGTGGGACGGCGCTGAGGGTATAAAACGAGCCACGGGCGGCGCTGCAACAACGGCCCCAATGCTGGGCGCGGCCGGAAGTACGGGGCCAGTCACGGATGGTATACCAACAGGAGGCGCAATAATGGGCGCACCCTGAGCCGCCGGCCCGGCTACGGTCGGTGAAACCACAGGCACCGAACGGGCACTGAGTTGGTCGATGAGTTGATTAAGTTGCTGAATCTTACCATCCAGCTCCTGGTTCCGCGCCGCTGATTCGGCCTTGGAAGCCTCCATTTCAGCTTCCAAAGCGGCTTTCGCACGGGTTTCGGCGGAGAGCCGGGATACCAGCGCGGTGGCTTCGGAAGCTACCGTAGGGGCCTGAGCCAACTCGGCCCGCAGCTGACCAATACTGCGCTCCCGCTCGGCTTCGCGGGCCTCCAAGGCTTGCAGCTGCTGGCGCAGGTCGGCTTGCATTTGCTGGCGCAGCTGTTCGAGCTGTTGTTTTTCCTCGTTGCGGGCAGCTACGTCGGTGGTGCCATATCCGTAGGGCAGGTCGTCGTCGGGCACATCGGCAGCCCCAAGCCAGCCCCAGATAGCCCGCGCCTGCTTCCCCAGAAAGCCACTGGCATTATCAGCGGCGGCGGCAGTCGTGGTCGCGCTGTCCATCGGCAGGGTAACAGGGGCCGACGGTTGCGCCGCGAAGGCGGTCCACTCGGCGGCCCATTCGGCCAGGTCTTCGGTGGTCAGGTCGATTTCGGGCGAGGCCAGCTGCCCGAGGCGGCGGGGCAGCTCGGCAGGGTCGCTCAGCAGCTGAAAGCCGGCCGTGGCGCTGCTGAGGGCAACCTCCACATCGGGCGCAGAAACCACCGGCGCACCAAATAGTACCAAGCTGGTCAGAAACTGCAGGTTGGCCTGCTCGGGGCCAAAGCGCCGGCTCAACCAGCTTTGCAGCGCCCCTTTCTGCTGGGCTACCTGCTCGTAGGGATTATCAAAGTCCTCGTGCCCGGGCAGCGGCAGCCCGTTGAGCTGCCAGCTGCCGTAGCCCAGAGCCGGTATGCTCAGCCGGCCGCCCCGTGGCACCAGCACCAGCAGGGTGATGCTGTGCGGGCACACCAGCACGGCGTCGATGGGCGCAGTGTCATCGGTCAGCACCAAGTTGCCGAGGAGCAGCGCGTCGGTGTCGGCAGCGGCCCGCAAAACGGCTTCCACGGCCGCAAACTGAGTGGCCTGGGCCGCATCGGCAAAAGGTGAGGCAGTAAAACTATAAACCATATTTTCTTAAAACTCAAGGAAGCCAAGCCTGACGGCGGCCGGTATTTCAGGTGCGAATCGGGTAGCTACGCTAGTCGTCGCCTTTCCAACGGCCGTGGCCTTTGCCGTGGTTCTTCTTATACTTTTTACGCTTGAAAAAACCGTTGTCCTCGTCGTCATCAGAATCTCCAAACATGGCCTGCAGCAGCGTGCGCGACGACCGGGAATCACCCACCGCGTCCGGAGCCACTGGGCGCGAACTGGCGGGCGAGGCCAGCGCCAGGCGGCCGTCGGCGGTGGCCTGCACGGCTACCGGCCGGCCGCGCAGGTCGCAGCCCTGGCCTTCGCGCAGCTCGGTGCGCTGGCCGGTGGGGCTCACCACGAAGCCGTCCTTGGTGACGGTGAAACCCGTAGGCAGGTGCGCATCGCGGGTCATGGGGCGGCTTTGGCCGTTGCGCAGCACCTGCATCTGGCCGTTGCGACGCTGAAAACCGTCGTTGTTGGGGGCTTGCTGGGCCAGTACCAACTGGGTGGTGGCTAGCAGCAAGCTGATGGCCCAGAAAATGCGGATTCGCATGGTAAAAATAGACATAAAGAAAAAAGCGGCACCGTAGGTTTCCCCACAGTGCCGCTCCTCATACGTCAAATACAACGCCAGGCTGCCAATTCCGGCTATTTTTTTTGCGCTCGCTGCCAAGCACCGGCGCACAAGGGCCCGCGGCTACTTCCTGGCTTCGGTGCCGTCGGCGTTGAATAGCACATCGCGGTGCTTGCCGCCCTGGGCCACTTCCGCCTCATGAGTGGTGAGGCCGGTGGCCGCCGCGACAATTTTGGCAGCTTCCGTGATTTTAAAGGCCTTGTAGTTGGCAGCCAGCGCCTTTTGCACGGGCGCAGGGAGCTGGCTCACGGCCATTTCCGTTTCCGTTTCTTTGAGGACGCCAACGGCGGTGAATACGGCCGACATCTCGGTTTTGCCCAGGTTGAAACCGGCTTCGAAATCAGCCCCTTCTTTTTCCCATTGCACCGTTTTCACGGTGGGGAAAGTCTTTTTGAAGGTGGCGACGGCCTCAGCCGGTACTTGGGCAGCTTTCACTTTTTGCGCGTAGGCCGCGCCGGTCAGCAGCAGGGCCGCCACAAGGGTCAGAAATGCAGTTTTCATTTGATTGTCGAAGTTAAAAAGGTGAGTTTCGAACAGAATGTATACGGGCTTTCTGTGGCTAATCTGTGGGCTGCAGAACCTGCTGAGGCTTTTTTACGGGCGAGGCTACTACCGGAGCCAGCCGGACGTGCAGCGTGTGGCAGGTGCCCGCTTCCGCCAGCGAGTAGGTGACTCCAAAGCCGTAGTAGCCGCAGATGTGCTGCACGATGCTCAGGCCCAGGCCCGGCGACTCGGAAGCGGCGCTGTGCTTGCGGAAACGCTCGAAGAACCGCGCCGGGTCGCCGCTCACGGCGGGCCCGGTATTGCTGATTTTCAGCGCCTGCGGCGTGAGGCTGATGCTGATGTTGCCGCCGCTCACGTTGTGCTTCACGGCATTTTGCAGCAGGTTTTGCAGCAGCGAGTCGGCCAGGCCGGGGTGCATGTGCACCACGATGGGCGCGCGGGCAATGTCGAGGCCGTAGCGCAATTCGCGGGCCTCAAACAACGGCTCAAACTGCGCCACCTTCTCGGCCAGAAGCTGGTCGAGGCGCACGGGCTTGGTGGCGTCAAACTGGCGATTCTCAATTTTGCTGAGCAGGCTAAGGGCCTGGTGCAGGCGCGAGAGCCGCAGGGTCGCGCCGTAGAGGTCGGCCACGAGCGGGGCAGCGGCGGGGTCCTCGGCCAGGACGGGCAGCTGGAGCAGCTGCTCCAACTGCGCCTGCATAATGGCCAGCGGGGTTTGGGTTTCGTGCGCGGCGTTGGCCGTGAACTCGCGCAGGCTCTCGTAGTCGGCCACCAACCGCTGGCTGAGGTGTTCCAGCGCGTGGTTCAGCTCGGCAAACTCGGTGATGGCGGGCGTGGGCAGCTGCAGGGGTTGGTGCTGGTGCAAATCGTAGCGGCGCAGCGCGGCCAGCGTGTGCCGAAACGGGGCCCAGAGGCGGCCCGACAGCCAGCGGTTGAGCAGTACCCCGCCCGTCAGCAGCAGCGCCAACACGCCCAGCATCACGCTCAGCACCACAAAAAGCAGGTCCTTGGCCTCCACCAACGATTTGCGGAGCGTGACCCACACCGGGCCCTCGCCCGCCGTTTGCAGCACGAAGGTGAGCTGCTGGTGCGGCACCAGCTCGCCCTCCTGCTCATCCAGCAGCAGCGTATCGCGGAAGCCCAGGGGCTGGGGCCGGCGGCTGATGGGCAGCACCAGCTGCAGCAGCGCCACGGGCGGCAGCTGGTTGGCCCGAGCCTTGGCGGTCAGCTCCAGCTGGCGGGCCAGCAGCTGCTCTTTTACCTCGTGGCGCAGGGTGCGGTCGACCCCCACATACAGCCCTACGCTGCCTATCACAAACATTGCGGCGGCAAGCAGCAGGTAATAGCGCGTGGTGGTGGCGAGCAGCTTCATTTATAATCGCGAAGGGATAACCAAAAGGTAGCCGGGCCGGAAACTCCGTTTCCCCCTCATATCTAAGGTTACCAGGGAAGCCCGTTGTTCAATGTGCATCTTATCCGTTATTCAGCTTATAACCAACTCCGTACATGGTGCTGATGTAATTATCGGCTCCTTTTTCCTGCATCTTGCGGCGCAGGTTTTTGAGGTGGGTGTAAATAAAGTCGAACGAGTCGGCACTGTCCACGGCATCGCCGCAAAGGTGCTCGGCAATGGCTTCCTTGGTGAGCACGCGGCCGGGGTTGGCCAGCAGGTAGAGCAGCAGGTCGTATTCTTTCCTGGTGAGGGTGAGGGGCTCGCCGTGCACGTGCACTTCGGCCAGTTCGGGCAACACCAGCAGGTCGCGAAACACGATTTGCTGGTGGCCGTTGAACTGCCGCCGACGGATAATGGCGCGCAGCCGGGCATTCAGCTCGGAGAGGTGAAACGGCTTGATGAGGTAGTCGTCGGCCCCGAGGTCGAGGCCGGCGATTTTGTCGTCGAGCGCGTCGCGGGCCGTGATAATGAGCACCCCGGCCGCCGAGCCCGCCGCCTTCAGGCTGCGCAGCAGGTCGAGGCCGGTGCCATCGGGCAGGGTCAGGTCGAGCAGCACGCAGTCGTACTGATAAAGCATGATTTTTTCCTGGGCCTGGGCAAAATCGGCGGCTTCTTCCACCACGTAGCCCGCCTGCTTCAGCGAGCCAAGCAAGACCGTCCGCAGGGCCGTTTCGTCTTCGACAAGCAGTATTTTCATGGGGCGGGGACCGGTTTGGCAAAGGCCCGGCGCGAAGAACGGATAAAAGTCTGAAGACTTTCTGCCGGTAAGCGCGTATTCGCTACCACGTAGCCCAATAAGGCCTACTCGCCAATGCCTCGGATTAGGTGCCAGCCCAATTTTCTTCAGAATTGCTCCGCAGCTTTGTGGCGCTCATCATCCATATTAGTCCGTTGCCTGTTCGCCTAGTCCGTCCACTTATTACCGCCCTTGGAGTTGGGCTGCTGGCGCTGGCCGCGGGCCGGGCCCGCGCCCAAACGCCACGGGTGCTCACGCCCGCGCCGGCCGTAGCCGCCGCGCCCGCCAGCCCCCGCCGCCTCGACGACTTCCTGCTGGTGGCCCGCCAAAACAGCCCGCTACTGCGCGAAACCGACAACCAAGTCCGCCAAAATCGGATTGACAGCCTGGTGCGCGCCCGCCAAAACGGCGTGCAGGTGAGCGGCATCGGGTCGGCGCTCTACTACCCGTCCATCACCAATAGCAAGGGCGAGAGCGTGGTGGGCTACGACAACGCCGTGACCAATGGCGGCAACTACGCCGCCATTGCCCAGGCCACCAAGCCCATTCTCAACCGGTTTCAGCTGCAAAACGACTACCAGATTCTGGCCAACCAAGGCCAGGTGCTGCGCAACACCGGCCGCCTCACCGGCCTCGACGTGCGCCGCAGCATCACCGACCAGTTTCTGAATGCCTACGCGGCCGAGAGCCAGCTGAAATTTAGCCGCACGCTGCTCAACCAGCTGCGCCTACAGGACGAGCAGTTGCGTAAGTTGGTGAATGCCGGCATTTTCAAGCAGACCCAATACCTGAGCTTCTACCTATCGGTGCGCACCCAGGAAGTGACGGTGGAGCAAAACCGGCTGGCCTACCGGCGCGAGCTGGGCACCCTGCGCGCCCTGGCCGGCGTGGCCGACACGGCCCTGATTGCGCTCGAAACCCCTACCCCACCCGCGCACCGCCCGCTGGCCGGCCTGCTGGCGCCCAGCCAGCGCCAGTACACCCTCGACAGCCTGCGCCTGCTGCTGGACCGCCGCGCGGTGGACGCGGCCTACCGGCCCAAGGTGAGCGCCGTGCTCGATGCGGGCCTGCAGTCATCGTCGTACCTGCCTATTGCGCTAGCGCGCAGCGTGGGCATTGGGGGCGGGTTGCAAGTTGCGGTGCCCGTTTTCGACGGCCACCAGCGCCAGCTGCAGTACCAGCGCCTGGCGCTGAGCGAGCAAAGCCGGCGCGGCTACCGGCAGTTTATCACGGTGCAGCGGCGGCAGCAGTACGAGCAGCTCGAAGGCCTGATTCGGGCTGCTGACGCGCTGCTGGCGCGCATTCGGGAGCAGGTGCGGGTGGCCGATGCGCTGGTGGGGGCCGCCCGCCAGCAGCTGGCCACCGGCGACGTGGCCATCCTCGATTACCTGAACCTGGTGACCAGCTACCGCACCTTGCAATTCAGCCTGACGCAGGCCGAGACGGACCGGCTGCGCAGCCGGTTTGCGCTGGATTATTTGGCGGAGCAGTAATTTTTTATGCGTACGCAACTCGCCGGGCTTTTCCTTCCTCATCAATTTCATGACTCCTATTCGCCTTTGCTTTCTCACTTCCTTTCTGGCCCTCAGCGCCTGTAGCCCGAAAGACCCCGCCGGTGAAGCGGCCGTGCCTGCCGACGGTGAGGAGGCCGTGGTGAAGCCCCGGGCGCTGGTCACCGTTGGCACCGTGCAAACTGATACGCTGACCGACGTGCTGCGCCTGAGCGCGGTGTCGGTCTTCCCGGCTAAAGACGCGCTGCGGGCTACTACTACCGGCTACGTGCTGCCGCCCACGCCCGTGGTGGGCCAGCTGGTGCGCGCCGGCCAAACGGTGTTCACCATTCAAACCAAAGAGTCGAAAACCCTGCACCTGGACAAGCTCACCGGCGACCCGCGCCTGCGGTTCAGCGGCATCATCCGGATAACATCGGCCCGGAGCGGCATCCTGGCCACGGTGGATAAGCTGGCCGGCGATTACGTGCAGGACGGCGAACAGCTCGGCCTAACCTACGACAAAAGCCGTTTTGGCTTCATCCTCGATGTGCCCGTGACGCAACTGCGCTACGTGCACACCGGCCAAAGCTGCCGCATTTTCCTGCCCGATGGCCGCGAGCTGGCCGGCCGCGTGGCCGAGGTACTGCCCACCGCCGACGTCAGCATTCAGACCCAGCGCTACACCATCCGGCCCGTGGGCCCCGTGCCCGATTTACCCGAAAACCTGACGGTGCAGGTCGAAATCAACCGCACCGCGCCGCACCTGGCCAGCACCCTGCCCCGCAGCGCCGTGCTGACGGATGAAACCCAGACTGAATTCTGGGTCATGCGCCTGCTTAATGACTCCACCGCCGTGAAGGTGCCGGTGACGGTGGGCAAGGAGGAAAAAGACCGCATCGAAATCAAACAGCCCCACTTTTCGGCCGCCGACAAAGTTCTGTTCAGCGGCAACTTCGGGCTCGATGACACTGCCGCCGTGAAGGTGAACCGATAATACCCTTTTGTTAAGCTTTCTCGCAGGGTCCCGCGGTGTTAAAATCGCAGGGTCCCGCAGTGAACCGCTGAACGACACCGCGCAACACCGCGATTTGACACTGCGGGACCCTGCGTGAAATTTTGCTTCAATTAGTTTATGCGTCCCTCCCTTTTTCAAGCCTACAAAGCGCCCATTGCGGTGCTGCTGGCCCTGGCCCTGGCCTTAGGCACGGTGGCCTACCGGCGCATCAACGTGGCCCTGTTTCCAGAGGTGACGTTTCCGAAGGTGAAGGTGATTGCCGAAAACGGCCTGGAGCCCGTCGACCGCATGATGGTGACCGTGACTAAGCCCATGGAAGATGCCATTAAGCGGGTGCCGGGGCTGAAACTGCTGCGCTCGACCACCAGCCGGGGCTCCTGCGAAATCTCCGCGTTTCTGGACTGGGGCGTGAATGTGGCCACCAGCCAAACCCTGATTGAATCGCGCCTGAACCAGATTCGGGCCGACCTGCCGCCCAACGTGCAAATCACGGTGGAACGCATGAACCCGGCCATTCTGCCGGTGATGGGCTACACGCTGGAAGCCCCCGGCCGCTCCGCCCTGGAATTGCGCAAGCTGGCGCTGTACACCATCAAGCCGTTTTTGTCGCAGGTCGATGGCGTGTCGTCGGTGCAAATCCAGGGCGGGCGCACCAAGGAATACCAGGTGCAGCTGCTGCCCGACCAGCTGGCGGCCCTCGCCCTCGGCCCCGACGACATCACCAAAGCCCTCTCCGCCACCAATTTCGTGCAGAGTAACGGCTACCTCAGCGACTACCGCCGCCTCTACCTGACGGTGACGGATGCCACGATTCTGCAAAAGGAGGACCTTGAGAACATCGTGCTCCGCAACGACGGCCGCCGCATCGTGCGCCTCGCCGACGTGGCCACCGTGGCCCTGGGCGAGCAGCCCGAGTACACCCGCATCAACGCCAACGGCTCCGATGCCGTGCTCATCTCCATCCTGCGCCAGCCCGATGCCAACGTGGTGCTCGTTTCCGACGGCGTGCGGGCCAAGGTGGCCGCGCTGCGGGCCGGCCTGCCGCGCGGCGTGCGCCTGGCTCCTTATTATGACCAGGCCGATTTTGTGTCCGAAGTGGTGCGGTCGGTAGAAGATGCGCTGTGGATTGGGCTGGCGCTGGCACTGGTGGTCACGGCGTTGTTTCTGCGCTCGGTGCGAGCCACGCTTACCATTCTGGGAGCAATTCCGGTGGCGCTGGCGCTCACCATCGCGGTGCTCTATTTCGGGCTGGGCTACTCCTTCAACATCATGACGCTGGGGGCCATCGCCGCGGCCATCGGCCTCATGATTGACGACGCCGTGGTGATGGTGGAGCAGCTGCACCGCGTGGGCGAAGAACACCCCGAGGCCTCGCCCGGTGAGGTGGTGCGTCGCTCGGTGGGCCACTTGCTGCCGGCGCTTATTGGGTCATCATTAAGTACGATTGTGATTTTTCTGCCGTTTGCGCTGCTGGGCGGCGTGGCGGGGGCATATTTCAAGGTACTGGCTACCACGATGGTAGTGGCGCTGGTGTGCTCGTTTTTTGTAGCCTGGCTGGGGCTGCCGGTTATTTATCTGCTGTTGAGTCGGCGGAAGAAATCGCCCACCGGCGCAACCTCACCCCCCAGCCCCCTCTCCAAAAAAGAGGGGGAGCCGAACAATTCCACAGAAGGGAAAACCGGTGCCCCCTCTTTTTTGGAGAGGGGGTCAGGGGGTGAGGTTGACATGGTGGGCGACAAACCCGCCCACCACGAAATCCCCTGGGTGCGGGCCGTCATCCGCCACCCGGCCTACTCCATCATCGGCATTCTGGTGCTCATTGGCAGCATGGTGCTCATCATTCCGCGCCTGGCCACCGGCTTCCTGCCCGATATGGACGAAGGGGCCATCGTGCTCGACTACAACTCGCCCCCCGGCACCAGCCTGGAAGAAACCGACCGGATGCTGCGCCAGGCCGAAAAGCTCATCGTGAAAGTCCCGGAAGTAGCCAGCTATTCGCGGCGCACCGGCACCCAGATGGGTTTTTTCATAACCGAGCCCAACAGCGGCGACTACCTCATTCGGCTGAAAACCGACCGCGAGCGCAGCACCGAGGACGTAATTTCTGATATCCGCCAGCGCATTGAAGCCACCCAGCCGGCGCTCACCATCGACTTCGGCCAGGTTATCGGCGACATGCTCGGCGACCTGATGAGCACCGTGCAGCCCATCGAAATCAAGGTATTTGGTCCCGATGCGACCAAACGCTACGCCCTGGCCAACCAAGTGACCGCGGTGGTGGAAAAAGTGGCCGGCACGGCCGATGTGTTCGACGGCATTGTGCGCATGGGCCCTGCCGTGGGGGTGCGGCCCGACCCGCGCCGGCTGGCCCAGTACGGCCTCACCGCCACCGATTTTCAGACCCAGCTCCAAACCCAACTGGCCGGCACCACCGCCGGTTCGGTGCTCGAAGGCGAACAGCTGCTGAACATCCGGATGCGCTACCCCAACGCCGCCCAGGCCACGCTCACCCAGTTGCGGGCCCAACCTATTTTCCTACCCAACGGCCAGCGCCGCCGCCTCGACGAGCTGGCCACCGTGACGGTGAGCACCGGCGACGCCGAGCTGGAACGGGAAAACCTGCAAGCCATGACGGCCGTGACGGCCCGCCTCGACGGCCGCGACCTGGGCGGGGCCATGAGCGAAATCCGCCAGAAGCTGGCCCAGGAAGTGCCGCTGCCGCCCGGCTATTTCATCCAATACGGCGGCTCGTATGCCGAGCAGCAGCAGTCGTTTCAGGAGCTGCTCACCATTTTGGGCGCGGCCTGCCTGCTGGTGTTTGCGGTGGCGCTGTTCCTGTTCCGGGACCTGAAGGCGGCGGGGCTGATTTTGCTGGTGGCCGTGCTGGGGCCGGCGGGCGGCAGCCTGGCGTTGTTTCTGACCGATACGCCGCTGAACGTGGGCTCCTACACCGGCCTGATTATGGTGGTCGGCATCATCGGTGAGAATGCCATTTTCACCTTCCAGCAGTTCTTCGAAATACTGGGCGAAGGGCGGCCCGTGGAGCAGGCGGTGGGCTACGCCATCGCGGCCCGAATTCGGCCCAAGCTGATGACGGCCCTGGCGGCTATTGCGGCGCTACTGCCGCTGGCGCTGGGCATTGGGGCGGGCGCGCAGCTGCACCAGCCCCTGGCCATTGCCGTGATTGGTGGGCTACTATTGGCGCTGCCACTCCTGCTGGTGGTGTTGCCCAGCTTGCTGCGCTTGGCTTACCGCGGTACAAATGCTCCAATTGCCGCCGCTTAGCCGGGGTCCTAACCTATTTTCGACGCACCAGGTTACTTGCTTGTATTTTCGAAATCAACGGGTTATTGCGTTTTGATTGAGTTAACGCCGCGTTTGCATTTCTGCCGCGCACTGACGCTACTTCCCTCATTTTTCAACTCCTCATCGCCCACTGCCGGTACTTTCATGCGCACGTTTTTAGTTACCCGTTTTGCTGCCTTGCTAGTCCTGGCTGGCAGCCTCAGCCCCGCCTACGCCCAGGTGAGGCCGACCCCAACCGATACCACCAAAAAATACGAAAACCCCGGCGGCATTCCCGCCCTGGTGAAAGCGCCCTGGTACAAGAGCAAGGTATTCAGGGCCGTGGCTATTCCGGCGGTGCTTCTGACCTACGGCGCCATCACTGCCCAGGGTAATGCGGGCATCAACCAAAGTGCCAGGGAGTTCACGCAGAAACAATTTCGGCCGGTCAGTTCGGGCTTCGACAACACGCTGATTATTGCCCCTTATTTCGAGCTGGCGGCCGTGGCGATAGCCGGCGTGGAGTCGCGCGATGACCGCATCAATACGCTGCTTATCATTGCCAAAGGCGAGGCCATCATGCTGGCCTCCACCTACGCCGTGAAATACCTGAGCGGCGAAACCCGCCCCAACGGCTCCGATGCCCTGTCGTTTCCCTCGGGCCACACGGCGCAGGCGTTTCTGGCGGCCAGCATCGTCCACACCGAGTTTCGGGACAAAAGCCAGTGGTACGGCGTGGGCGCCTACACCATTGCGACCAGCGTGGCGGCCCTGCGGATGATTAACGACAAGCACTGGCAGAGCGACGTAGTGGCCGGCGCGGGCTTCGGCATTTTATCGGCCCACCTGGCCTACCTCAGCCACCGCAACCGCTGGGGCCGCAAGCCCATCGGGCGCGACGTGGGCATGTCCCCGGCGTATTTTGGCAACGGTACCCCCGGCATGACCATCAGCTGGCGGCCGTCGCACTAAGGACGACCCCAAACCGGTAACCTGTTGAATATCAGGTTTTCATTCAGAAGTTTGATTATCACCGATTCCCGGTTTTTCCAGCCAAACCGGCACGCCCGACAGCGCGGCATTGCCGGTCAGCTCATCCAGCCGGCTGTCGTCCGTCAGGTCGTTGATGCTGACGCCAGCATGGGCCTGGGCTACGTCCTGGCGCGTGCCGGGGCGGTGGTGGCCGTAGCCGTGCGGCAGGCAAACCACGCCCGGCATGACGGTGGCCGTAATTTCCACGGGCAGCTCCACGGCTCCCACGCGGGAGCGGATGCGCACCGGCTGGCCATCGGCGAGTTGGTGGGCGGCGGCATCAGCGGGATTGATGTGCAGGGTGCAGCGGTTGCGGCCTTTGATGAGGCGGGGCAGGTTGTGCATCCACGAGTTATTCGAGCGCAGCTCCCGGCGACTGATGAGCAATAGCTGGCCCTCCGCTACCGGGGGCCCGGCGGCGAGAACGCGGCGGGCCCGGCCCAGGTCGGCGAGAAAAAGCGGGGCGGCCAGGTTGATGCGTTGAGTAGCCGTGCGCAGGCTGGCGGGCAGGCGCGGAAGCAGCGGGCCGAGGTCGATGCCGTGGGGATTCGCGCGCAGCTTCTCCAGCGAGAGGCCGGCACGCCCGTAGGCTCCGTAGCGCAGGCCCAGGTCCAGCTTGGCTTCGGGGTTTTCCAGGGGCGGCGCGATGGTGGCGGCGGCAGCATCGCCGGCTTCGAGGCGCAGGCGCAGCTCTTCGAAAATCTCCCAATCGTAGCGCGCCGCCGGGCCTTTGTCGAACAGCGGCTCGGAGTAGCGGCTGGTGTTGCGAATGGCCAGGGCATGAAAGCTCACGTCGTAGTGCGCGGTTTCCAAACCAGTGGCGGGCGGCAGGATGTAGTGGGCGTGGCGCGTGGTTTCGTTGAGGTAAATGTCAATTGACACCATGAAATCGAGGCCGGCCAGCGCGGTTTCCAGCTGCGGGCCGTTGGGGGTAGACAGCACGGGGTTGCCGCAGCTCGTGACCAGGGCGCGGAGCTGGCCGGGGCCGGGCGTGAGCATTTCTTCGGCCAGGCAAGCCACGGGCAGTTCCCCCATGAATTCGGGTGCTTGGCGCACCCGGCTGCGGTACCGGTCGTATTTCGTGTAGGGCCCGGGCTTGCCGAGAATGTCCAGCGCGGGCGTGGCAAACATGTAGCCGCCCGGCTCGTCCAGGTGCCCCGTAAGCAGGTTCAGGGCATTTATCAGCCACAGGCACAGCCCACCGAACGCCTGCACCGACACCCCTACCCGGCCGTATACCACGCCGCGCCCGGCCCCGGCCAGCTCCCGCGCCAACGTGCGGATTTCGGCCGGCGCAATCCCGGTAATGCCGCTGACGTGCTCGGGCGTGAACCCGGCCACGGCCGCGCCCAGCTCCGCGAGCCCATCGGTAAACTCGGCCAGGCGGCCGGGATTGACCAGGTTTTCGGCGTACAAAACCTGCGTCATGGCCAGCAGCAGAAACACGTCGGTGCCGGGCCGAATGAAGTGGTGGGCATCGGCGCGGGCGGCGGTTTCGGTACGGCGCGGGTCGACGACGACCACCTTGCCGCCACGGGCCTGAATGGCTTTCAGGCGGTTGGATACGTCAGGCGCGGTCATCAGGCTGCCGTTGGAAACCAGCGGGTTTCCGCCCAGTATCAGCCAGTGGTCGGTGCGGTCGAGGTCGGGCACGGGCAGCAGCAGTGGGTGGCCGTAGAGCTGCCAAGCGGCGAAGTGGTGCGGCAGCTGGTCGACGGAGGAGGCCGAGAACAAGCTGCGCGACCCCAGTGCCCGCAAGAAGCCGGGCGCGGCCAGCTGCGTGCCGGAGTTGTGCACGCTGGGGTTGCCGGCGTACCAGGCCGTGGCGTGCGGGCCGTGCGCGGCGCGCTGCTGGCGCAGGCCGGCGGCCACTTCGTCCAGCGCCGTGTCCCAGCTGATTTCTTCCCAGCCGGTAGCCGTGCGCTTGAGCGGGCGGCGCAGGCGGTTGGGGTCTTCGTAAATATCCTTCAGACCCACGGCTTTGGGGCAAATATGGCCTCGGCTGAAGGGGTCCTGCGCATCGCCGGTGATGCTCAGGACCTGGCCGTTTTCGTGCTTGATTTCGAGGCCGCAAATGGCTTCGCAGAGGTTGCAGGCGCGGTAGTGAGTTTCGGCGGGCATAGCGGGTAGTGGGTGCGAAAAGGGTTGGACTCGGGAAGGTAGCGGGGAAACTGCACCGGCCAGCATGGTCGAGCTTTTTGATTTGACTAACGCAACGTTGCGCGCAATCTCCTGTCTGTTCAATTAAGATTTGTACCCATCTTTACGAATCTGCTGGTTTTATTCCCGAATAACTACATTCCTTTGAAAAGACGCGACTTTGTAGGACTCACTGGCCTGGCCGCCGGTGCCCTCTTTCTCCCCGGCTTCCCCAGTCTGGGCGGCACCCTGGTTGACCCGGCCCGCCTGCTGGAACCCGGCCTCGACCCCGCCCAGAAAAAGCGCCTCGCCGACGCGGCCCTCAACACCGCCAAAAGCGCCGGGGCCAGCTACGCCGACGTCCGCATTGGCCGCTACCTCAACCAAAGCATTTTCACCCGCGAAAAGCAGGTGCAAAACATTGCCAGCGGCGAGAGTTTTGGGGCCGGCGTGCGGGTGCTGGCCAATGGCACCTGGGGCTTTGCCGCCACCAACACCGTGACCGAAGCCGGCCTGGCCAAAGCCGCCCAGTTGGCCGTGGCCATCGCCAAAGCCAACGCGAAGGTGCAGAAGGAAAAGGTGCAGCTGGCCCCGCAAAAAGGCTTTGGCGAGGTGAGCTGGAAAACGCCCATTCAACAGAATTCCTTCGAGGTGCCCGTGGCCCAGAAGGTGGAGCTGCTGCTGGCCGCCAACGCCAAGGCGACGGACAACGGCGCGAGCTTCGTCAATTCTTCGCTGTTCCAAATCAATGAGCAGAAGTACTTTGCCAGCACCGACGGCTCGTACATCGACCAGGACGTGCACCGCATCTGGCCCACGTTTTCGGTCACGGCCATCGACCGGACCACGGGCAAATTCCGAAGCCGCGACGCGCTAAGCTCGCCCATGGGCCTGGGCTACGAGTACCTCACGCCCAAAGCCGCCGACAAGATTCCGGGCGCGGCCGGCACCGGCCTCATCGGCTACCGCAACTCCTACGATATACTGGAAGATGCCGCCCTAGCCGCCAAGCAGGTGAAGGAAAAACTCACGGCCAAGTCCGTGACGGCCGGCAAGTACGACCTCGTGCTCGACCCCAACCACCTAGGCCTGACCATCCACGAAAGTGTGGGCCACCCCACGGAGCTCGACCGCGTGCTGGGCTACGAGGCCAACTACGCCGGCACCAGCTTTGCCACCTTAGAGTGGAAGGCCAAGAATATTCCCTACGGCTCAAAGCTGGTCAACATTGTGGCCGATAAGCTGCAGCCCGGCTCACTGGGCGCGGTGGGCTACGACGACGAAGGCGTGAAAGCCAAGCGCTGGGACCTCATCAAGGAAGGCACGCTGGTGAACTACCAGAAAATCCGCGACCAGGCGCACATCGTCGGCCAGACCGAATCGGACGGGTGCTGCTACGCCGATTCCTGGGACTCGGTGCAGTTTCAGCGCATGCCCAACGTGAGCCTGCAGCCCGGCAAAGCCAAGCTGAGCGTGGACGAGATGATTAAAAACGTGGACAAAGGCATTTACATCGCCGGACGCGGCTCCTACTCCATCGACCAGCAGCGCTACAACTTCCAGTTCGGCGGGCAGGTGTTCTACGCCATCGAGAAAGGCCAGATTGCGGGCATGATTGAGGACGTGGCTTACCAGGCCAACACCCAGGAATTCTGGAACTCCTGCGCCGCCATCTGCGACGAGTCGGACTATCGGTTGTTCGGCTCGTTCTTCGATGGCAAAGGCCAGCCCAGCCAGGTTTCGGCCGTTAGCCACGGCTCGGCCACCACGCGCTTTAATGGCGTGAACGTGATTAACACGGCCCGTAAAATCGGTTAATCGAACGACTCTGTAAGAACGTCATGCCGAGCGTAGCCGAGGCATCTCGCGTGCCGCAGTAACCCCAATCGTTGAACGAGGCGAGCGAGATGCCTCGGCTACGCTCGGCATGACGTTCTGATTTCATCCAGCATCTCCACATTAAAAAATCATGGCCATTCTCTCCAAAGACGAAGCCCAGACCATCCTTAAGAAAGTCCTCAGCTTCAGCACCGCCGACGAGTGCGAGGTGACGCTCAACGGCAACAGCGGCGGCAACGTGCGCTCGGCGCGCAACTCCATCAGCACGGCCGGGGCCAGCGACAATGTGTCGCTGGCCGTGCAGTCGCGCTTTGGCAAGCGCAGTGGGCTGGCTACCTGCAATGAATTTGACGAAGCCAGCCTGCGCCGCTGCGTGCAGCGGGCCGAGGAAATTGCCAAGCTCGCCCCCGAAAGCCCGGAGTACGTGCCGCTGCTCGGGCCGCAGACGTACCTGGCCTCGCCGGGCTCGTTTGCCGCGCGCACGGCCGCCATCACCCCCGACTACCGGGCCGAGCAAATCGGGGCCAGCATGGCGCTCTGCGACCAGAAAAAGCTCAGCTCCGCCGGGTTCTTTAGCGACTCGTCGGGCTTCGTGGCCAAGCGCAATTCCAAAGGTCTGGAGGCCTACCAGCAGCTGACGAGCGTGGATTTTTCCATCTCGGTGCGCACACCGGATGGCACGGGCTCGGGCTACGCCATTGCCAACTACACCGATTTGGCCAGGTTCGACGCGGCCCGCCTCACGCGGGTGGCGGCCGATAAGGCGGCTTCCTCGGTGAATGCCAAGGCCATTGAGCCCGGCAAGTATACCGTGATTCTGGAGCCCGCCGCAGCCGTCGATTTGCTGAGCAACATGATGGACGCTATGGACGCCCGCAACGCCGACGAGGGCCGTAGCTTCCTTAGCAAAAAGGGCGGCGGCAACAAGAAAGGCGAAAAGGTTTTCGATGAGCGGGTGACCATCTACTCCGACCCCACCCACCCCGACGTGCCCGACCTGACGTTTGCCGGCGACGGCCGCCCCCAGAAAAAGGTGACGTGGGTGGAAAAGGGCGTGGTGAAGAACCTCTATACCTCACGCTTCTGGGCGCAAAAGTCCGGCGTACCGGACATCGCACCTCCCGGCGGCTGGATTATGGCCGGCGGCACCCAAAGCACCGCCGACCTCATCAAGGGCACGGCCAAGGGCATTCTGGTCACGCGCCTCTACTACATCCGCGCCGTGGACCCGCAGACGCTGCTCTACACCGGCCTCACGCGCGACGGCACGTTCTACATTGAAAACGGCGTCATCAAATTCCCGGTCAAAAACTTCCGCTTCAACGAGAGCCCGGTGATTATGCTCAACAACCTGGAAGCCATTGGCAAGCCGGTGCGGTTGGGCGGCAACCTGGTGCCGCCGCTCAAGATTCGGGACTTCACCTTCACCAGTTTGTCCGACGCGGTGTAGGTTGTAGCGTGGACTCTGCGAGTCCGCGTGATTCATGGTCGACTTTGCTAATTTTCAAACAACGCTTTCTCCAGCTTTTAATACAGACCCATGCGCGGACTCGCAGAGTCCACGCTACATTTCAACCATATGAAAAGACGCGACTTTGTGGGACTGACCGGCTTGGCGGCCGGCGCCCTCTTCCTGCCCAGCTTTCCCAGCCTGGGCGGCATTTCGGTTGACCCCGCCCGCCTGCTGGAGCCCGGTGCGGACGTAATCGTAAAAAAACGCCTGGCCGACGCCGGCCTCAACGCGGCCAAAGCCGCCGGGGCCAGCTACGCCGATGTGCGCATTGGCCGCTACCTCAACCAGAGCGTGTTTACCCGCGAGAAGCAGGTGCAGGGCATTGCCAGCACCGAAAGCTATGGCGTGGGCGTGCGCGTGATTGCCAACGGCACCTGGGGCTTCGCCTCGACCAACATCGTGACCGAAGCCGGCATTGCCAAGGTCGCCCAGCTGGCCGTGCAGATTGCTAAGGCCAACTCCAAAGTGCAGAAGGAGAAAGTGCAGCTGGCCCCGCAAAAAGGGTTTGGGGAGGTGAGCTGGAAAGCACCTATTCAGCAAAATGCGTTTGAAGTTCCGATTAAGGACAAGGTTGATTTGTTGCTGAGCGTCAATGCCAAAGCGTTGGACTTGGGCGTGTCCTTTATCAACTCGATTCTGTCGCAAGTGAACGAGCAGAAGTACTTTGCCAGCACCGACGGCTCGTACATCGACCAGGACATTCACCGGATTTACCCGTCGTTTGGCGTAACGGCCATTGACCGGACCAGCGGCAAATTCCGGTCGCGGCAGGCCCTTAGCTCGCCCATGGGCCTGGGCTACGAATACCTAACGCCCAAGGCCGCCGACAAAGTCGCGGGACCATCGGGCTCGAACATCGTGGGCTACAAGAATAGCTACGACATGCTCGAAGACGTGGCCGCCGCCGCCAAGCAGGTGAAGGAAAAGCTCACGGCCAAGTCCGTGACGCCCGGCAAGTACGACCTCGTGCTCGACCCGCATCACCTGGGCCTGACCATCCATGAATCCGTCGGCCACCCGCTGGAGCTGGACCGCGTGCTGGGCTACGAAGCCAACTTCGCCGGCACCTCGTTCGCGACGCTGGAGTGGAAGGCGAAAAACATTCCGTACGGCTCAAAAATCGTCAATATCGTGGCCGACAAGCTGCAGCCCGGCAGCCTGGGCGCGGTGGGCTACGACGACGAAGGCGTGAAAACCAAGCAGTGGAACCTCATCCAAGAAGGCCGTCTGGTGGATTATGAGAAAATCCGGGACCAGGCGCACATGGTGGGCCAGAAGGAGTCCGACGGCTGCTGCTACTCGCAGTCGTGGCAGGACGTGCAGTTTCAGCGCATGCCCAACGTGAGCCTGCAGCCCGGCAAAGCCAAGCTGAGCGTGGACGAGCTGGTGAAGAACGTGGACAAGGGCATCTACATCGCCGGCAACGGCTCGTTCTCGATTGACCAGCAGCGCTATAACTTCCAGTTCGGCGGGCAGGTGTTTTACGCCATCGAGAAGGGCCAGATTACGGGCATGCTGGAGGACGTGGCCTACCAGGCCAACACCCAGGAGTTCTGGAACTCCTGCAACGCGATTTGCGACGAGTCAGATTACCGCCTCTTTGGCGCCTTCAACGATGGTAAGGGCCAGCCCAGCCAGAGCTCGGCGGTGAGCCACGGGTCGAGCACCACGCGCTTCAACGGCGTGAACGTGATTAACACGGCCCGGAAAATCGGCTAGCGTATTGCCCTAGAGAACGTCATGCTGAGCTTGCCGAAGCATCTCTACCGCTTCGTTGCAACAGTGTATACTTGCGTAGTAGAGATGCTTCGACAAGCTCAGCATTACGTTCTGATTTAACTCACCAAATCAGCTAATTGAAATCATGGCCATTCTCTCCAAAGACGAAGCCCAGACCATCCTCAGGAAAGTACTCAGCTTCAGCACCGCCGATGAGTGCGACGCGACGCTGAACGGCAGCACGGGCGGCAACGTGCGCTCGGCGCGCAACTCCATCAGCACGGCCGGAGCCAGCGACAACGTGTCGCTGGCCGTGGAAAGCCGCTTTGGCAAACGCGCCGGCACCGCGACGTGCAACGAGTTCGACGAAGCCACTTTGCGCCGCTGCGTGCAGCGGGCCGAAGAAATTGCCCGCCTCGCGCCGGAAAGCCCGGAGTACATGCCGCTGCTCGGGCCGCAGGCTTACCTGGACGGCAACCGCTCGTTTGCCGCCGCCACGGCCGCGATTGACCCCGATTATCGGGCCAGGCAAATTGGGGCCAGCATGGCGCTGTGCGACCAGAAAAAGCTCAGCTCCGCCGCGTTTCTTAACGACTCGGTGGGCTTCGTGGCCAAACGCAATTCCAAAGGCCTGGAGGCGTACCAGCAGCTTTCCAACATCACCTTCAGCGTGACAGTGCGCACGCCGGACGGCACCGGCTCGGGCTACGCCTCGGGCGATTACGTGGACGCCGCCAAGTTCGACGCGGCCCGCTTCACGAAAATCGCGGCTGATAAAGCGGCGTCTTCGATGAAGGCCCGCGCCATTGAGCCGGGCAAGTACACCGTGATTCTGGAGCCCAACGCGCTGCTCTCTAACGTCGACACTTCGCTAATTGGGGCGCTCATGCAAAGCCTCGACGCCCGCAATGCCGACGAAGGCCGCAGCTTCCTGAGCAAAAAGGGCGGCGGCAATCGCAAGGGCGAAAAGATGTTTGATGAGCGGGTCACCATCTACTCCGACCCCCTGAACCCGGATATCAGCGACCTGACGTTCAGCGGCGACGGGCGGCCCCTGCAGCGCACGACCTGGATTGACAAGGGCGTGGTGAAAAACCTCTACGCCTCGCGCTACTGGGCCCAGAAAGCCGGCATCCCCGACCTGCCCCGGCCCAACGGCTGGATAATGGAAGGCGGTACCCAAAGCACCGCCGACCTCATCAAGGGCACCGCCAAAGGTATTCTGGTGACGCGCCTGTGGTACATCCGCCCCGTCGACCCCCAGACGCTGCTTTTTACCGGCCTCACCCGCGACGGCACGTTCTACATCGAGAACGGTCAAATCAAGTTCCCAGTGAAGAACTTCCGCTTCAACGAAAGCCCGGTGATTATGCTCAATAACATTGAAGCCATCGGGAAGCCGGTGCGCCTGAATGGCAATTTGGTGCCCCCGCTCAAGATTCGCGACTTCACCTTCACCAGCTTGTCGGACGCGGTTTAGCAACTGTTTATTCGGGCTGCAAATCCCTGAATCCGCTGGGTTCAGGGATTTTTTGCGTTCGAACGGCTATGCGCGGGCAACCACGAGCCTGGAGGTTGCATCTGGCCGGTTGACGGCATGGCGCGGGACGCTATATTGCACCATCTTTCCTCCTTTCTATTCTGCATGAAGTACCACTTATTCACCGCTGCCACGGGTTTGCTGATGGCCTTCGGGCCGGCGGCCACCGCCCAGCGCCTCACCGGCAAGGTGCTCGATGCCAGCACCGGCCAGCCGGTGCCTTACGCCAGCATCTCGGTGCTGAACTCGCCGCAGGGCACCACCAGCAATGCCGAGGGCGAGTTTGAGCTGGGTGCCGTGGCGCTGCCGGGCAAGCTGGTGGTGTCGGAGCTGGGCCACCAGCGCGACACGGTGGCCGTGGCCACGGCCGGGCCGCTGCAAATCCGGCTGCGGCCGGCTTCGGTGCTGCTGCCCGAGGTGCAGGTGGGCAGCTACCTCGGTGACTTGATTGCGCAGGCCTACCGGCAGATGCGCCGCACCCACGACCGCAAGCTCTACGGCCAGGCTTTCTACAGGCAAATCACTCGCATTGCCGGTGATGCTACCGAAGTGCAGGAAATGGTGTGGGACGCCGCCACCAACAATGCGGGCATGGATGGCAGCGCCTTCGCCCACGGCCGCTTCGCTAAAAAGAAAGCGAATCTGAGCTTCAACAACTTTTCCATCTACACCAAAATGGTCGGTTTCAATATGAAGGATGACAGCCTCACTCAAAGGGGCATTGTGGGCCTGAATGTCGCTCGATACTACAAGCTGTCTTTGATTAGCGTAACGCAGAGTGGCAACCAGCACTTGGTTGAGATTGGCTTCGACAGCAGGCCCGGCCTTGCCCCCCTCACGACCAAGGGCAGCCTCATTATTGACGAGGCCACTCACCAGATTTTGCATGTGCGCTTTGAAACTCCCGGTCTGATTTCCATTAAGATAAACAATCCAGTGATGAAATTCAAGGGCCAGCATTCGGTCTTCGAAATGGACTTCCAGCCGACCCCAAATGGTGCTGTGCTTAACTATATTAAGATAGATTATCAAGCCGCCGTGACAAGTCCGCTGCAACGCAGCGTTGCCATCCAGGCCACTTCCTTCACCTACTTCTACAACAGCCGGCCCACCCCCGATGCCCGCGTGACCTACGCCCCGGTAAAGGGCGGTGAAGTCGATTTGGCGCTCATCAAGCAAACCACTTACGACCCGGCTTTCTGGCAGAATAACGCGGTGGTGAAACGCACCCCGCTGGAGGAACAAGTCATGAAATCCTTTGAGCAAAAGGGCGCTTTCGGCACTATGCTCACGCCATAACTTGTAGCGCGGAATCTGCGAGTCCACGCCTTGGCGAATGGCCAGGTGTTTTCCAATCAACCCATGCGCGGACTCGCAGAGTCCACGCTACACTTCACCTTTTTTTCCTGCACCAATGAAGAGACGCGACTTTGTGGGGCTGACCAGCCTTGCCGCCGGAGCCTTGTTTTTGCCGAGCCTACCGGGCTTCGGCTACACCGCCGTGGACCCCGCCCGCCTGCTGGAGCCGGGCGCGGATGTTATCGTGAAAAAGCGGCTGGCCGACGCGGCGCTGAATGCCGCCAAAACGGCCGGGGCCGACTACGCCGACGTGCGCATTGGCCGCTCCCTCAACCAGTACGTGTTCACGCGTGAGAAGCAGGTGCAGAACATTGTGAGTACCGAGAGCTACGGCGTGGGCATTCGGGTGCTGGTGAACGGCTGCTGGGGCTTTGCCTCGACCAGCGTGGTGACCGAGGCCAGCCTGGCCGCCACCGCCCGCGTGGCCGTCGATATTGCCAAGGCCAACCGCCTGGTGATGAAGGTGCCCGTGCAACTGGCCGCCCAGCAGGGCTATGGTGAAGTGAGCTGGAAAACGCCCATTCAGCAAAGCGCCTTCGAGGTGCCCGTGAAACAGAAAGTGGATTTGCTGCTGGCTGCCAACGCCGCCGCGCTGGATGGCGGGGCCAACTACATCAACTCTGCCATTTTTCAGGTGAACGAGCAGAAGTATTTTGCCAGCACCGACGGCTCGTACATCGACCAGGACGTGCACCGGCTCTGGCCCACGTTTTCGGCCACGGCCGTGGACACGAAAACCGGAAAATTCCGCTCGCGGGAGGCGCTGAGCGCGCCGGTGGGTCTGGGCTACGAGTACCTCACGCCCAGCGCGGCCGAGCAGATTGCCGGCCCGGCCGGCACCGGCACGGTGGGCTACAAGCTGCGCTACGACATGCTGGCCGACGCTGCCATGGCCGGCAAGCAGGCCAAAGCCAAGCTGACCATGAAATCCGTGACGCCCGGTAAATACGACCTCGTGCTCGACCCCAGCCACCTGGGCCTGACCATCCACGAAAGCGTGGGCCACCCCACGGAGCTCGACCGCGTGCTGGGCTACGAGGCCAACTTTGCCGGCACCAGCTTCGCCACTCTGGAGTGGAAAGCCAAAAACCTGCCCTACGGCTCGAAGGCGGTAAACATCGTGGCCGACAAGCTGCAACCCGGCTCGGTGGGCGCGGTGGGCTTCGACGACGAGGGCGTGAAAACCCGCGAGTGGGACCTCATCAAGGACGGCAAGCTGGTGAACTACCAGAAAATCCGGGACCAGGCGCACATCGTGGGCCAGAAGGAGTCGGACGGCTGCGCCTACGCACAGTCGTGGGAGGACGTGCAGTTCCAGCGCATGCCCAACGTGAGCCTGCGCCCCGGCACCGCTAAAATGAGCGTGGATGAAATGATTAAGGGCGTGGACAAGGGCATTTACATTGCCGGCGCGGGCTCTTTTTCCATTGACCAGCAACGGTTTAATTTTCAGTTTGGCGGGCAGTTGTTTTTTGCCATCGAGAAGGGCAAAATCACGGAGCCGCTCGAAGACGTGGCGTACCAGTCGAACACCCAGGAGTTTTGGGGCGCTTGCGCGGGCAGCTGCGACCAGTCAGACTACCGCATTTTCGGCACTTTTTTCGATGGCAAAGGCCAGCCGTCGCAGGTGTCATCGGTGAGCCACGGCTCGGCCACCACGCGCTTCAACGGCGTGAACGTCATCAACACGGCGCGGAAGGTTTAACCCAAAAAAACCTCACCCCCAGCCCCCTCTCCCATGGAGAGGGGGAGCCTGACGATTTTAATCACCGGTTTCTTTAGAAGCATAACCGGTGTCCCCTCTCCACGGGAGAGGGGGTCAGGGGGTGAGGTTCCGCTGCCCGAATGTCCCAATCTTCAATTTCTGCAAATCCAATCATCATGGCTATTCTCTCCAAAGACGAAGCCCAGACGCTCCTCAAAAAAGTCCTCGCTTACAGCACTGCCGATGAGTGCGCGGTGTCGCTGAACGGGCGCACCATGGGCAACATTCGCTACGCCCGCAACAGCGTGAGCACGGCCGGCGCGGCCGATACCGTGTCGCTGGCCGTGGAGTCGCGCTTCGGCAAACGCTCCGGCATTGCCACCTGCAACGAGTTCGACGACGCGGCCCTGAAGCGCTGCGTGCAGCGGGCCGAAGAAATTGCCAAGCTCGCCCCCGAAAGCCCGGAGTACGTGCCGATGCTGGGTCCCCAAACCTTTTTGAGCCCGCCCTCGGCGGCTACTACGCAGCTCACCGCCGCTACCCGCGCCCAGGCCGCGGCCGACAGCATGGCCCTGTGCGCCGCCAAAAACCTGACCGCCGCCGGCTTTCTGGATGGCGGCACCCGGTTTCAAGCCCTGCGCAACTCCAAGGGCCTGGAGGCCTACCAACAGTCCACCAACACCGACTTTTCGGTAACGGTGCGCACCGCCGACGGCCGCGGCTCGGGCTACGCCATTGCCGACGTGACGGACCCGGCCAAGCTCAACGCCAAAGCCCTCACCCAGCGTGCCGCCGACAAAGCCCTGGGCTCGGTGAATGCCAAGGCCATCGAGCCCGGCAAGTACACCGTGATTCTGGAGCCCGCCGCCCTCATGGACGGCGGCGACTTGTCGCTGCTCGGCGGCCTGATGTACGGCCTCGACGCCCGCTCGGCTGATGAAGGCCGGAGCTTCATGACCAAAAAAGGCGGTGGCAACCGCAAGGGCGAGAAGCTGTTTGATGAGCGCATCAACATTTACTCCGACCCCATGAACGCCGAGGTGCCCGGCAGCGCCTTCGACGGCGAGGGCCTGCCCACCAAGCGCCTGAGCTGGATTGAGAAAGGCGTAGTGAAGCAGCTATACTACTCCCGCTTCTGGGCCGAGAAAAACAAGGTGGCTGCCACGGCTTTTCCCAGCGGTTTCATCATGGCGGGCGGCACCCAAAGCACCGCCGACCTCATTAAGGGCACAGCCAAGGGCATCTTAGTCACGCGCCTCTGGTACATCCGCGAAGTCGACCCGCAGACGCTGCTCTACACCGGCCTGACCCGGGACGGAACGTTCTACATCGAGAACGGGAAAATCAAGTTCCCCATCAAGAACCTGCGCTTCAACGAGAGCCCCATCATCATGCTCAACAACATCGAGGCCATCGGCCGGCCCCAGCGCCTGGCCGGCTGCCTGATTCCACCGCTCAAGATTCGCGACTTCACGTTCACGAGCTTGTCGGACGCTGTTTAGGGGATTGCAATAATCGTTTGTCATCCTGAGCGAAGCGAAGGACCCTATCACGTTGGTGCCGATTGCAATTACTGCAGAAAGCTCAGCGGTGATAAGGTCCTTCGCTCTGCTCAGGATGACAAACGATTCACGTATTCTTAAGCCTACTTCTTGCCAAACTGAAGCGCGGCGTACACCTGAAACACCCGGTTTTGCAGCCGCGGGTCGTTGATGCCGGACAGGTTTTTCGCGTCATTAATGTCGTTGAGGCCAGCGACCAGGCGGCCGCCCAGCGATAGACTACCGCCCAGCTTGAGGCCCACGCCACCCACCACGCTAAAATCGTTGCGCTTGAACTCGCTGGTGGCCGGGCGCGACTCGTTGCCATAAGCCGGCTTGCCATCGGCGGTGAAGCCCACCTGCATGGTGCCCGATTGATTGGCGCTGAGCAGCACCCCAAATTGCGGCCCGGCCTCCACGAACACCGGCCCGAGCGTGAGCTTGGCCAGCACGGGCACCGTGAGGTAGTGCAGTTTGCTGTCGTAGTTGGTAAAGGCTGATTTCAGGTTGCCGCCGGCCACCGAATACTGCACTTCGGGCTGAATGGAGAGCGGCCCGAACAGGTTGGCTTCGTAGAAGGCCCCGACGTGGTAAAACGGCCTATATGAAGTACTTTCGCCGTCGCGGCCGGTCAGCTCCGCCACGTTCAGCCCGCCTTTAATCCCGAACTGGGCCTGGGCCAGCGGCGTAATGAGCAAACTCAGCACGCCAATAATCAGGAGCTTTTTCATAGGGCGTAGGGGGGTGTGATGAGGACGATGAACGGCGGGCGGCCGATGATTCAGCAGTAGCTTAGCCGACGATAGCCCGGTTGAATAATCCGTAAAAATAGCTACTGCACCGGCCAGCCAATAGGTTGCGCACTGGCTTGATGCTAAAATATCGAGTTCTGCACCGACTTCAACGGGCATAATTCAACGCCAAAGCAACCCGTTTATTTTTAGTCCGACTATCGCTCAAGCGCCCGGCTTACTCGTCCTCGTTTTTTTTTACGCTTCTACTTCGTTCTCTGTGCCCGCTGCCCCTTTCACTTTTGTGCGCCTGAAGTACCACTCCGGCGACTGGGACGCCGTGGACGAGCGCATGCCGGCCAACCTGCTGCACTCACTAGTGCAGTACACCAAAGTGCCCATTGCCCCCAAAGAAAAAGTAGTGGCCCTGGATAGTCCGGAGCTGTTCAATTACCCATTCTGCTACCTCTCGGGCCACCGGCTGGTGCAGTTTTCTGGTGCTGAGAAACAGAATTTTACCCAATACGTTCGCAACGGCGGCTTTGTGTTCGTCGACGACTGCAATCACGATATCGACGGCCTGTTTGCCCGCTCTTTTGAGGAGCAGATGCGCCAGTGCTTCGGGGCCAGTGCCCTGAAGAAAATCCCCAAAACCCACCCGATTTATTCCCAGTTTTTCACCTTCAAAGACGGCCCGCCCAACACCGGCTTCGAGCTGAATGGCTGGGGCGACGACCTCGTGCACGACTACCTGAAAGCCGTGGAAATAAAGGGCCGCATCGGCGTGCTTTACTCCAACAAAGACTACGGCTGCGAGTGGGATTACGACTTCCGCAACAAGCGTTTTTTGGCGGAGGACAACACCAAGTTTGGGGTAAATATTCTGCTGTACGCGCTGACGTGACGATTTGCTTTAATGGCACGTCATGCCGAGCGCAGCCGAGGCATCTCGCTTGTGGCAGTAATCAAAATCACTGCAAAAATCGATTTAGTAGTACACGCGAGATGCCTCGGCTGCGCTCGGCATGACGTACTTGCAATACGACTTTATACCCCCCATGACCGAACAAGAAGTAAACACCCTCCTAGCCAAGCTGCCGGTTCTCAAAGCCGAAATCGCCAAGGTTATCGTGGGCCAGGAAACTGTGTTGGATGAAGTGCTGGTGGCCTTGCTGGCCGGCGGCCATGCACTGCTGGAAGGCGTGCCCGGCCTGGCCAAGACGCTGCTGGTGCGCACGCTGGCCGCCGCCACCGATTTGCCCTTCCGCCGCATCCAGTTCACGCCCGACCTGATGCCGACCGACATCCTCGGCACCGAAGTATTGGAAGAAGACCACGGCACCGGCCACCGCTCGTTCAAATTCAACCCCGGCCCTATTTTCGCCAGCCTGGTGCTGGCCGATGAAATCAACCGGACGCCGCCCAAAACCCAGGCCGCCCTGCTGGAGGCCATGCAGGAAGGCCACGTCACCTACGCCGGGCAGGAGCACGCGCTGCCCAAGCCGTTCTTCCTGCTGGCCACCCAAAACCCCATCGAGCAAAGCGGCACCTACCCCCTGCCCGAGGCCCAGCTCGACCGGTTTTTGCTGTATGTGCGCATCGGCTACCCCACCGCCGAGGAGGAGCTGGCCGTGCTGCGCGGCACCACCGGCGCGGCGGGCCAGGCCGTGCAGCCGGTGCTGGGCGGCGCCGATATCCGTGCCCTGCAGGCCCTTGTGCGCCAGGTCAGCTTCAGCCCCGAGCTGATGGATTTTGTGAACCGACTGGTGCGGGCCACGCGGCCAGCTACTTCGGAAGTGAAATTTATTAAGGACTACGGACGCTGGGGTGCGGGACCACGAGCCGGGCAGGCCCTGATACTTTGCGCCAAAGCGCGGGCCCTGCTGCACGGCCGCTTCGCCGCTACGCTGGAGGACATTCGCACGCTGGCCCCGCCGGTGTTGCGCCACCGGGTGCTACTGAATTTCAACGCCGAAGCCGAGAATCTGACGACGGATGATGCGGTGGTGGAATTACTGAAAGCGGTTCAGGTTTGATTGAACGTCGTTGATTAAACGTGTTCAGTTGAACGTCATGTCGAGCGCAGCCGAGACATCTCGCGTGCCGAAGTAATTCAATCGTTCAATGATGCGAGCGAGATGTCTCGGCTACGCTCGACATGACGTTCTTTTAGCTCACTGCTCACTGTTAACTGCTCCCTAAAATTGCTCTCCCCCGAACTTCTGCACGGCCTGCGCAACCTGTCCCTGGCGGCCCGGCAAGTGGCCGAAGGGTTCCTCAACGGCGCGCACGCCAGCCGGCGGCACGGCGCGGGCATGGAGTTCAGCCAGTACCGCCCCTACCAACCCGGCGACGACCTGCGCCGCCTGGATTGGCGCCTGGCCGCCCGCTCGGACCGCTACTATTTGCGCGAGTCCGAAATCGACACCAGCCTGACCGTGCATTTGCTGCTCGATGCCAGCGCCAGCATGAACCACCGCGACGACAACGGCCTCACCAAGCTCGACTACGCCCGGCTGCTGCTAGCCTCGCTGGCCTACCTCGCCACTCAGCAAGGCGATGCCGTGGGCCTCACCATTCTTAGTCCCACCGGCTTGCGCCATTTGCCGCCCCGCGCCGATGCCCGCCAACTCCCCCGCCTCTACCACGCCCTCGAAACCGTTGAGGCCGCCGGGAGCTTCCCCGACCATGCGACCCTGGCCCCGCTCACGGCCCGGCGGCAGCGAGCGCTCACCGTGTGCGTGAGTGATTTGTACGAGTCCGAAGCTGAAATCAGCACCCTGCTCACCCGCCTGCGGGCTACCAGCGGCGACGTACTATTGCTGCATTTATTATCTCATAACGAGCTCACATTCAGCTACCAGGGCGCGGTTACTTTCCGGGATTTAGAGAGCGGCCAAACCCTGCAGATTGATGCCGACCAGCAACGGCCGGCTTACCAGCAACAATTGCAGCAGTGGCTGCGCGACACCGCCCAAACGGCCCGCCGCCAAGGCTTCGACTACCATCAGCTCAGCACTGCCGAGCCGCTGGATGGAGCCATTCGGGAGTTTCTGCGAAAACGCAAAAATAGTTAAAGGTGAAAGGTTAAAACAGCTAATGTTTTCACCTATTCCTTTTGCTTTTTAACTCTCAACTTTTAACTTTTAACTTCACTTGTTCACGCTCCTCAATCCATTTGCGCTGCTGGCCCTGCTAGGCCTTTTGGTGCCGGTGGCCATTCACCTATGGAACCGCCGGCCGGGCCGCGAAGTGGCCGTGGGCAGCCTGCGCTGGCTGGCCGCCGGGGCCAACCGCCGTCTGCGCAACCTGAAGCTGGAGCAGGTGTGGCTTTTGCTGCTCCGCGCCGCGCTGCTGGCCGTGCTGGCCCTGGCCGTGGCCGAGCCCGTGTGGCGGCAGCTCCAGCCCGCCAGCCGGGGCCAGGTACTGCTGAGCCCCGAGGTGCTGGGCACGCCCGCTTTCACGGCCCTGCGGCCAACCATCGACTCGCTGCGGCGTCGGGGCTACGTGGTGCGCTGGCTGGCCGCTGAGTTTGCCCGTGTGCCAAGAGGTACCTGGCGAGCCGATTCGGCAGTTCGGCGCGGTGGCTCACCAAACGGAGTGGTAATGGGCTCCGACCAGCCAGAACGATTCGCTTGGGCGCGGGTGCGGCAGGCCGCTGACGTATTTCCGGGCCAGCCGCTTTTCGTGGTGACATCGGCGGCAGTGCGGAATTTCCAAGGAATTCACCCACCGCTACCCGCTGCTGTGACTTGGCAAATGCTCCCCAATAGTGTTGTCAAAATCTGGCTGCAGGCCGCTGCCCTGCACCGCGATAGCCTGCAGTTGCTGCTGGGCCAAAGCGACGAGACGCGGACTTCATTTCGGCTGGTTTCGGTGGCCCGGCCCCAGCCGGGTGCGCAGTTGCGCGTGGCCGGGTTGCCGCCGTTGCAGTTTGAGAATGGCGCAACGGGAAGCCTATTGAAACCGTTGGGAGCTGCTGAGGACTCCTTGGCAAATCCAGAGTTGACCATCCCAGTACGCACCCAGCCTTTGCGCGTGGTTATCTACGCAACAGCTGGTTACGCGTCTGATGCGCGCTACTTGCGAGCGGGCCTACGGGCCGCGGCCGTGGGCCTGCCCGTGCCGTTGGCCCTCACCACGACTGCCCAAATTCCGGTTTCAACTATGCCTGCCGATTGGCTTTTCTGGCTGAGTGATGCGCCCCTGCCCGCCGCCTGGCGTACCGCAGCGGGCAAGGGCACCAAAATCTGGCAGGAAACCCGCGGCGCGGGCGTGGCCGATACGGCAACCCTGGCAACCAACGAAGCTGAAGCAGCGGCAGTCGCCGTGTTTCGACGGGACGATATTACGCCCATGAAAACGGCCCGGCCGCTGTGGACGGATGGCCAGGGACGACCCGTGCTCACGCGCCAAGCGCAGGACGCTGGTGCGATTTACCAACTTCACACTCGCCTGAACCCAGCGTGGAGTGAGTTGGGCGACGACCCCACCCTGCCCGCCCGCCTGCTGGCGCTACTGCAACCAGCACTTACCGACGACCTTCCTTCCGCCGAAGCAGCCCTCGACCAAGCGCTGGCAACCCACGACCAACGCACCCTTGACCCCACGCAGCTTTTCGGTGGCAATGCTACTCCAACCAAAACCAGCCCGCCCGCACCGCCAGCGTTTCGCGTCACCGATTTGCGGCCGTGGCTGGTGCTGGCAGCCGGGCTGCTGTTCCTGCTCGAGCGCCTGCTGGCTCGCCGGCGGGAAGTCCGGATATTGTCTTCGCCGCTATTATGAGCCAGGTAATTGATTCTTCGCCAACGGTGACTGTAAACCAGGCCCGGCAGGCAGTACGGGCGGTGGGCCAACGCTACGTGGCCCGGCGGGTGGCGGCAGTGCTGCTGCCCGCGCTGGCCGGAGCCGCGCTGCTGGCAGTAATGGGCCGGCAGTGGCCGGCGGCGGGGCCAGCGTTGGTGGCGGCGGCCGGCCTGGGTTTGGCTTTGATTGGATGGCAACTCTGGCCCTTACGTCTGGTGCAGCTGGCCACCACCGCGCCCCGGCTCGACCGGCAGTTTGCGGAGCTGGAGGACAGCACTGGCCTGCTACTGCGTAACCCGGCCGACCTAAACCTCCTGGAACAGCTGCAGCAGCAGCGGGTGGCCCGGCGCGTGGCCGAGCTGCGCACGGCCGATGCCCTGACCTTGCCCGTGGATTTTCGAAAAGCCACTTGGCTAATGGGAATACTGCTAATAGCCAGTGCCGTAGCCTGGTGGTGGCCAGCGGCACGGGCCAAAAAACAGCCTGCCGGCGTACCCATTCACTTTTCCAGTCCCGGCAAACCCACGGTTGCGGGTCAGGCGGTGCCCCGCATCACCGAAACGCAATTGCGGGTGACCCCGCCGGCCTACACGCGCCTGCCGGCTTTTGCCCCGGCGCAGGGCTCGTTTCAGTGTTCGCAGGAAGCGCGGGTACGCTGGCAGGTGCGCGTGAGCAGCAATAGCAAAGCTGTACCTGAGCTGGAGCTGGGCCGGCAGCGGGTGAAGCTGCGACCCGTGGCCGGGCAGCCCGGCGCGTTTTTCACCGAGCAGCTGCTGACAACTTCCACCCTTTATCGGCTACGATTTGCGGGCACGGTTTCGGATGATTACGCCATTGATGTACGGGCCGACCAGGCCCCGGTGCTGCGCATCATCACCCCCAAATCCTATACGCTGGTGGCCGCCATTGGCCAACGGCCCGAGGTGCCGATACGCGCCAGTGTGCGCGATGACTACGGCCTGAGCCGGGCTGAGCTGGTTATCACCGTAGCCCAGGGCCAAGGCGAGGCCGTGAAATTTCGGGAAGTGCGGCGCGATTTGAGCGCGGACCTGGGCGGCAATACCGCGCAGGCCACGCTCATTAGCCAACTCAAACTGCCCCAATTGGGCCTGACCTACGGCGACGAGCTTTACTTCTACCTCACCGCCCACGACAACCACGGCCACTCTACTCGCACCGACGCCTACCTCGTGCAGTGGCAGGACACGGCCGTGGCCGACAGCCCCACCGACCTGGGCATGGGCGTGAAAGTGGCCCCGGCCTACTTCCGCAGCGAGCGCCAGATTATCATCGACACCGAAAAGCTCATCGCCGAAAAGCCTAAGCTCGATGCCGCCACCGTGGCCAGCCGCGCCAATGCCCTGGGCTTCGACCAGCAGAGCCTGCGCCTGCGCTACGGCAAGTTTATGGGCGAAGAATCCGAAGCCGGCATCGGGGCCCAGGCGCCGCGTTCGCCCATTGCCGAAGACGAGGACGCGCCCGCCAGCCCCACCGCCGAGGCCCCGGAACAGCACGATGAGCACGACGGCCACGACCACGGCAGCGCGCCGGTTTCGCCCGCCAAAGCCTCTCCCACCGCCGAAACCGACGCCCTGATGGAGCCCTACATTCACAAGCACGACGACTCCGAAACGGCCGACTTCCTGGAGCCCGCCGTGAAGGCCAAGCTCCGCGCCGTGCTCGACCAGATGTGGGCCGCCGAGCTGCGCCTACGCACCGGCCAGCTCAAGGAAGCCCTCCCCTACGAGTACCGCGCCCTGCGCCTGCTCAAGCAAGTGCAGCAGCAAACCCGCGCCTTCGTCAAGAAGGCCGGGTTCACGCCGCCGCCCATGCCCGAAGCCACCCTGCGCCTCACCGGCGAGCTGGCCGGGGCCGCCGTGCCCCGCCGCCAGCAAACGCTGCCCGCCCCTGCCTCCCAGCCCGCCGTGCGCGCTGCCCTGCGCTGGCTGGCGGCCGCCGATAATGGCCTGTCCGGCCGCCCCGCCGATGCCGCGCTGCTCGACCAGGCCGGCACTGTGCTGGCCGGCGCGGCGCTCAGCCGGCCGGGCGCGTACCTGCCGGCCTTGCGAGCCCTGCGCGAGTTGGGGGCCGACGTCCGGGCCGGCCGCCCAACCCGCGCCGCCGCCCGCCAGCCCGTGGCCCGCGCCCTCACCGACTTGCTGGCTGCGCCCACACCCTCACCACCCACCATACCCGCGCCCAACCGACTGGCCCGGCGCTACTTTCAGGAATTAAGCCGCTAGTCCGTTGCCCACTCTGCCCCCGAATCCTATTCCTATGTTCAGACACGACCTCTTAATTTAGGTCAATGAAGGAAAGGAGTGGAGTAAGATTCTAA
>NZ_BMGY01000004.1 GCF_014640435.1 Hymenobacter frigidus | reverse complement strand
ACGCATCGAACACGTCTTAATGGAGGTCGGCCAAAAGTACACCGTTACTTTTGCGTGACTACTTAATGTTGAGGTTGCACCTCATTGGCTAGCGAAACACCCGTGTGGAAAACTGGAATCAGATTTTACTGTACTACAACTAAGTCATCAGACATTTGATGGTTCTCATTGGCAGTTGATTCCGGGTCAGGGTATTGCAGACATTTTGAAATAGCTAAAGCGTAAGTCAACCACCAATATAATGCCCACCGGTACCCTGCTCATCATCGACGACGAAGCCCGCCTCCGCCAGCTGCTGGCCCAGGTGCTGGAGCTGGAAGGCTACACCGTGCTGCAAGCCCCCGACGCCCACCGCGGCCTGGAGCTGCTGCAGCAACACGCCGACGACGTGCTGCTCGTGATATCGGACGTGAAGCTGCCCGACGGCCACGGCGTGGACCTGCTGCCCCGCTACAAAGCCGCCGCCCCCGATGCCGAAGTGGTGCTGCTCACCGCCTACGGCACCATCCCCGACGGCGTGAAGGCCATGAAGCTCGGCGCGTTCGACTACCTCACCAAGGGCGACTTTGAGCAGCAGCTGGTGGTGGTGGTGGACCGCGCCGCCGAAAAAGCCCGCCTCCGCAAGCGCGTGACCGAGCTGGAGCGCCGCGTGGGCCAGCAGTACCGCTTCGAGTCCATGATTGGCGACTCCACGGAGCTGAAGCGGGTGCAGAAGCTGGCCCAGCAGGTAGCACCCACCGACAGCACCGTGCTGCTGGAAGGGCCCACCGGCAGCGGCAAGGAGCTGTTTGCCCAGGCTATTCACCAGGCCAGCGGGCGGCGGGGCAAGGCCTTCGTGGCCGTCAACTGCAGCGCCTTTCCCAAGGACTTGCTCGAATCCGAGCTGTTTGGCTACAAGAAAGGCGCCTTCACTGGGGCTCTTACGGATAAGAAGGGTTTGCTGGAGGAAGCCAACGGCGGCACCCTGTTTCTGGACGAAATCGGCGAGTTGGAGCTCAATGTACAAGCCAAGTTCCTGCGGGTGCTCGAAAGCCAAACCTTCACCAAGCTCGGCGACACCAAGCCCACCCAGGTGAACGTGCGCCTGGTGGCCGCCACCAACCGCAACCTCAAGCAGGAAGCCGCCGAAGGCCGCTTCCGCCCCGATTTGTTCTACCGCCTCTCGGTGTTCACCATCCTCGTGCCGCCCCTCAAAGACCGGCCCGCCGACGTGCCGCCCCTGGCCCAGCACTTCCTGCAATACTTCGCCGCCCGCCTCAGCAAGCGCCTCCCCGGCCTCGAGCCCGAGTGCCTGGCGCTGCTGCAGCGCTACCCCTGGCCCGGCAATGTGCGCGAGCTAAAGAACGTGCTGGAACGCGCCGCCATCCTGGCCCCGGCCGGCGAGCTGCTGGCGGCTGACTTCCTGCCCGATGAATTTCACGCCCTGGGCCGTCCGCCCCGCCCCGGTGCCGACGCGGCCGATGAGAGCCTGCGGGCGCTGGAAGCGCGGCACATCGGCAAGTTGATGGGCGAAATGGAGGGCAACAAGCCGGAAGTGGCGAAAAAGCTGGGTATCGGGCTGACCACGCTGTACCGGAAATTGCAGGAGTACGGATTGGAAGGGTAGCGCGGACTCTGTGAATCCGCGCCTGGGCGAACGACACCCACTATTCCAGCAACACGCGGACTCGCAGAGTCCGCGCTACAACCCAACTATGTCCCTCAAACTTAAAATCCGCCTCAGCGTCTTCCTGCTGCTTTTGCTGCTGCTGGGGCTGGGCGGCTATGCTTTCCTCACCATGAGCTACCTGGAGCACGGCGCGCACGGCATCAAGCAGGCCGATTTCAACGCCGCCCGGGCCACGGTGCTGGTCTTTTTGGCGGCTGGCACGGCGGTGGGCATCGTAATGATGGTGCGGCTGCCGCGCATAGTGGTGCGCCCCCTGCACCGCCTCACCGCCGACATGGAGCGGGTGGCCGGCCCCGGCCCCGCCACCCGCGTGGCCGTGGGCCGACGCGACGAAGTGGGCTCCGTGGCCGCCGCCGTGAACTTGGTGCTGAGCCAGGCCCAGGCCGACCGCCGCACCACGCTGGCCGAGCTGTTCACCGAGCGCAACCGCATGGCCAGCCTGGTCCGAAACCTCGATGAGGGCCTGCTGCTGCTGGATGAGCACGGCATCATTGTACTGGCCAACCCCGTGGCCTGCGACCTGCTGGGCCTGCCCCAAACCGCGCTTCTGGGCCAGTCCGCCGCCGCCGTAGCCGCCACCCACGAGCTACTGCGCGAGCTGCTGGTGCCCCTGGCCGAAGCCAACCTGGCCGGCGACGCCGTGCCCGACCCGGTGTTCACGTTTCCGCACAAGGGCGACGCCCCGCACTACCAGCTCAGCATCAGCCCCATCACCACGGCGGCCGGGCCGGGCGCGGGCCAGCCGGTAGCGGCCGGCTACATTTTCTGCCTGCGCAACGTGTCCGATTTCAAGAAGCTGGACGAGGTGAAATCCACGTTTTTGGCCACCATCTCGCACGAGCTCAAAACGCCGCTCGCCAGCATCAAGCTCAGCCTGATGCTGCTGCAAAACCCGCGCACCACCGATGCCGAGCGCCACACGCTGGCCGCCGGCATCGGCGAGGAAACCCAGCGCCTGCTGAGCATGGTGGGCCAGCTCATCGACGTGTCGCGCCTCGACGCGGGCGCGGGCATCAAGCTCAACGTGCAGCCCATGCGCCTGGCCGACGTCATCGGCTACGCTACCCGCACGGTGCTGCCGCAGCTCCACGACAAACAGCTGCAGCTCAGCACCACCCTGCCGGATACCCTGCCCGCCGTGCACGGCGACGTGGAAAAAACCACCTGGGTACTCATCAACCTGCTTTCCAACGCCATCCGCTACTCGCCCGCCGGGGCTCCGCTGTGCATCCGGGCCGTGCCGTGGGGCGAAATGGTGCGCGTGAGCGTGGAGGACTGCGGGCCGGGCATTCCGGCTGAGCACCATCGGCGCATTTTTGAGCGGTTCGCGGGCATGCCGGGGCAGGCCGAGCACAGCGGCAGCTCGGGGCTGGGCCTGAGCATTTCGCGCGAGTTCATCGGCGCGCAGGGCGGCCAGCTTTGGGTGGAGAGCGAGTCGGCGGCGGGCAGCCGGTTTTTATTTACCCTGCCGGTGGCGTAGGACGGGATTGGAGTTGAGCTAGAAGTATCGATGATGCGCAGAATGCTCGGCATGACGTTCTGGATGATTCAAAAGGAACCCTTTCCGGTTGTTTGCGGCCGCCGTACGTAAACCCGACCGTAACCGCAGCCGCTGGCTGCCTCTCAATCCTCCAGAAATCCCCCTTTATGTCGACTACCCCAACCCCGAAATTCACTGTCGAGCGCCTCACCTTTGCCACCTTAACCGAGCTGCCAAACACCTGGCAAAACCAGGACTACAAGGCGCTGCTCGTGAAAATGAACTATGACAATCCGGACGGCATCAGCGAGGCTGAGCTGAAGGACATGTGCCTGATGTCATTCACCGATTTGGAGCCCCGCGAGGCGGCCGAAGTGGTGCTGGGCTATCTATATCCGGAAGAGCTGAATGCCGGCCAGATTGAAAACCTGGCCCACCAGATGCTCACCGAAAAGCTTTGGGAAGAAAATCCGGAGCTGCCGCTGCACAAAGGCTTTTACCAGGCCACCCAGCTGCTGCACGATGCCTACAACGGCACGTTTCCGAGCACCAAAGCGGTGCAGTTCCAAGTAAAATGCACGGCTGATAATCCCGACGATTTGGCCGTGTTTGCCGCTGAGCCGGCCGCGCCGCTGGTGCGCCTGCTTGCGCCCGGCCTGCCTGACAATGCGCTGATAAA
Source organism: Hymenobacter frigidus (assembly GCF_014640435.1). Classification (GTDB taxonomy): domain Bacteria; phylum Bacteroidota; class Bacteroidia; order Cytophagales; family Hymenobacteraceae; genus Hymenobacter; species Hymenobacter frigidus. Next base: position 172,592 of record NZ_BMGY01000004.1, on the reverse strand, counting down.
CCGCCTGTTTTCCTCACAGCTCGAAGGCGACAAATTTGAGGAAGCCAAGTCCATGCTCTGGCAGCTGAGCACCACCGAGAAAACGGCGAATTCCATCACCTTCGAGGTGGTGAGCTCGGCCTACTGGCTGGAGGATTTTAAGTACGCCGACACCTACGAAGCCCCAACCCACGCCGACGCCGTGATAGCGGAAGAGGAATAAGTATCTGGCTGATTAAGGTCCCGCAGCTGCACGCAGCCGGTTTTTTCTCGTAGGCGCGCTTACTTTAGCTCCCCAGCACGCGGCCGCCCCGCGGCGTATCCGGCATCTATGAAGTTCCTTCCCCTGCGACGAGTATTGGCATCGGTGGTGCTGCTGGGCGTGCTGGGGGCTGGGGTGGCCGTGTGGCTGGTGGGCAGCCAGTACGGGCGGCGCGTGGTGGCCCAAAAAGTCCGCTACGCCCTCACGCACAATTCGGAGCTGGTGCTGGCCCCGTTCACGGTGGAGTTTTCGCCGTGGCGCGACTTCCCGTACCCCACGGTGTCCCTGCACAACCTGGCCCTGACGGATACGTCCTACCAAAAAAGCGTGCCCGTGCTGCGCATTGCCCGCGCCGACCTGCGCGTGGAACTGCTAAGCCTGCTGCGCGGCCGGGTAGACGTGCGCCGCCTGGCCGTGACCGACGTGGACTTTCAGGAGCGGGTCGACTCGCTGGGGCGGGCCTGGGGCCTGCGCGGCAAACGCCCCAAGGGCACCGGCAACGCCCCCACCCTCAACCTGAAACTCGACGAGCTGGTGGTGAATAACTTCCGCTTTAGCTCGCACAATGCGTACTCACGCGGGGCTTTTGGGGTGCTGGTGCGGCAGGCCCAGCTCCGGGCGCGGCTGCGGGGCGGGGTGCTGCGCGTGAACGGCACCCTTGCCGGCGAGCTGAGCTACCTGCGCACCCGCGGCGGCACCCTGTTTGAGCGCGAGCCGGTGACGGCCCGGGTGAATTACCGGTACACCTTTAAGGAGCGCCAGGGCCTGATTTACCGCACCCGCGCCACGTTGAACGGCGACACCATCCGGGTGAGCGGCACCCACACCGTGGACCCCAGACAACCGGTGGGCACGCTGATGAACCTGCGGTTCGTGGGCAACCAGCCGCTGGTCGATGTGCTGCGGGCCGCCCTGCCCCCCCGCCTCGAATCCTACCTCAGCGGCACCCGCAGCCCCAGCAAAGCCCACATTCGCTACACCATCAGGGGGCTGAGCGGGCCCAAAATATCGCCCCGCAACGTGCTCACCTTCAACCTACGCGGGGCTAGTCTGCAGTGGCCTGAGCCCGCCCGCCACATCAGCCGCTGGGACTTGCAGGGCACCTACGACAACGGCCCGGCCCACAACATCAAATCCACGGTACTCACGCTGCGGCGCTGCCGGCTTTACTCGGCGGCGGGCCAGCTCGATGTGGCCCTCACGCTGCGCAATTTTCGCCGACCACTGCTGGACGGGCACTTTCAGGGCCGTGCCACGCTGCCCGAGCTGGCGGCCCTGCTGGGCCCAACCCACTGGCAGGCCCGGGGCGGCACCGCCGATATCGACGTGCGCCTGCGGGGCCTGCTGCCGCCCCGGGCCGACCGCCCCGCGCCCCGCGTGCCGCAGCGGCCGTTGTCGCTGCGCGGCACGGTCACGCTGCACCGCGCCTCGCTGCTGCTGCCCACGCGCGGGGCCGATATTTCGGGCCTGAACGTGCAGGTGAGCCTGCGCGACAGCCTGTGGCGCCTGGCCAACGCCTCGGGGGTGCTGAACAAGATGCAATTCCAGGCCTCGGCCACTACCGTCAATTTGCTTGGGTATCTCAATGGCCGCCAGCCCACGGCCAGCATCAGCGGGCGATTTGTGGTGGATGAATTGCGGGTGGCTCAATTGCAGGCCCTGATGCGGCCCCGGCCCCGCGCCGTGGGCGCGGGCTTTGCTCCCACCAGCCTGCCCAAGCCCGCCCGCGCCCCGCGCGACAAAGCCCAGCTGGCCGCTACCCTGGGCAGCGAGCTGATTCCGGCGGGCCTGCTGCTGGATGTGAGCCTGCGCTGCCAGCGCCTGCTGCTGGCCGCCGATACCCTCAGCAACCTGGCCGTGACCGTGCGCCACGACGGCCAGCGCGTGCAGCTCCAAAACCTGGCTGGCCGCGTGTGGGGCGGCGACGTGCGCGGCTCGGTGCAGTGGCCCACCGACCCCGACAACAAGGTAGCCCCGGTGCAGTATCGCGTGGGCGTGCACTTCGCCACTCTCAACTACCTGCAGTTTCTGGCCCGCCTGACGCGGCCCGCGCCCGAAGTTGCACGGCCGGCCAAGGGCCAGCGAAAACGGGCAGCTATCCCCGCCCTGCGCGAGTTGCTGCTCATGGCCAACGGCCAGCTCAACCTCGATATCGACCGCGTAGAATTGCCCGAAGACGAAAGCATGAGCCGCGTGAGCCTACAGCTGGAAAAAACCGGCCCCACCCTGCGCATGCCCTACCTGCGCTTCCGCACGCCCGAAGGCGGCACCGGCGTAGCCTCGGGCACCGCCCAGGTGGACGGCCTGCACCTGACCGCCGCCGATGCCGACCTGACCCTGCGCTACGGCACCCTCGACGTGCAGCGCCTGCTGGGCCTCATCGCCAGCCTCACCACACCCGCCGACTCGGTGCCCACCGCCCACACTCTGGCCCGGGCCGAGCGCCGAGCCACCCGCCGCGCCCAGCGTCTGCGCCAGCCCGGCGGCAACCCTTCGCTGTTTTCCAATGGGGTGCTGAGCGCCGTACTGCGCGTGGAGGCCGACCACGTGAACTACGGCACCGTAGACGGCCGCAACTTTCGGTTGCTTTCGCACCTGCTCGATGGCGAGGCCCGGCTCGACAACTGCTCGCTCGATGCCCTGCAGGGCCACATCAACCTGAGCGGCTACATGCGCAGCAGCGCCAACCGGGCGCATCATCCGACGCAGCTGCAGTTGCGGCTTCAGGATGTGCAATTGCAGCCGCTCTTCGCCACCATCACCGGCATGGGCCTGAATGTGCTGAGCGGCGACAATATTCGGGGCTCCCTGCGCGGCGTGGCCGATGTGCACACCGACCTGGGCCGCACCTTTCTGCCGGCCCTGCCCCAGACGGCGGGCTACCTCAAAACCGAATTTCGCGACCTGGAGCTGCTGAACGTGGAGGTGCTGATGGAGGCGCTTAAATTCATGAAAGCCGAGCGCACCGGCCACCTCTACTTTGAGCCCGTGAGCGGCGAATTCGTGCTTGCCCAAGGCCAGCTCATCATCCCCGGCCTGAAGCTGAACAGCAACCTGAGCAACCTCGAAGTTAGTGGCCATTACGGCCTCGACGGAGCCACCAACCTGTATGTGGGTCTCAAACCCTTGCAGGCCCTATTTGGCAATAACGACAAGCGGGTCGAGCGCATTCAGAACGGCGAGCCGATGAGCAATTCCAAGAACAAACTCACCTATCTCAACCTGCGGCGCACGGCTCCCGGCGAAAAATACAAAGTGCGCTTGTTTCAGCGCGACGAGCGGCGCGCCGCCCAGGCCAAGCTGCTGGAGCAATACCGCGGCTACCTGCGCACCCAGCGGCTGGACACCACGGTGCGCATGCTGCGGTAGTTGTGAATCGAACGAGAGGAACCGTCCCACTAATCAAAAAGAACGTCATGCTCATCTGGCGTCCGCGCAGCCGAAGCCAGATGAGCATGACGTTCTTTTTTCTCAGGTTGCGCCGTTCTTCTATTCGCCCAATACACAACTCCTGCCTGCCGTTCTTTGCCCACCAACCAGCCCCAAGCCGCCCGCATGACCCGCTATTTCTTCGCCGCTCTCCTCATCTTTTCTGTCGCAGTCCCGGCCCAGGCCCAGACCCGCGCCCAGGATTCCACCTTCGTGCGGCAGCACTACACCAAGCTCGACCGCCAGATACCCATGCGCGATGGGGTGAAGCTCTACACCGTTATCTACGTGCCCAAAGATGCCGCCGCAGCCACGCCCTACCCGTTTCTGATGACACGCACGCCCTACTCAGCCGGGCCGTACGGGGAAGACAAGTACCGCACGCGCGGCCCCGGGCCCAGCCGGGAGCTTTCGGGCGAGAAGTACATTTTCGTGTACCAGGACGTGCGCGGCCGGTACCTGAGCGAGGGCCAGTTTGAGGAAATGACCCCGGCCCTGACGGCCACTCAGGCTGGAAATAACCCAACCCCGGCCACCCCGCACGACGAGAGCACCGACACCTTCGACACCATTGAGTGGCTGCTGAAGAACGTGCCCGGCCACAACGGCCGCGTGGGCATGCTGGGCATTTCCTACCCCGGCTTCTACGCCTCGGCGGCGCTGCCCAACGCCCACCCGGCGCTGAAAGCGGTGTCGCCCCAGGCTCCGGTTACGGATGAGTTTCTGGGCGATGACGCCCGGCACAAGGGCGCATTTTTCTTGCTCGATAACTTCGAGTTCACCAATTATTTTGACGTGCCGCGCCCCAAGCCAGTGGCTGAATACCAGGAGCTGTTCAAGTTCGAACCCAAGGACGCTTACAAGTTTTTCCTGGCGCTGGGGCCCATCAAAAACGCCAATGGCCCGAAGTATTTTAACAACCGCGCCCGCATCTGGAACGAATACCAGCAGCACGACACCTACGACGCCTACTGGCAGGCCCGCAACATTCGCCCGGCCCTCACCGGTGTGAAACCGGCCGTGCTGGTTGTTGGCGGCTGGTTCGATGCCGAGGACTTGTACGGAGCCCTGAACACGTATAAGACCATTGAGAAGCAAAACCCCGGCGCTACCAACCGCCTCGTGATGGGCCCCTGGACTCACGGCGCCTGGGCCCGGCCAGACTGGAGCAGCTTCGGCCCCCTCAGCTTTGGCTCGAACACGGCCCAAACCTACCGTGAAACGCTGGAAACACCATTTTTCAACTTCTATCTGAAAGATAAAGGCACGTTTAATCCGGCCGAAGCCACGGTATTCAACACCGGCACCAACGAGTGGAAAACCTACCCGGCCTGGCCACCGGCTGCCACGGAAACGCGAGTATTGTACTTTCAGAAAGCCAACAATCTCGCCTTCAGCGCCCCCACTGCCGACCAAAAACCCACCGAATACATAAGCGACCCGGCCAACCCGGTGCCTTACACCGACGGCGTGCACGCGGGCCGCAACAACGAGTACATGACCGAGGACCAGCGCTTCGCCGCCAAACGGGCCGACGTACTCACCTTCCAAACCGAAATCCTGACCGGGGACCTGACCCTGGCCGGCCCCCTCACCGCCGACCTGTTCGTGAGCACCACCGGCACCGATGCCGACTTCATCGTGAAAGTCATCGACGTGCTGCCCGCCGATGCGCCCGCGCCAGTGCCCAACCCCAAAAAGCTGCAAATGGCCGGTTACCAGCGCCTCGTGCGCGCCGAGGTGATGCGCGGCCGCTTCCGCAACAGCTTCAACAAGCCGGAGGCCTTCAAACCGAATGAGCCCACCGAAGTGAAATACGAGCTGCCCGACGTGCTGCACACTTTCAAGAAAGGCCACCGGCTGATGGTCCAGGTGCAAAGTACCTGGTTTCCCTTGGTCGACCGCAACCCGCAGACCTTCGTGTCCATCGCCACGGCCGAAGCCAAGGACTTCAAGAAAGCCACGATAAAGCTGTACCACGATGCCGGCCACGCCTCGGCCGTGCGGGTGCAGGTGGTGGCTCGGTAACAACGGGCCTGCTAAACTGACAGTTAATGGTTTATGCGATTAGTCAGGTAAAGTGAGGCCATAAATTAGCAAAGGCCATACCAGGACACCAAACCCTATGATTGCAAAGTGATATCCACTAAACCGCTTTTTATCTTTTCCGGCGTATTCCGCTGATTTCAATAATGCAAACCTTAGTTCGTTATAGGGGGCAACCAGAAACGCAAAAGCCAAGAGACTAACCAGCCAAAAAGGGTCGGGGAGCCGGACAAGTAAGCTTAGAATAATATAACCTGCTGCCGAGTTTTTAGCATTATAAACAGGCGCAAAATCGTTGTTCTGAGAAAACCGGTTAATATTCTTCATCAAATCATACACGGTAAATAGACTGAAAATAGCCCGTACCGCTGGCCAGATATCGGATTGCTGCCGCTGTTTAAAGAATCGCCAGGCTTTGTATTGCCACCAAACGCTGTACAGACCAAACGTAGCTACGCATAGAATAATGAATTTTACATCATTCAGCATCTCCTTTTCCTCAAGCAAAACGGGTTGCGAATAAAGTTGGTCAGGCGTAGTAGTTAAATTCATAAAGTCGGGGAATATTCGGTGCACCAATACAGTTTTCCAAGCAAGTTATGGGTTAATACCAACACCAAGTCAATCTATCGAAACAGACTTACACTTGGCGATATTCTAAATTACCCATCGTACCGCTACAAGTACACCCGAAACGTGGAGCCCTCCCCCACTTCGCTTTCCACTTCGATACGGCCGCCGTTGCCCTGCACGATGCGATGGACGAGGTAGAGGCCCACGCCCGTGCCCTCGGTGTGGGTATGAAAGCGGCGGAATAGTTGAAACAGCTCGTCCTGATGGCGCTGCACGTCGAAGCCCAGGCCGTTGTCTTCCACCAGCAGCACGGGCGCCCCGGCCTGCTTCCAGAGCGACAGGTGGATGCGGCAGGGCCGGGCCGGGTCGTTGTACTTGATGGCGTTGCTGAGCAGGTTGAGCAAAATGGTGCGCAGGTTGGCCCGGGAGTACTGCACCGTGGGGGCGGCGGCGAAGTCGGTGGTGATGCGGGCGCGGGCAGCATGCACTTGCGGCTGCAGGGTTTGCAGCACCTCCAGGGTCAGCTCGCGCAGGGCCACGGTTTCGGTAGGAAGCTGCACATTTTGCTGCACCTGCCCCACCAGGGCCAAATCATCGACCGTGTTGCTGAGCTGGTGCAGGGAGTCGTCGACCATCGGCAGCAGCAGCTCTTCCTCGGGGTCGGCAAAGCGGATGACGTGGCGCAGCTCGTCGAACAGGCCCACCAGGTTGTTGATGGGCTGCTTGAGGTCGTGGCTGGCCGCGTACACGAAGTTGTCGAGGTCCTGGTTGGTGCGTTGCAGCTGGCGGTTGGTGGTGGCCAGTTCCCGAATGTGGGCGCTGGCCTGCTCGTTGACCAAGGTCAGCTCCTCGTTGGCGCGGTGCAGCTGCTGACGCACCCGCGCCTGCTCGGTCACTTCAAAGGCAAACACCAGCACCCCGTCCACGTTGCCCTGCTTGTCGAAACGGGCCTGCTGAATGTAATCGAAGTAAGCATCTTCCAGGGGAGCTCCATCGTACCGCGCTACAGGAATCAGGATGCTGTTTTCCTGGTGGGTTTTGCCCGTTTCGTAAACCCACCGGAAGGAGTGCCACACGGCGTGGCCGGCCAACTCGGGCAGGGCTTCGAACAGGGGCCGGCCGACCAACTGCCGGCCCGGAAACAACTGCTGGCAACTGGGATTCACCAGCTCACACACCAGGTCCGGCCCATCCAGAATGCAGATGGCGGCCGGTGCTTGCATAAACAAATGGTGGAGGCGGGCCCGCTGGCGTTCAGCCTCAGCCTGGGCTACTTGTAGCTCCACGGTGCGCTGCGACACCCGCATTTCCAGCTGCATATTTAGCTCGCGCACGCCCAGCTGAGCATGGAACAGGTCGTCGTTGTTGGCCCGAATTTCCTCGTTGGCAGCCTGGAGCTCCTCGTTGGCGGCAGCCAGCTCTTCGTTGGCGTTGGCGGCGTACCGCTCGCTCGCCTCAATTCGCTGCCGGGCCACCACCTGCAACGTTACATCGTAGGCGAATACCATGATGCCGTCGGGCCGTTTGCGCCCGTCGAACCGGGCCTGGTAAACAAAGTTATAATACCGTTTTTCCAACTCGCGCCCCCCGGAGTTGTCGTGGTCGAGCTGCACCAGCATCTCATTGGCCCGGAAGGGTTCGCCGGTGCGGTACACCTCGTCGAGCAGGCCGAAGATGGGCTGGCCAGCCAGTTCGGGCATGGCTTCCCGAATGGAGCGGCCCAGCAGCGGCCGGTCGCCCACTAGCGCCTGGTACGGCGGGTTCACCAGCTCAAACACGTGCTCGGGGCCGGAGAAAATGCAAATCATGGCCGGGGCCTGCATAAACGTGTCGTGCAGGCTGGCGCGTTGGCGCTCGGCCTCGGCGAGGGCGGCCTGCTCGCGGGCCTGGCTGGCGCGCAGGGCCTGCTCCACGTGTGTGCGCGACTCGTCGGCCGTGTCGGTAAAGCTTATCAGCAACCCGGCGCCTACCCGGCGGGCCGCCAACCGGTAGTAGGCGTCAAAGCCGTCGAGCTGGTAGTTGAAATCGCGACGTGACGGCTGGCCCAACTCGAATACCTCGCGGTAGAAGTCAAAAATACCGTTGGCCACCGTGCCGGGCGCCACCTGCAAGTGCGTGGCGCTGGGGCAGGCGGGCAGTTTCAGCATGCGTTGCGCCGCCGCGCTAAGCAGCAAAAAGTTAAAGTCGATAATCTCCCCGCCTTCAGCCGCCCGTATAGGTCTCAGCAGCACCAGCGCCGTGATGGAAGTAGCAAACACCCCGGCCAGCAGCTCTTCCGGGGAGGAATCATCCAAAATACCGGCGGGTAGCGCCAGCGGAGCGTGGTTGGAATCGGGCATAAGCACATGGTAAAGCGAGCCCGGTACCTAAGCCCGCCCTAACCTACGCAAATATTGGTAATAGAAATTACCAAAACACGGGAAGCAGCCCGGCAACACTGTCCCCGCAACCCCATTTCAGGCCCCAACAGAAAGCCCCGTCGCGACAGTCGCGACGGGGCTTTTTTCACGCATTATTCCCTTCTCCGAGCTACAGCTCGTCGCCAATCACGGCCACGGCTTCGGCCAGGGCGGCATCCCGGCGCAGGGGCTTGAGGAAGCGGGCGGCGCGCTTGGCCGCTACCGAGTCGGCGGCCGGGCGGGCATCGGCCGCCAGGGCCGTCACGTCGAGCACGGCAATGGCATTCTGGGCGGCAGTTTGCTGCTTGTTGGCGGTGCGGGCCTGCTGTTGCAGGGTGCGGTAGGCAGCCAGGTTTAGCGAGAGGGCAGTTTGCTTGCGGCGCTCGGTGGCCCGCGCGGCCCCATCCGTAATCAGGCGAAAGCTGGGGCTGATGGCTACCCGGGCCGCACTGGCGGCCCGCAGCTTGGCAATGCTGGCGGGCAGCGTATTGGCGGGCTGGTACACGGCGGGCATAATTTCATCCCAAGGCAGCGGATACTCCGACTCCTGTTCGCCCTTGGCAAAAGCGGTGAGCGCATCGGGCAGCGTGATGTCCGGCACCACGCCTTTGAACTGCGTCGAGCCACCATTCACGCGGTAAAATTTCTGGATGGTGAGCTTGAGGGAGCCCAGGGGCTTGAGGGCGTTGGCCTGCGGCGACACCGCGTTGTCGAGGTCAAACACCTGCTGCACCGTGCCTTTGCCGTAGGTGGTGCTGCCCATCACCACGGCGCGCCGGTAGTCCTGCATGGCGGCGGCCAGAATCTCGGAGGCCGAAGCGCTGTACTTGTTCACGAGCACCACCAGCGGGCCAGCGTACTGCACCTGCGGGTCGGTATCGGCCACGGGCTCGGCGGGGCCACGGCTGGTTTTCACCTGCACCATGGGGCCGGTGGGCACAAACAGGCCGCCCATGTCCACGGCGTCGCGCAGCGAGCCGCCGCCGTTGTAGCGCAGGTCGAGGACCACGCCGGCCACGTTTTCTTTCGAGAGCTTGGCTAACTCATTTTTCACATCAACCGCGCTGCTGCGGCCGCCTTTGCCGCTGAAGTCGGCGTAGAAGCCGGGCAAATGGATATAACCGTAGGTGCGGCCGCTCTGCTTCACCAGGGCCGACTGGGCGTAGGTTTCCTCAATCACCACCACGTCGCGGATGATGGGAATGACCAACGTGGCCCCGTCGGGCTTGCGCACCGTGAGGCGCACCTCCGTGCCCTTGGGCCCCCGAATCAGCTTCACGGCTTTGTCGAAGCGCATGCCTTCCACGCTCACGGGCTCGGCGGCACCCTGGGCTACGCGCAAAATAATGTCGCCCACTTTCAGCTCGCCCTGCCGCGACGAAGCCGAACCGGCCACAATGTCCGTCACCTTGAGGTGGCCTTCGTCTTCAATCAGCTGCGCGCCGGTGCCCTCCAGGCGGCCCGACATCTGAATGTCAAAGTTGTCGCGGGCAATGGGTGCGAAGTAGTTCGTGTGGGGGTCGTAGCTGTTGGCGATGACGTCGGCAAAATCGGCCAGCCGGTCATTGGAGTCATTTTTCAGCTGGTCGGCAAAGGCGTCATCGTAGTACTTCAGCACGCGCTTGCGGGCTTCGGCCTCCATTTCCACGGCCGTGCGCGGGCGGCTGCTGATGGTGCCCGGCGAAGCCGATACCTTGGCGGCAGCCAACGGCTTGTCTTTTTTGTTCACCTCGTCGTCCATCATTTCCGAAAGGCGGGCCAGGGTCTGGTACTTCAGCATTTTGCGCCACTGCTCGCGCTGGGCGGCGGCGCTGGCGGCATACACAGCTTTGGCGGGGTCGGTTTCCCAGTTTTCCTGCACCGTGAAGTCAAACGGCTTGGCCAAAATCTGGCGGTAGATGGCCTGCACCTCCAGCATGCGCTTGCTCAGCAGCTGGCTGGTAGCATCCAGAAACTCGTGGCTGCTGCCGCGCAGCTCGTCGTCAATCTTGGTCTGGTATTGGCGCAGGGCGGCCACTTCGGGGGCCAGCAGCAGCTGCTTGTTCACGTCCACCCGCTTCAGGTAGAGGTCGAACACGCGCTGCGAGAATTGGTCATCCAGCTTCTCGGGCCGGTAGTGCAGCTGAGTCAGGCCCTGCAGCATCACGCCGAGCACCACTTGGTCGCGCGGGGGCGTACCCTGGTACACCGAGTACGAAGCCAGCCCCAGCAGGGCCAGCACGGAAGTGGAGTAGACACCTAGTTTAAATCGCGGAAATGGCATGCGGATGAAGGCTAATTGAAACGTGAGAAAAGACCTTTTGGCCAGCATACAACCCTATCTACGGGCCGGGCGGTAAAGTTGCTGCTGTATTAACCAGAATCGCACCAGTAATTGCTCCCAAGGTCGAAAAAGAATCCGCGGGGTTGCGAAATGGTTGCACCGCGCGGCCCTCTCTAACCGCACCAGCATTCACAAGCTGAGCGTGAGCTGCCGCCCCGCCGCCAGCCCGGTCGTGCTCAGGTTGGAGAGCGTGACGCCCAGCAGCCGCACGCCCTTGGGCAGCGGAAACAGGCCCTCCACCAGCTCCCGGCAAATGCGCTCCAGCACCGGCGCGCTACCCACGGGCCCGGCGCTGCTACGGCTCCGGGTTATCTGCTGAAAATCGGAGAATTTCACCTTCAGCGTCACGGTGCGGGCCAGTATGCCGGTGCGCTGGCAGTACTCCCACACATCCTCAATGGCGGGGCGCAGGCCGTCGAGCAAGTCGGTGAACTCGGTTAAGTCCTGGGCGAAGGTGGTTTCCGAGCCCACTGATTTGCGCTGGCGGTCGGCCACCACGGGGCGCAGGTCCTCGGCCCGGGCAATGGCGTGGTAGTAGCGCCCCGCCTTGCCAAACTGCTGCTGCAAAAACGCCACGGGTTGCAGCCGCAAATCGGCCCCGGTGAAGATGCCCAGCTGGTTCATCCGCGCCGCCGTGACTGGCCCCACCCCGTGAAACTGCCCCACCGCCAGCCCGGCCACAAAATCCAGCCCCTGCTCCGGCCGCACCACAAACTGCCCGTTGGGCTTGCGGTAGTCGGAGGCCAGCTTGGCCAGAAATTTATTGTAGGAAATACCCGCCGAGGCCGTCAGGCCAGTTTCGGCAAGGATTTTAGCCCTGATTTCCCGGGCAATCTGGGTGGCCGAGGTCAGCTGCTGCAAATTATGGGTGACGTCGAGGTAGGCCTCGTCGAGGGCTACGGGCTCAATCAGGGCCGTGTATTCAGCAAAAATAGCCCGAATCTGCCGCGATATTTCCTTGTAGACGGCAAAGCGCGGCGGCACAAACACCAGCTCCGGGCACTTGCGCAGCGCCGTAGTCGAGGGCATGGCCGAGCGCACGCCAAACTGCCGGGCCTCGTAGCTGGCCGCCGCCACCACGCCCCGCTCCTTAGCTCCGCCCACCGCCACCGGCCGGCCGCGCAGCTCGGGCTGGTCGCGCTGCTCCACAGAGGCGTAAAACGCATCCATGTCCAGATGGATGATTTTACGGACGAGACTATCACTCACTATCTTATCTGTTTATTACGACAAAGATAAATCCGGCATCGCGCCGGGCATAATCATTGCCTACAGCTCACTACGGGAGTTATTAGTTAATCAAGGCCTCCGCTTGAGCAGTCTTTACTACGTGTAAAGCAAATGTTAATACGAAAATAATCTTATTAAATATTTGCTTGTTCATAAATCGTGGTGTAGGTTTGTTTCAATCACCTTGTGGGGTGGCGGAACTGGCAGACGCGCTAGCCTATCTCGCTAGTACAATTAGAGGTTCGAGTCCTCTCTCTACAGCAACGGTCCCGGTCGCATTCGCGGCCGGGACTTTTTGCGTTTTAGCGCAACGGTGCTGGCGCGCGTCGGTGACGCGCGCCAGCACCGTGCCATTACGGGCGGCGCATCGACGATTCCCGAATTATCAGCTTGGGTTTCAGCACCACGTTGCGGGGCTGGGCGAGGCGGTTGGGGTTGGGGTCCAGCATTTTCTGGAGCAGGCGCACGGCCGAAATACCCATGGTTTCGCAGCCCTGGTCCACGGAAGTGAGCATGGGCTCGGTGAGGGTGGTGAAGGCCTCGTTGCTGAAACCGGCCACGGCCACATCGTGCGGCACGCGCAGACCGTGGGCTTTGAGAACCTGCATGGCCCCAGCCGCGGCCAGGTCGTTGGAGGCAAAGACGGCATCGGGCGGGGCGGGCAGCTTCAGCATCTCGGTGATGGCCTGAGCCCCGCCGTACTGATTCATTTCGCACTGCGCCACGTAATCCTCGTTGATTTCCAGGCCGTGGGCCGTGAGGGCGTCGCGGTAGCCCTGGTGGCGGTTGCGGTGAATGTTGAGGTGGCGCAGGCCGGTGAGGTGGGCAATGCGGGTGCAGCCCTGCTCAATGAGGTGCGAGACCAGCTGGTAGGCCCCGAGGTAGTCATCGAGAATCACGGCGCTCACGTTGCTGCCCCGGAAGTCCTCCATTACGCGGTCGAAAAACACCAGCGGCACGTTTTGCTGGCGGGCCAGCTCGAAGTGGCTGAAATCGATGGTGGTGTTAGCCAATGACACCAAAATACCTTCCACCTGCGAGTTCATCAGCAGGTTGATATTCTTCTTCTCCTGCTCCGCGTTTTCGTTCGACTGAAATATCATCACGCTGAATCCCAATTTACTGGCTTCCATGGCAATACCATCGAGTACCTTGGGGAAGAAATGGCCGGTGATGTGCGGCACCAGCACGCCCAGCGTGTAGCTGCGGCCCCGGCGCAGGGCGGCGGCCAATTGGTTGGGCTGGTAGTGCAGCTCGTCGGCCAGCTGGCGCACCCGCGCCTTGGTGGCCTCGCTCACGTCCTTGTGGCCGGCCAGCGCGCGCGATACCGTGGAGGGCGAGAGCTGTAGCGCCTTGGCTACATCAGAAAGGGAGGCCCGACGGTTTTGCATCTGGTAAGTTATTATAGGTAAGCAGGTAGGGCAGCGGCCGGTCTCACAACACCCGTTCGGTAGCTAAACCTGGCCTGCCATAGGGGGCGCACTGCGCCAGCACCCTGCCCGGCCAAGATACGAGCAGGGCCCTAATTTCATTGCAACGGCGCAGCCGAGAATAGCCGACTCGACGGCAGTCGCGTCCTGGAGCATATTATCTGTTTGTTACTACCGCCTGCCACCACGCGGTAGTCCCCGGTTTCACCTGCCGTTATGCCTCCCTCCTGTCCCTTTTGGCACCGGAACCAGCCCACTGAATATGACGACGGAGTTTCCGCTTGCTAAGCGACAACGCGGACTTTTTTCTGGACGGCGGGCTTTTTCTTTTTCGCTTTGGGCTTGGGCTTCCCTTTGGGTTTGCGGCGCGGCGGCAGGCGCTCGCGCTCCGCTTTACGCTCGGCCCGTAGCAGCAGGCGCTCGGGCAGGCGGGCAATAAGGCGCTCGCGCACGTACTGCGCCAAGCCGGAAAGCGGCACCAGCTGCGTGGTGCGCAGGAAATGACTGATTTCGCGGCTCCGCAGCGTGCTCACACCCGTCAGGCCCCGCGCCAGCAGGTACTGCTTCACTTCGTCCAGCAGCAGCAGCCGGGACAGGGGCGCACGCTCCACGGTGGCGTTGTAGCCGGCGGCCCGGTGGGTACTCAACCCACTTTCCGACGCTATGAGAATGCCTACCCATTCGGGCAGCAGCGGCAGCAGTTTGGGCAGGTGTTTTTCGGTCACGATAAAGGTCACGAAGTCATACACCTCGCCGTAGCAGCGCAGCTGGTTGGCCACGCGTTGCAGGGTGTCGCCGTCGCCCTTCACCTCGTAGCCGTGCATGAAGTGCTCGGTGATGTGCACCACATCGGCGCGGGTGGTGCCGGTGGGCAGCTCATCGATGCGTACACCGCCCGTGAGCAGTGGGTAGAGCAAAGCGCGGATGGCTGGGTCATTCATAGCAACCCCAAAAATAAGGACATAACGGGCAAACATAGTTGCTAAATACTAATTTTAAATATTTTATTTATATATTTAATTTCATTAATAAATATGTTACGGCTGTTTGGGGCCTGATTTATTATCTGCAGTTGCGGACGCTGGGCTGAGGCCGATGGCATAGTCTCCATTTTGGTTTGGTTTTCCACTGAAAGCCAGCATATGAATAAATCATCTTTTCACTTATCGCTATGAAAAGTCAGTTAGTCGAATCCGTAGATTTCCGTTTTACCGGCGATGTTGTTGCCCAGCTTAGCACCTTGGTGGATGAAACTGAGCCCGGCGTAGAAAAGGCCCTGAGCATGGCCGTGCCCCTGGTCCTGAATGGCCTGGCCGCACGAGTGGGCCAGGACCTTACCGCCCAGGGCCTGCTCGATATAGTGCGCGAAGCCGAACAAGCAAATGTATTAAAGCAGCTGTCCGACAGCAACCTAACCGGAGTCAACGCCCCCGACTGGAACACCAACCTGCTGCTCGACCTGCTAGGCACCAGCTACCGCAGCACCGTGAATCAGATTGCCGTGCAAGCCGCCATTCGGCCCAAGGCCAGCAGCACCCTGCTGCAGGTAGCCACTACGGCTGTGGTGGGCGTGCTCGGTAAATTTGCGGCCGAAAACGACTTTACGGCGACCGACTTCGTGTACTGGCTACGGGTCCAGAAGGGCAGTATTGGAGCGGCCATGCTGCCGCAGCCCGGGGCCAGCGCGAGCCGGGCAACCAACCCTGAAGGCTACCTGGGCCAGTACCCTGGTGCTGCCACGCAGCTGACCACGCTACCCGCCGTGGCATCCTGGGCCGACCCAGATTATGTGTCTTCTGGGCCGGGCAGGCTGCTGGGGCTGCGCTGGCAATGGGGGGCCATGTTGCTGGCAGCCATGTGCCTGGGGTATTTTTTTGGCCGCGGCCTGCTCGGCGGCAGCTCCCGGCCGGCATCATCCAGGCCCCTGGTTATGAGTAGCCCCGCCCGAACCACCAGCCTGGAGGCCAGCCTACTAGCGCCTGATGCCGCCCCAACCCCGGAACGCCTGGCTTTCGAGCCCACGCCCGTTGCGGCTGCGCCCGCGCCCCCTGCTACGCCCGCAACCGGCCCCAGCGCCGAACCCACGAAAGCGGTGCGGGCAGCCAGGGCAGCGGCAGCCCCGGCCACTCCGGCAGCCCTCCGGCCGGCTCGCATGTGGCCAGCAGCCAGCGGGGAGTCGGCGGGCCGCTACGACCAGGACCGGGATACGTACATCTACGATACCGGCCAGCCGATTATCCTGACCCTGGCCGATGGCACGACTCAAAAAGTGGGGGCCAACTCCACTGAAAACCGCTTGTACACCTTTCTGGCCTCGCCCACGGTGCAAGTCGATTCGGTGAACCGGACCAAGGGCTGGATTAATTTCGACCGCATCAACTTCGAAACCGGCAAGGCAATGCTCACGCCCGAGTCGGCGCTGCAGCTAGGCAACATTGCCAGCATTCTCAACACGTTTCCCCGGACCATAGTCAAGATTGGCGGCTACACCGATAGCACCGGCGAAGCGCTGGTCAACTACCAGCTCAGCGAGGACCGGGCCCGCGCGGCCATGCTCACCCTGGCCGGCATGGGCGTGAGCGCCGACCGGCTGCAAGCCAAGGGCTACGGCCCCAAGTACTTCGTGCGGCCCAACACCACGCCCACCGGCCGCGCCCTGAACCGGCGCGTCAGCATTCGGGTGGTACACAAGTAGCTGGCCCGAATTCAAGCAGCGTTGGCAGGTAACGCCCACGGCTGGGCAAAGTGATAAGAATGGTATCAGTTCCTTCATCTTACCGCGCCAAAGACGTAATAACGGTTTCGTTATTTTTATTCTTTGTGCTGTACCTTGGCCGAGAGCCTTATTCTTCTTCCTGCTCTTGAATGCGCGGCAAAAACCAGCCGCGCCCTGCGTAGTTTGCGATGAAACAAGGCGGCAAATCCGTGGCCCGGTTTCTTCATCGTTTCCCCTGCATGTCCCGAAAAAAGGTTCTGTTTCTCGTCGGTTCCCCCAATCAGACCACGCAGATGCACCAGATTGCACAGCTGCTGGAAGACGAATTTGAGCCCTATTTTAGCCAGCTGTACTACGACGGCTGGCAACGCCCCTTCTACCGGTTTCTGCTTTGGACGGGTGGACTGGACAGAACCATTGTCACCGGCAAAATCAAAGCCAAGGCCGACAAATACCTGGCTGAGCACGGCCTGAACAACGATTTTGAAGCCCGCGTATTCGGCAACACCTACGACCTCATCGTGTGCTGCTCCGACGTGATTGTGCCCTGGCCACTGGTGCGCACCACCAAGACCGTGTTTGTGCAGGAGGGCATGACCGACCCGCTCAACTGGTGGTCGCGCCTCGTGCGCCAGCTCAACTGGATGCCCATTCTGGCCATCGGCACGGCCCTCAATGGCCTGGCCAACTGCTGCGACATTTACTGCGTGGCCTCGGAAGGCTACAGGGAGCATTTCAACTACGTGGGGGTTGACCGCGATAAGCTCATCGTGACGGGTATTCCCAATTTCGACCACATTGAGCGGGTGCGTCACAACGATTTTCCGCACCGCGATTACGTGCTGGTGGCCACCTCCGACCTGCGCGAAACCTTCACGCCCGAAAACCGGCCCAAATTCATCCGCGAGTGCGCCCGCATCGCGGCGGGCCGGCCCCTTGTTTTCAAGCTGCACCCCAACGAAGAATTACCGCGCGCCGAGAACGAAATCAAGCAGCACGCCCCACCCGGCACCCTTGTTTTCACGGATGGCAATACCGACCACCTGATTGCCAACAGCGCCGAGCTCATCACCCAATACTCAACGGTGGTGTACGTGGGCCTGGCCCTGGGCAAGCCCGTGCACTCTTATTTCGATGTGGAGGACCTGAAGCGCAAGTTGCCCTGGCAGAACAGCGGCACGTCGTCGCGACGCATTGCGGCCATTTGCCGGGCCTTCAGCCGGTTTGAGGGCAGCGGGCCGGCATTTCTGCGGCAGTACGAGGCCGAGGCGTTTGCGCCGGCCGAAACCACCGCTGCATCACTGAAGATGCATTAGCAATTTCGTAATAATAAGCTACTTTCTATCAAGTAATTATCATTTCGCGGCAGCATTGCCTGGCAAATTTTAGCGTATTTCCCGCTGCTTTCCGACTACTCACCTGCTTATGCCTGTCCCGAATATTCTCACCGTTGTGCAAGCCCGCATGGGGTCGTCGCGCCTGCCGGGCAAGGTGCTGCTGCCGCTGGCCGGCCAGCCGCTGCTGGTGCGCATGGTGGAGCGGGTGCAGCGGTCCCGGTTGGCCGGCACCGTGGTAGTAGCCACCACCACCGAGGCCGCCGATGATGCCGTGGCCGCCTGCTGCGCTGCTCACGGGTTAGCATGCTTCCGGGGCGATGCGCTGGATTTGCTCGACCGCCACTACCAGGCCGCCCGCCAGTACCGGGCCGACGTGGTGCTGAAAATACCCTCCGATTGCCCGCTCATCGACCCGGCCGTGATTGACCAGGTGCTGGGCGTGTACCTGGAAAATCCCGACCAATACGATTTCGTGAGCAACCTGCACCCCGCCACTTTTCCCGATGGCAACGATGTGGAAATCATGCGCTTCAAAGCATTGGAAACTGCCTGGCACGAGGCCCGGCGGCCGTTGGAACGCGAGCACACCACGCCTTATTTCTGGGAAAACCCCGACCGGTTCCGGCTGGCCAACGTAGGCTGGGCCACGGGCCAGGATTTTTCGATGAGCCACCGCTGGACGATTGACTACCCGGAAGACTACGAATTCATCAAGGCCGTTTACGAGGCGCTGCATCCGTCTAAACCCGCTTTTGGACTTGATGACATCCTCAGCTTACTCGAAAAACGCCCCGATATTACCCAGCTCAATGCCCACTTAGCGGGCGTGAACTGGTACCGCAACCACCTCGACGAGCTCAAAACCGTGGACTCGTCGCAAACCAAACAGCTTAGCTCCTCTCCCACTTCCCCATGACCGACCAAAAACGCCACGAGCTGGCAGCCCTGGCCCTGCGCGTGCGCGAGCACATCGTGCGCCTGAGCACCGACGGCGGCTGCTTCACCGGCGCTTCCCTGAGTTGCGCCGACCTGCTGGTGTACCTCTACGCCGACTGCCTGAACGTGCGCCCCGACAACCTCACGGACCCCACCCGCGACTACCTGTTCTTGAGCAAAGGCCACGACGTGCCGGCGCTGTACGGCACGTTCGTCGAGTTGGGCTTTCTCGACAAGGACCGCCTGGCCCAGCACCTGAGCACCGACGACCACATTTACTGGCATCCTAACCGGCACGTGCCCGGCGTGGAGTTCCACTCGGGCTCGCTCGGCCACTTGCCCAGCGTGGCCCTGGGCGTGGCCCTGGACTGCCGCATGCGCAGCCAGGACAACAAGGTCATCGTCATCACCGGCGACGGCGAACTGAACGAGGGCACGGTGTGGGAAAGCCTGCTGGTGGCCAGCGCGCACAAGGTCAACAATCTCACGCTGGTCGTCGACCGCAACCATTTCCAGGCCAACGTGGCTACCGAGGACCTGATTCCGCTGGAGCCGCTGGCGCCTAAGTTCGAAGCCTTCGGTTGCGAGGTGCGCCGGATTGACGGTCACGATTTCGCGCAACTCGAAGAAGCTTTTTCGGCCCTACCTTTCTCGGATACCAAGCCGTCGGTCATCATCTGCGACACGGTGCGCGGGCGCGGCCTGCCCAGCATCGAGGCGCGGGCCGACCGCTGGTTCTGCAACTTCTCGGCCGATGAGGTAGCGGAATTGCTGCGCGAGCTGCACAGCCAGGAAGCCACCACGCTCACCAGCGAAACGCTGACGGTACGGTAGCTAAACATCAAAAAGAACGTCATGCTCATCTGGCGTCCGCGCAGCCGAAGCATCTCGCTCGCTTCGTTGTGGTAGCATTGATTACTTCCGAGGTAGAGATGCTTCGGCTGCGCGGACGCCAGATGAGCATGACGTCCATTGAACTGAGAAAACTAAAACGTATGACCTACGAAGAACTTATCAAGGAAACTGCCCTGGCCGATGAGCGCCTGGTGGTGATGACGGCCGAAAACCGGGCCCTCATTCGCAATCTGCCCGCCGTGCTCGGCCCGCGCTTCATCGATACCGGCATCACGGAGCAAACCCTTATTGGCGCGGCGGCCGGCCTGGCCCTGCGCGGGCGCATTCCGGTGGTGCACGCACTGGCCACCTTCCTCACGCTGCGGGCGTTCGAATTCATCCGCACCGACGTGGGCATCGGCCAGCTGCCGGTGAAGCTGAGCGGCTTCGTGCCCGGCTTTCTCTCCGACGGCAACGGCCCCACCCACCAGGCCATCGAGGACGTGAGCCTGATGCGCGGCATCCCCGGCATGACCGTTTTCGCCCCTGCCGACGAGGCCGACATGCTCGCCATGCTGCCCGCCATCTGGGCCTCGCCCGCCCCGGCTTACGTGCGTATCAACACCCGCCCCGCCACCTACGAGCACGCCCCATTTGAGATGGGCAAGGCCGAAATAGTGGCCGCAGGCACCGACGTCACCATCCTCACCTACGGCATGCTTTTCGAGCAGACGCTGGTGGCCCGCGAGCTACTGCAGGCTCAGGGAAAATCGGTGGGCCTCGTCAACCTGCGCAGCCTCAAGCCCATCGACGAAGCGGCCTTGCTCGATGTGGTGCGGCGCGGCTCCCTTATCGTCACGGTGGAAGACCATTTCATCACCGGCGGCTTGTATTCCATTCTGGCTGAAGTGCTGCTGCGCAACCAGCTCACGGCCCGCGTGCTGCCGCTGGCGCTGGAGGAGCGGTGGTACCGCCCCGGCCGCCTGAGCGCGGTGCTGGAGTACGAGGGCTTCACTGGCCAGCACATTGCCCGGCGCATCGCGGCGGCACTGGGTGAGTCGGGGGCCGCCATTGCCGCCGGTCCGACGGTGCTGGAAAACCAGTTTGCTGAGTAGGGATGCGCTTTTATGCTTCATCCGAGAGAACATTATTGGGATTCACCAGCAAAGTGCTGCTGATATGGGCTGTTGAAACCGTCTTTGGTGCCGTTGCTTTCGCAACTTGGGGCTATTTCTCAGAATACAATTCGACTTCCTTGTTTAAAATACTGTGGGAAGGACTTCTTATTTACGCTTCGATTAAAGCAGTATTTCATCTCCTTCCCTATTGGATTGGGCATCGTTTTTTACCAATTCCCATTAACGAGTCGGTCTCTCACTTTGTAGTCGTTCAAACGGGTCTTTTCGTTCTAGCTTCGGCCTTTGCAGCCAAGCTATTCGCCTGGAACCTGTTTTTTCATGATTTGTACCTGGGCATTGCATCAATAATTTCTTCTGTGTCTGCGGCTTACTTGCTGGGCTATTGGACGAGAAGACGTGCACTTCGCCTCAAAATGTAAACGCCACCCTGACTTCGTCAATCTCAAATCAGCCATGCCCAACACCGTTTCTTCCAACGAAAACTACCCCGACATCACCAAGTCGGACGAGCTCTACGCCCGCGCTCAGAAAATCATGACGCCCGTGACCCAGACCTTGGCCAAAGGCCCCGGTCAGTACACCAAAGGCGTGAGCCCAAAGTACGTGAAGCGCGCTGCCGGCTCCCACATCTGGGACGTGGACGGCAACGAGTACATCGACTTTCAGATGGGTATCGGGCCGATTTCGCTCGGTTACGCTTATCCGCGGGTCGATGACGCCATTCGAGCGCAGCTGCAGGACGGCATCACGTTCTCGATGATGCACGAGCTGGAAGTGGAGTTGTCGGAACTGATTCATGAGATTATTCCCAACGCCGAAAGCATCCGCATCAGCAAGACCGGTGCGGACGTGTGCTCGGCGGCGGTGCGGGTGTCCCGCGCCTTCACGGGGCGCGATAAGGTGCTGTGCTGCGGCTACCACGGCTGGCACGATTGGTACATCGGCACCACCAGCCGTGACAAGGGCATCCCGGCAGAAATCAAGGGACTGACAACGGCTTTTGAATACAACAACCTCGATTCGCTACGCGCCCTGCTCGATGAGGACGTGGCCTGCGTGATTCTGGAGCCGTTTATTTTCGACGCGCCCAAGGATAATTTCCTGCACGAAGTGGCCCGGCTGTGCAAGGAGAACGGCACGCTGCTGATTTTCGATGAGATGTGGACCGGCTTCCGCATCGCGGTGGGCGGCGCGCAGGAATACTTCGGCATCACGCCCGATTTGGCGGTGTATTCCAAGGCTTTCGCCAACGGCATGCCCATTGCCCTGCTCACCGGCCGGCGCGACGTGATGGAGCTGTTCGAGCAGGACGTTTTCTTCTTCACCACGTTTGGGGGCGAGGCCCTGAGCATGGCCGCCGCCATGGCCACCATCGCCGAAATGCGCGAGCAGAACGTGCCTGCCCGCCTTGCCGAACAGGGCAAAAAGCTGAAGGACGGTTACAACGAAATCGCCGCTGAGCTGGGCCTGAGCCAGCACACCAAATGCTACGGCTACGACTGCCGCACGATAGTAACCTTCGATGCTTCGGCCGGCAACCCGATGGAAATAAAGGCCTTCATGCAGCAGGAGCTGTTCAAGCGCGGCATCATGTGGGGCGGTTTCCACAACATGTGCTTCTCGCACACCGATGCCGACGTGGCCCACACTCTGGCCACCTACCGCGAGGTACTGCCGCTGCTCAAAGCCGCCATCGAGGCTGGTGACGTAACGGGCCGCCTACTTGGCGAGCCGGTGGAAGCCGTGTTCCGCAAAGTGACGAACGCCGCGCCGGTGAAAGCGAAGTAAAAAGAACGTCATGCCGAGCATGTGGCGCATCAAGCCAGGGACCGAGGCATCTCGCTCGCCTCGTTGAACGGCCCGGACGGCCCGAGCGAGATGCCTCGGCTGCGCTCGGCATGACCGACTGACAAATTACTAAACAGCTTCAACTTGGACCTTTTCGACCTCACCAATAAAACGGCCATCGTCACCGGTGCTTGCGGGCTCATTGGCCGGCAGCATTGCGAAGCTTTGGCAAAAGCCGGGGCCAACGTGATAGTGGCCGACCTCAATGCCGAAGCCTGCGCGGCTGTGGTAGCCGGGCTGCCCGGCGGTCCGCACCTAGCACTGATTGTGAACGTGACCAACCCGGAGTCATTAGCGGCGGCACGCGACCAGATTCTGGCCCGTTTCGGCCACATTGATGTGCTGGTGAATAATGCCGCCATCAACGACATGTTTGAGAACCCGGCCCTGGCGGCCGACCTGAGCAAGTTTGAAAACTTCCCGCTGGCCACCTTTCAGCAGGTGCTGGAAGTGAACGTGACGGGCGTATTTCTGGCGGCGCAGGTGTTCGGCACGCCCATGGCGCAACAGGGCCACGGCTCCATCATCAACGTGGCCAGTACCTACGGCATGGTGGGCCCCGACCAGAGCATTTACCGCAACGAAGCCGGCGAGCAAACCTTCTACAAATCCCCTTCCTATCCCATGACCAAGGGCGCGGTGGTGAATTTCACGCGCTACCTGGCTGCTTATTGGGGCCAGGCGGGCGTGCGCGTAAACACGCTCTCGCCGGGCGGCGTAGAGAACAGCCAGGACGCTTTTTTTGTGAAACAGTACAGCGCCAAAACGCCCTTGGGCCGCATGGCTACCGCCACCGATTACCAAGGGGCCGTGGTGTTCCTGGCCTCCGACGCCTCCGCTTACATGACCGGGGCCAATTTGGTGGTGGACGGCGGCTGGACCGCCATCTAATTCTTACTCCGCAACTTACCGATTGATTCGGTCACCTCACTCTTTCCCAAACCGTAACTACTTGCTTTATGAACGCAGTTGAAATCCGGAAAAACCGATTCATTGGCGCGGGTCATCCGGCCTACATCATTGCCGAAATCGGCATTAACCACAACGGCTCCCTCGATTTGGCTAAGCAACTCATTTCGGAGGCCGCCAAGGCGGGCTGCGATGCCGTGAAGTTTCAGAAGCGCACGCCCGAGCTGTGCGTGCCCAAAGACCAGTGGGAAAAGCAGCGCGATACCCCCTGGGGCCGCATGAGCTACATCGATTACAAACGCAAAACCGAGTTTGGGCAGACCGAATACACGGCCATCGACGACTACTGCCGCGCCTTGGGCATCGACTGGTTTGCCTCGTGCTGGGACGAGCCCTCGGTTGATTTCATGGAGCAATTCTCGCCCGTACTCTACAAAATGGCCTCCGCCTCCCTCACCGACCGGCCCTTGCTAAACCGTGTGCGCGCCACCGGCCGGCCGCTGATGCTGAGCACCGGCATGAGCACGCTGGACGAAATTACGCAGGCCGTGAAATGGGTGGGGCTCGATAAGCTAATGGTGGCCCATTCCACCTCCTCCTACCCCTGCCCACCGCAGGAGCTGAACCTGCGCATGGTACCCGCCCTGCAAGCCATGTTCCCAGCAACACCCATCGGCTACTCGGGCCACGAAACCGGCCTGACGACCACCGTAGCCGCCGTGGCATTGGGTGCCAACTTCGTGGAGCGCCACTTCACCCTGGACCGCGCCATGTGGGGCTCCGACCACGCCGCCAGCGTAGAGCCCGGTGGCATGGGCAAGCTCGTGCGCGACATCCGCGACGTGGAGACCGGCCTGGGCGACGGTATCAAGGTTGTGTATGAAAGCGAGCGGGAGCCCCGCGCCCGCCTGCGCCGCGAGCTCACGCCGAACAACGAGTAAAGGGTTTGGGTTGAAACCGCGTATTATTTCCACTTCCGTTTGTCATCCTGAGCATTCTGCGACTAAAGCAGAGACGAAGGACCTTATCACATTAGAACAAGCCGTTTGGACGTGATAAGGTCCTTCGCTGCACTCAGGATGACAGACATCAGTTTCACCTTTACACGCCATGCAACAGGTTGAAATCATCACTACGGCGATTCTGCTGAGCTGGGTGGCCGTGGTTATCACGCTGGAGCGGTACTTCCCGTACCGCAAGGGGCTGCCGTTTTTTCGGGAAGGCTTCTGGACGGACCTGGTGCTCTACACCTTGGTTCAGAGCTATGCCCTGAAAATCATCATCTTCGATTTCATTATTCTGCCGCTCGACCAGCATTACGGCTTTTCAAAGCTGCATTTTGTGACCGGCTGGCCGGTGTGGGTGCAGGTGCTATTTTTCGTGATTACCCATGACTTTTACATCTACTGGTTTCATCGGTTTCAACACAGCAGCCCGCTGTTTTGGCGCACCCACGAGGCGCACCACTCCGGCAAGCAGGTAGACTGGCTGGCGGGCTCACGCTCCCACGCGCTGGAAATCATCATCAACCAAACCATTGAGTTTGCGCCCATTATCCTGCTGGGGGCCGACCCCATGGTGGTGCCCATCAAGGCCTGCATTGATGCCGTGTGGGGCATCTGGATTCATTGCAACATCAACGTCAAATCGGGGCGGCTGCAGTACTTCATCAACGGTCCCGAAATGCACCTCTGGCACCACGCCGACCACGAGGAGGTGTTTTACGCCAACTTTTCGACCAAATTCGCTTTTTGGGATTGGCTATTCGGCACGGCTTACCTGCCCGACCACAAGCCCCAGAAGTGGGGCTTGCCCTATGCTTTCCCGAAGGACTATTTCAGCCAGCACGTATTCTCCGTGGCCCGGTTCGATGAAGCGGCGTTGGCCCAACGCTCAGGCTGGTTCCGAGCCTACCATGGCCTGCGCGGGCGCCTGCTCACGCGCCTGACCAACCGCGTGCCGGCCCTGCGCCCGCTACAAGGCTGGCCCGTGCCCGAAACCCACACCAGCACGGTGCCCGCGCAGCGGCCGGGCGGTAATTTCACCGTTGCGCCGGCCCCGCCGGCTGCCCCCGCGCACCTCACCCCTACTGCCGCCCTGCCCCGTTGATTAATCCCTGGTTTGCCTTATTTCTGGCCTCTTTTATGGAGGTCTGCTGGACGTATAGCCTCAAAGCGCTCAACATGCAGCGTATCCGCGAGGTAGACTGGGCGCATACTATTTCGCAGCCGGTGCTACTGCTGCCGCTGGTGCCGCTGGTAGCCTACGTGGCTTTTGGGCTGGCGAATGTGATGTTCCTGTCGCTGGCCATGCGCGAGCTGCCTACCGCCACCGCCTATGCCGCCTGGATGGCGCTGGCCGTGGTCGGCATCAAGCTCGTCGATGTGCTCTACCTCAAGCAGCCATTTTCCTGGCTGAGCGTGTTTTACACCAGCCTGATTATTGCGGGAGTGCTGGGGCTGCGGCGGCTGCCTTAGGGCATGGCCGCCGTTAGCCATCCGTGGCTAGCTCGCCATCGTCGTAGCTTTCAACCAGCAACGGCCGCGTTATGGGCAGCCTGACGGTGAATTCAGTAAATTCTGATTCTTTGGATTGCACGGTGAGCTGACCGCCGTAGCCTTTGGTCACGGTGTCGTAGCTGAGCGAAAGGCCCAGGCCGGTACCGTCGCCGGGCGGCTTGGTGGTGAAGAACGGGTCAAACACCTTTTCCAGCACGGCCGGGGCAATGCCCGTACCGTTGTCGCGCACGTGCAGCTCCACATTCGGGCCGCGGCGGCGGGTGCTCACGCTCAGCGTGGGCTGGTAGGCCGCGCCCAGCAGCGTGGCTTTTTGGTGCATCGCATAATAGGCGTTGGTGAACAAGTTGAGCAGCACCCGGCCCACCTCCTGGGGCTCCAGATGCAGCAGGCCCAGGTTGTGGTCCAGCTCGAAGCTGTGGGCCACGGTAAAGTCGCGGTACTTGGCCTGCAGGCTGTGGTAAGCCAAGCGCAGGTAGTCGCGCATCAGGGCATTGAGGTCGACGGGCTGGCGCTCGCCGGTGTGCACGTGCGAGTGTTCCAGCATGCCCTTCACAATGGCGCTGGCGCGGGAGCCGTGCTGGTGAATCTTGCTGACATTCTGGCCCAGGTCATCGAGCAGGCTGGCCTCAAATTCTGGGTCGCGGTTGGGCTGGCCGTGCTCCTGCTTCAGCTCGGCCAGCAGCTCCAGGCTCACTTCCGAAAAGTTGTTGACGAAATTGAGCGGGTTCTGAATCTCGTGGGCCACCCCGGCCATCAGGGCGGCCAGGGCCACCATTTTCTCGCTCTGCACCAGCTGGCCTTGCGTCGATTTCAGCTCCGTGAGGGTACGGTCCAGGTTGTCGCGCTGCTCAACAATCAGGTCACTTTTCAGCTTCAGTACACGGTTGGCGCGGTGCTTGAGGTAAATGTTGCGCGCCAGCAGCGCGGCCAGCAGCAGCACGCCCAGCAGCCCCGCCAGCAGGCCGCGCATCTCCTGCCGCTGCCGGTAGGCGTTCTGGGCGGCCAGCTGCCGGCCTTGCGTGAGCAGGGCAATCTGGTCCTGCTTTTTTTCCAGCTCGAAACCGTAGCGCAGTGCGCTGGTGCGGCGCTGGATATCCTCGCCCGAGAGCGAATCCTGGTAGGCGGCCCACAGCCGCTGGTACTCGTAGGCCTGGGCAAACTGCCCGCGCCGGGCGTAGGCCTGGGCCAGAATATCGCTCCCGTTGCGCAGGTTTTCGTTGTTGTGCAAGGCCTGGCTCAGCCGGAAGCCGCGTTGGGCCAGCTCAATGGCACTGTCGAGCTGCTGGGTATTGAGGTAGGCCCGAGCCAAGGCCAGCTCGGCGGGCGGCAGGTTATAGGCGTCGTGGTTGGCGCGGGCGGAGGTCCGCGCCTGCAAGCCGTAGGCCAGCGCCTGGGCGTGGTTGTTTTGCTGCCCGTACAGGTCCGAAAGGTTGATTTCGTCGATGGTGGCACTTTGCAGGTCGCCCAGCTTGCGGTTCAGCTGCACCGAGCGCAGAAAATAGGTCTGAGCCTGACTCCAGTTCTTGAGCTTCTGGTGCGTGTTGCCCAGCAGGTTGAGGGCAGAGGCCACCATGTGCTTGTCGTCCAGCGCCTCCGCATTTTTGAGGGTGGCCCGCAGCGCGGGCAGGGCATCCGTGTAGTTGCCGAGCTGCAAGTACACGATGCCCAGGGCCACTTGCAGGCGGACTTGGGTCACCTTATCGCCCGCCTGCCCGGCGTACTGCAGGCCTTGCATAGCCGCCCGCAAGGCCCCGGTCAGGTTGCTCTGCTCCGATTCAATAAAGCTCAGCTGCAGGTACGTCACTCCCATGCCCGCGCGGTCGCCGCGCCGGGCATACAGCTCCTGGGCCTGCTTGGTATAGCGCCGGGCCTGCCGGTAGCTGGCCTGGCGCCGGTAGAGGGTGGCCAGGCGCATAAGAATACTGCCTTCGCTTTTCTCCTCGTGCAGGCGGCGGCACAGTTTCAGGGCGGCCTCCTGCGCCACAATGGCTTTTGGCAAATCCTTGAGCAATAACTCCGCACTCAGCGCCTGCAGCCGGCGCATGCGGAGCGTATCAGCCCGCGGCTGGGTACTTAGCAGCGCCCGCAGGCTATCGGCGGTGCGCGACTGGGCCTGCGCCCGCAGGCCGGAGCCGGACAGCAGCAGCAGCAGCAGCGTTCCAACCGTTACGCACAGGGTAAGCCAGCATTTCATAAGCAGAAAGACGCGCCGAAACGTGACCGGAACGGGCCGGCCTTCTGTGCGCCAGTAAGAATTGTGAACGCGCAGCTCAGCCTAACGGGCCGGGCCATCGGGGCGGCGCTTCAACGCCTTCAGTATCGGTAACAGGGCAATGCCAGCGACCAGGGCAGCTAGCGGGGCGAGGTAGCGACCCAGTGGCTGACGCATAAATGGATAGGGCGGGTTGATAATCAGGCCAAACAGATTACCGCCCGGGTCCTGCATGAGGCAGCATAACGTTTTAGGCTGGTCGGGCCGATGGTGTATGCCTACTACGGTCTTGCAGCCCTCGCCTTCCAAGGCCTCGCAGGCCGCCTGGATGGCGTCTTCGGAATTGACCGTCACCTGCCAGTAGATGACCGTGCAGTTGCTGTAAGCGGCGGCTTCCACAAAGCGCAGTTCCTGCATATCGCCCAGCCTCATCGAAACGGGCGGCGTAGTCGAATTGGGGGCCTCGACGCCCACAATTAAGTCCGAATAGAGTCCCACCGAGTTGGCAACTCCGTTTTTACTTATGAACCGAAGCTCAATGCTGGCAGCACGGGTAACCAATGCAGCAATTATTTTCGGAACCTGCTCTTGATTTTTCATGCCTGGGAATTTTGAGTATGCTGACGTTTGCTGACGGTATCTACGGCCCGCTGAAGCAGCGTAGTTGCGACTGTAATTCAATATAATCTAACATAAAAGTGCAAATTTTTTATCAATAAACAATAATAAAAAGTATAAATATTTGCTTATTATGAATTATACTTCATTTTAATGAAGAAGCTGTTCAGGAATTCAGAGAACGGAGTGACCGTCATACCGACTGACAAATCACTAAGAAGCTGTTTGAGTTAATAAAACGGTCATACTGAGCTTGTCGAAGCATCTCCACCGCTTCGTTGCACCGGCTCAAACGAAGCGGTAGAGATGCTTCGACTGCGCGGACGCCAGATGAGCATGACCGTTTCACAATGATTTTAGCTAACTCAAACAGCTTTGAATTGAATTGGGCAGCACGGTATGGAAGCACGCCCCTTGGCGTCTCCCCAACGTGCCGCCCAACCCTTGCGCCACGCCGAAATACGAGCCAAGGGCCGGCGCAACTCGCTGACATTTTCAACGCTTCAACTCACTCAGCCGGCTTTTCGGTCCCTATGCTTTGCAGGCAGCGAACTGTGTCGTTACTTTTCTGTTTCGTGCTTGCACCGGTACTTTCCTTCACCTATCTTGCCCGTGTGAAAACCAGCTGCTGGCGAAGCTGAGAAAACACCAGAGACATCAAAAAGCTCCGGCTGCTCAGGCAGCCGGAGCTTTCCTGTTTATCAGCGCCACGCTGGCTCGGGGGCTGCCCGCAAGGCATGGCAGAGCCAGCGTACC
This sequence comes from Hymenobacter frigidus, assembly GCF_014640435.1. Lineage (GTDB taxonomy): Bacteria > Bacteroidota > Bacteroidia > Cytophagales > Hymenobacteraceae > Hymenobacter > Hymenobacter frigidus. Next base: position 143,097 of record NZ_BMGY01000004.1, on the reverse strand, counting down.
AGCACCTGGCCCTGACGCTGGGTAATGTGCTGGTAAGCGCTCATCGGGTCGGCGGGCCGAAGATGACCGGGGATTTCTTTTGAGGTATCAAGCTTCTGCATTGTGTCCGGCTAAGAAGCTGTTTGAGTTAGCTAAAATCATTCTGAAACGGTCATGCTCATCTGGCTTCCGCTTGTCGAGGCATCTCTACCGCTTCGCTTAAGCCGGGGCAACGAAGCGGTAGAGATGCTTCGACAAGCGGACGCCAGATGAGCATGACCGTTTTATTAACTCAAACAGCTTCTTAGCCAGACCGCCGCAGGAATGCGCCCTACCGATTTCAATTACCTTCGGCCCACCGTATCTACCGACAGCTCGCGGCTCCATTTTTCCTTTGTGACGTACTCCGAATTTGAAGCCCGCTGGCAACCGTCCGGCGGGGCCGAACGCGCCAACTACGGCCTGTTTCTCACCGACCTCTGCGACCTGCTGGGCGTGCCCCGCCCCGACGCCACTACCGACAGCCCCGCCCAGGACGCCTACGTGCTGGAACGCGCCGTGACCTTCGACGACGGGGCCACCAAAAAGAGCACCGGCCGCATCGACCTCTACAAGCGCGGCTGCTTCGTGCTCGAAACCAAGCAGGGCACCGACTCGCCCGACACGGCCGCCCGCACCGAGCTGGCCCAGCTGGGCCTGCCCTCCGAAAAACGCCGCAAGGGCCACGCCCAACGCAACACCCCCAAGTGGCGGCTCATGATGGAAGCCGCCCGCCAGCAGGCCTTGGGCTACGTGCGCGCCCTGCCCGCCACCGAGCCCCGGCCCCTGTTTGTGGTGGTAGCCGACGTGGGCTACTGCCTCGACCTGTACAGCAACTTTGCCGGGGTGGGCGATTCCTTCGTGCCCTTTCCCGACTCGCAACGGTTCCGGCTGCCGCTGGCCGCGCTGGCCAGTGAGGACACCCGCGCCCAGCTCCGGCAGCTCTTCCTCGACCCGCGCGCGCTGGACCCCAGCCGCCGCGCCGCCCAGGTAACCCGCCAGCTGGCCGCCCAATTGGCCGCCCTCTCGGCGCAGCTGGAGCAGGCCGGGCACGCGTCGGAAGTGGTGGCCGCGTTCCTGATGCGCTGCCTGTTCACCATGTTTTCGGAAGACGTGCAGCTCATTCCCAAGGAGTCCTTCACCGGCCTGCTGAAACAGTATGATACCAACGCGCTACGCCCGCACCTGTCCGACGCGCTAACGAGCCTGTGGGCCACCATGGACACCGGGGGCTTTGCGCCCACGCTAGCCGCCCGGCTGCCCCGCTTCAACGGCCAGCTCTTTCACGGGGCCACGGCCCTGGCCCTGTCGGCGGCGCAGCTCACGCTGCTGCGCGCCGCCGCCGCCGCCGACTGGACCACCGTGGAGCCCGCCATTTTCGGCACCCTGCTCGAACGCGCCCTCAACCCCCGCGAGCGGCACCGGCTGGGCGCCCACTACACCCCGCGCCGCTACGTGGAGCGCCTGGTGCTGCCCACCGTGCTCGAACCCCTGCGCCGCGAGTGGGCCGCCGCCCAGGCCGCCAGCGCCCAGCGCCAAACCGAGGGCAAGGACAAAGACGCCCGCGCCGAGCTGCTGAAGTTCCTCGCCCGCCTCACGTCGGTCAAAATCCTGGACCCCGCCTGCGGGTCGGGCAACTTCCTGTACGTGACGCTGGAGCACCTCAAGCGGCTGGAGGGCGAAGTGCTGGCCGCCATCAACAGCTTCGGGCAAACGGGCCTGCTCGATTTGGCCGGCACCACCACCGTGGGCCCGCGCCAGCTGCTGGGCCTGGAACTCAACCCCCGCGCGGCCGCCATCGCCGACGTGGTGCTGCGCATCGGCTACCTGCAGTGGCACATCCGCACCCACGGCCTCACCCAGATGCCGGAGCCGCTGCTCACCGACGACCACAACATCCGGCAGCAGGACGCGGCCCTGCACCACGGCCAGCCCGTGACCCGCCTCGATGCCCACGGCCAGCCCGTGACCCGCTGGGACGGCGCCACCCGCCCGCACCCCGTCACGGGCCTGCCCGTGCCCGACGAAACCGCCCGCGCCGTGGTGCTCGACTACCCCAACCCCCGCCCCGCCGAGTGGCCCCAGGCTGATTTTATCGTGGGGAATCCGCCGTTTATCGGGGCCAGCCGCCTCCGCGACGTGCTGGGTGACGGGTACGCCGAGGCGCTCCGCAAAGCCTACAAAGGGCAAGTGCCCGAATCGGCTGATTTCGTGATGTACTGGTGGCACCACGCCGCCCAGGCCACGCAAGCCGGCGCTACGGAACGGTTCGGCTTCATCACCACCAACAGCCTGAAACAGACGTTTAACCGGCGCGTCATGCAGCCGTTTCTGGAAGGCGACACGCCCCCGCTCGCCCTCACCTTTGCCATCCCCGACCATCCGTGGGTAGACAGTGGCGATGGGGCCGCCGTGCGGATTGCCATAACCGTAGCCGAGCCGACCAGCACAGTAGCAGTACCCGGCCGGCTGTTGTTGGTGCAATCGGAAAACGTACCTGAAGGTGACGAAGCAGCTGATGTAACTTTCAAGGAGCAACAGGGGCGTATTCAGCCTGATTTGAGTATCGGAGCTGATTTGGATAGTGCCCGACCACTGAAGGCGAACGCAGGCCTTAGTAGCCCAGGTGTAAAATTGCACGGAGCTGGCTTCATTGTAGAGCCAGAAAAAGCCAAGCAGTTAGGACTAGGAGATATACCGGGCCTAGAAACCTATATTCGCTCCTATCGCAACGGCAAAGACCTAACAGACCGGCCCCGTGGGTCAATGGTGATTGATTTGTTTGGATTGGGTTCTGCTGACGTTCTAGCTAAATTTCCAGCTGTTTATCAACACGTAATGGAGACGGTAAAGCCTGAGCGCGACCAAAATAACCGCGCAACTTATAGGGATAACTGGTGGATTTTTGGCGAAGCAAGGGGAAGTTTTCGCCCAGCATTACAAGGGCTACCTAGATACATTGCAACTGTAGAAACAGCTAAGTTTCGCACTTTTCAATTTTTGGATGCTGACATACTTCCTGACAACAGGCTGATTGCTTTCTCATTGAGTAATGCTTATTTCTTAGGGGTGCTTTCTAGCCACACTCATACTTGTTGGGCTTCTGCAACAGGTGCTAGAATGGGAGTAGGCAACGACTTAATTTATTCAAAAACCCGCTGTTTCGACCCGTTCCCCTTCCCCGATGCCACGCCCGCCCAGCAGGCCCGTATCCGCGAGCTGGCCGAAACCATTGACGCGCACCGCAAACGCCAGCAGGCCCAGCACCCCGGCCTCACCCTCACCACCCTCTACAACGTGGTAGAGCAGCTCCGCGCCGGCCAGCCCCTCACGGCCAAGGAGCAGGCCACCAACCAGCTGGGCCTGGCCTCCGTGCTGCTCTCGCTGCACCAGGACCTCGACGCCGCCGTGGCCGATGCCTACGGCTGGCCCCTCGCCCTGCCCGATGCCGAGCTACTGGCCCGCCTGGTGGCCCTCAACCACGCCCGCGCCGCCGAGGAGCTGGCCGGCACCGTGCGCTACCTGCGCCCCGCCTACCAGGCCCCCGGCCAGCAGCAAGCCGCCCTGCGCCTGCCCACCACCGGCCCCGCCGCCGTAGCCGCCGCCGATGCCACCGCCGCCCAGCCCTGGCCCACCGAGCTGGCCCACCAAATGCAAGCCGTGCGGGCCGTGGTAGCGCAAGCCGCCGCCCCCGTCACGGCCGCGCAGGTGGCGGCCCGGTTCCGCCGCACCCGCGCCGCGCAGGTGCAGCCGCTGCTGGCCACCCTCGCGGCCCTGTCCCTGCTGCGCCACCTGGAGCCGGAAGATGCCTACGCGGCGTAGCGGCGAGGCTGAATCAGGGGACACCTCCGGCAGCACGTTGTCATACCGGGCGCAGCCGAGGCATGACGCCCAAAGCGAATCACAACCCAACCACCATAAAAAAGCCCCTCACGCTACCGTGAGAGGCTTTTTCGTGGGCCCACTTGGAATCGAACCAAGGACCTGCTGATTCACTTTCCTCCGGTTTCCCGGAGTAGTTGGACTATCTCATCACCGTATTCGCCGAGGCGAACGTAGGTGGGGGGCGTTGGTGGAAGCGTATTGCATGGTCTGCTCACTTCCTAGTCTCTGCACCTTCCGGGTACTTTTATGACCGTTCCCCGACTTGGCTCAGGATTGCCATCGTGGCACGATTGCCACGAACAGGTTTCCCTGAATTAACCCCCTGCTCATCCCGTGGTTTCCCGCCGGGAGGCACCGCTAAGTATTCGCTGAATAGTATGAAGCGCCAATTCCGGATGATGTTCTTCGGCGTGACAATTGGAGCAGAGTAGCTCGCATTTGCCTGCTTCGGCCATAATTGCTTCCCAGCTCCGATTGGAAAGTACCCGCATGTCGAGCTTCATGCTTTTCATGGTCGGGTCGGAATGATGGAAATGCAACGCAGCTACGTTGGCATCGTAGCCGCAATTCCGGCAACCACCCCCAAACAGCTCGATTAGTTGGAGCTTGCGCTTCAACGACCGGAGTGTTTGCGAATGGTAGGTGTTTGTTTGGGTTTTCACCCGATGGTAATGGTCCTTCTGCTTGCATGCATTGCTGCAATACTTCTGCTTCTGACCAGCTATCGGTTGTTCACAAACAACGCACTGCTTCATAAATTCAAAGAACGCCTACTTGATGAGTCAGCTGCTCTAACCGATTGAGCTATAGGCCCGTTGCCGAAGGCAGTGCTTAACTGTTTAACCGTTAAACGCTTGCCATTGCTGGCCCTTCGACGGTACAAATGTACGACCTTCGTCAGATAGTTACGGGTTGCTGCTTTCTTATTTTTTCACACGCCCGCAGAAGCATCCGCAATCCAGAACCAACCCCGAGCAAAACCCACCTCATGCTTCCTCATTTGCTATTTGATTTCGGCGGCGTCATCATCGACATCGATTACGACGCCACCCCCACCGCCATCCGCCGGCTGAGCCGGGTCGTACCCGGTAGGGCCGGCAGTACCATTGCCTTCAGTCAGGCCCAGCAGGCCGAACTGTTTGATAAGTTTGAAACCGGCCACCTCTCCCCCGCCGAATTCCGAACCGGCCTGCGCGAAGCCTACGACCTCGACGCCACCGACGCCGAGCTGGATGCCGCCTGGCACGCCATGCTGCTCGACGTGCCCGCCGAGCGCCTCGCCCTCATCGGCGAGCTGCGCCGGCAGGGCCACCAAACGGCGCTGCTCAGCAACACCAATGCGCTGCACATTGCCGAAATCAACCAGCGGCTGGCCACCAAGTACGGCTTCAAAAACGGCATTGCCGACGTACTCGACCGCGTCTTCTACTCCCAGGAGGTGGGCTTGCGCAAGCCGGGCGAGGAAATCTTCCGCCACGCGCTGGCCGAAATGAACTGGCAGGCCGCCGACGTGTTATTTATCGAAGACAGTCCGCAGCACGTGGCCACCGCCCGCCGCCTGGGCTTGCGGGTGCTGCACCTAGCCCCGCCCCTCACCCTCCTCACCGCCCTGCCCGAAGCTCTCCGTGCCTTTCCCCGAGAATACGCCCCCGCCACCGTCTGAACCAGAATTTGCGGGTTTTCCGGCCGATGTGGCCGCTCCCCCGGCCGACGGCCGCCCCCTAACCCGCACCCGCTGGGCCCGCCACTTATTCCGCCGCTTCGAGCGGTTTGCCGGGTACGAGCCCGCGCCTTCGCCCAGGCGCACGGCGGCGCTGCACGGCGGCCTGTTTCTGCTTACGCTCGTGACCACCACGCTGGCGGGCATCCAGCTCACCCAGGCCCAGGAAGAACCGCTCAACTGGCTCCCGTGGCGGGTGTTTTTGCTGCGCGGGCCGGCACTGTGGGCCGAGCTGGAGCGGGGGCTGTGGTTTGCGGTGCCGTTTCTGGGGGTGCTCACGGTGCATGAGTTTGGGCACTACTTCACGGCGCGCTATAACCGGGTACGCACGTCGCTGCCCTACTTCATTCCCTTTCCGATGGGGTTGGGTACGTTCGGGGCCATTATTCGCATTCGGGAGCGGATTTTTTCGCGGCGCGAGTTCTTCGACATCGGACTAGCCGGGCCACTGGCGGGCTTTGTGGTGGCGATAGCGGTGCTGGTGTACGGCTTCACGCACCTGCCGCCGCTGGACTACCTGTTTGCCATTCACCCCGATTACGCGCAGTACGGGGCCGATTATGCCCGCCACGTGTACCCGCCGGGCACCTCGGGCGGCTACACGCTGGCCCGGCCGCTCATCTACCGCTGGCTCGAAACCGCCCTGGCCGACCCCGCCCGGCTGCCGCACGTCAACGAGCTGCTGCACTACCCCGTGCTGCTGGCCGGCGCGCTCAGCCTGTTCTTCACGGCCCTCAACCTACTACCCCTGGGCCAGCTCGACGGCGGCCACATTCTCTACGGCTTGCTGGGGCCGGGGCGCTTCAACCGGCTGGTGCTGGTGCTATTCGTGGCCTTCATTTTTTATGCCGGCCTGGGGATATTCTCCCCGCGCAACGACTGGCAAACCTGGGCTTACGGGGCGCCCGTCTACGCCGGCTACCTGGCCCTGATATTCTGGCGGGTGCTGCCCCGGCCGCGCCAGGGACTGCTGCTGGCGGCGGGCATCTGGGGGGCGCAGGTGGCGTGCGCGGCAGTCTGGCCGGCGGCTACCGGCAACCCGGGCTGGCTGGTGTTTGGCCTGCTGCTGGGGCGGCTCACGGGCATCTACCATCCGCCCGCGCCCGATGAGCGGCCGCTTAGCCGCGGCCGGCACCTTCTGGGTTGGGTTATGGTGGCTATTTTTGTGGTGTGCTTTACGCCAAGTCCATTTAAGTAGCGCAAACTTTCGCTTGCCATTCGGCTGGTTACCAGCAGTATTTCTATCAACATTATTCCGGGCGGTGCCTGCGTAAGCCTGCGCTGCTGTTCGCCTTTCTCTGAATGATTTTCATCCAAAAACAGCTTTTCCTGGGTACCACGCACATTGCCTTGCGGGCCGAAAGCCTGTACGTGTGCAAGCGCAACCCCCAAGGAGTGGCCACGCTCGAAACCGAAGTTCCGTACGAGGAAATTCTGCCCATGCAGTCGGGCGAGCATCGCCAAATTCCTACCAACCAAGTGCTGATGACGGTCTTGATACTGGTGGTGCTGGGCAGCGGCCCCTGGCGCGAGTGGCTGGCTACCGGCCAGGCTACGTCGGCGCTGTACTGGTGGTGGCTGATTCTGGGAATCAACGCGCTGGCCATGTGGCTGCGCTTCGAGCAGCAGTGGTGCACGTTTCGGCTGCAAACGGCTCACCTCGCCCTCACGCTGGCGGGCCGGCCCTGGCAGCGCAAGCAGTTCCGGGCATTGGTGGCCGAGCTGGAACGCCGCACCAAAACCTACCTGCGCGATGAATACGGCCAGATTAACCCGCTGGGCTTCATCGAGCCGCAGCTGCGCCGCGTAGCGTGGCTGCACGAGCTCGACGTGCTGAGCGCGCCCGAAGCCCGCGCCCTGAGCACCCGCCTCACCGGCCGCCACAGCCCCGACACGCTCACCAGCATGGGCCAGGAGTTGGAGTCGCCTTACTTGAACTAATGGTAATCGGTAATCGGTAATCGGTAATCGAAAGAACGTCATGCTGAGCGTAGTCGAAGCATCTCGCGTGTGGTACTAACTCAATCGTTCAACGATGCGAGCAAGATGCTTCGGCTGCGCTCAGCATGACGTTCTTTTGATTAACAACTCTCCACTCAACTCACTGATGCCAACCCAGCCTCCTTCTGCCCCAACCGCGCCGGAGCTGATAAGCATCATCATCCCCACCTACAACGAGGCGGCCGCTCTGCCGGCTTTGCTACGGCACCTGCGCCAGGCCGGGGCGCACCCTGAGGCAAACGTTGAAATCATTATCGCCGACGGGCAAAGCACCGATGCTACCGCCGCCCTGGCCCGGGAAGCCGGAGCCCGCGTGCTGGCCTGCCCCACCAAAGGCCGCGCCGCGCAACTTAACTACGGGGCCCGGCACGCGGCGGGCAGCATCCTGTATTTTCTGCACGCCGACACGTACCCGCCCGTTGGCTTCCCGGATGATATTCGGCGGGCGGTGGGCGCGGGCTACGGCTGCGGCTGCTACCGCCTGGCCTTCGACATGTCCCACTGGTTTTTGCGGGCCAACGCCTGGTTTACGCGCTTCGATGTGGAAGCAGCCCGCTTCGGCGACCAGAGTTTGTTCGCGCTCAAAGCCGTGTTTGAGCAAGCTGGCGGCTACCGCGAGGACTTCATTGTGATGGAGGACCAGGAGATTACGCGGCGGCTCAAGCAGCACACCAAGCTCCGAGTATTGCCAGCTAAAATCACCACCTCGGCCCGCAAGTATCGGGAAAACGGCATTTTCCGGCTGCAGGGAGTTTTCTATCTACTCACCTTACTCTATCGCCTACGCGTGCCGCAGCCGATGCTATTGCGCATCTACCGCGCCCTCATTCGGCAGGACAAACTGTAGCGCGAACTCTGTAGTTCGCGCTACATCACGGTTAGTCGTGGTCCGGCTCGGGGGCAGCGAATTATCGAAATCGGACCTCATCTAAAGTGGGCTCAACAATGGGTTGGTAACGAAGGAAAGTTACGCAGATTATGCACCGAGCTGGCGCAGAAGCCCCAACGCAAAAACGGCGCTTCGGGCCCCCATCCAGTTGAAGCCATGCTCCTGTGATGGGGCCGAAGCGCCGTTTCTAAACGAGCGGCAGTGGGTTATTCCCGGGTCACGCGCAGGGTCTGAATTTCGTTATTCAGCAGCACGCGCACCACGTACACGCCGGCGGCCAGGCGACCGGTTTCGGGAAGGGCCACAGCGCTCAGCCCAACGGGCACGGCCACCGAACGCTGCACCAGCAGGCGACCAGCCAGGTCGTATACGGCCACCGAGGCGGCGGCCTGCGGCCGGGCAGCCTGCACCGAAAGCGAGAAACCGGCCGCGCCAAACGGCACCGGCTGCGCCTGCACCACAAAGCTGGCATTGGCCGCGTTGCGGGTAGGCAGCATGGCGCTGGGCGTGCTAAGGGTGAAAGTGCCGGCGAGGGCCGAACTCCATTCCACGTAGTTCTGCGTGCTGCTTTGAGCCGTGCGGGCGAGGGGCGACCACGGCCCCGTGGGTGGTCCCACCGCACCGGTGTAGAAGGGCTGCAGGTCGGCTTCGGCCAGGCCGTTCAGCTCGGCATCGCGGTAGTTAAGCCGCATGGTGCCACTGATAGCAACGGTAGGCAGGAAGCTCAGGGTGAAATAGCGGCGAATGCTGGTGCGGGCCGGGGCCCGGCCAATGGCCTGGTCAGTGCTACGCGTGAGGTTGACGGAACCCAGGCTACCCGAAACCTGGGAAACGGTGAGGCCGACGCCGCCAAAATCCTGGCTGCTGTTCACCGCCAATGCCCCCGAAGTCACCAACCGGCCCGACACATAAGAATCGACGGTTTCAGCAATGGTAGCGCCCGCAAGCAGGGCCAGGGTCGAAGCCTGAGTTTTCAAAACACCACGCTGCATAACGACGGCCGTGCCCACGGTGAGAGCCTGGGCCAGGCGGGCAGTATCGGTGGCGGCGGGCAGGTTCACGAGCAGGCGCGGGACCTGGAAAGCAGTGGCCGCGGGAGCGGTGAGCGTGACGGCGGCACCGCGTAAACTAAGTGTGCCGTTGGTGCCGGCAATGGTAGCCCCGGGCTCCAGGGTCAGGCTGCCGTACACTTCCAGCGTGCCGCCATTGAGAGCCAGCGCCGTGCCAGTACGCAGGGTGAGGTTGCGCACTTGCACCAGACCGGCTGTCAGAACAGGCTGGCCGTTAGCCATGCCGCGTACTTCGGCATCGGTGGTGGGCGTGGGCAGGCAGGTCCAGTTGGCAGCTAAGGCCAGGTCAGTGTTCTGGCGCAAGTGCCATTCGGGGCTGGGGGCCACGCGCACGTCCACGGTATCGCGGAAAGTGCAGCCGCCCGCCGTGGTAGTGACACCGATGTAGCGGTAGCGGCCGGGGGTAGCCGGAGTAGCCGCCAGCACGTTGCTGCCCGTGGCCGTGATGCCGTTGGGGCCGCTCCAAGTCACGCTGTTGTCGCGGGTTACCAGGCTCCAGGCCGTTACGGGGCCCACGTCGGAGGGGCCGGCATCCACCACAAACAGGTTCCAGGTACCGGTCTGGGACGCATTGCGCAGCTTGGCGAAGCCCGTGGGCTCGTCAACTTTCCAGCTGCCCAGGAAGGGCGCGGCACCCGTGCCCAGGGCGCGGGCACCCACCGAGTCCACAAACAGGGTGTTCTGGTAGTTGCCGCCCGCGCCACCGTTCAAGCGGCTCAGCAGCACGCGGGTGCCATCGGGCGCTTCCACATACAGAATGAGGTCGCCGGTGTAGGGGTGGGTGATGCTGACGCGGACGCCGCGCAGGTCGAAAAAACCCTCAGCCGAACCCGCCACGGTGAGCGGAATGCGCACTCCCACGGGGTTGTTGTCCGGAATCTGCCTGCTCCCGGCGAACTGATACGGACCGGTGAGCTGGTTTTCAAAAGGACGGCTCCGCAGACGGGTGGTGGCGCTGGCGCAGGACACCGAATCGAGGCCCGCTGGGGCGGCGGCCACCGGACGGCGGGCTATCACCGTCACGGTTTGCTGCACGGCGCAGTTCGAGCCCGGCGTGGCGGTGTTCACGATGTAGCGCAAGCGGCCGGCCAGGGTGGGCGTGGTGCGGCGGTTCTTACCCACGGCCGAGTAGCCGGCGGGGCCGGTCCAGGAATACGTCTGCCCGGCCACGCTATCGTCGGCCGTCACGCGCAGGTCGATGGGGCCGAATGCCTGGCCGCGCCCGGCGCACAGGGCCGTTTGCAGCGCCGTAGCGGTTAATACCGGCTGGCTCACCGTCACCGTCACGGCTTGGGCGCTGGTGCAGCCGAAGAACGGGTCGGAGGCCAGCACGGTGTAGCGGTAAGTGGCGGTGCCGCCGCCCACCGGGCCGGCCGGCGTGGTGGTCGTGGTCAGGCTGATGGCCTCCAGGCCCGGGCCCACCCAGCGCACCGAGGGCGCATCAGTGGCAATACGGGTAAAGAGCAGCTCCACCAGCTCGATGGTGCCGGTGCTGCCAGCCTGGCTATCCTGGGCTTCGAGGCTGATGTTGGCCAACGTGCCCGGCGTGATGCTGCCGAAAGCCGCCGCCGCCTGGAACGTGCCCGTGAGCGTGCTGCCGGCCACCGTAGCGGGCAGAGCGGTTGTAGCGCTGGTGGCAAAGGTGAGGTCGAGCGCCACCGGCGCGGAGCCGCTGGCGGTAGGCAGTGCCGGGGCCAGATTCAGGTAACTGGTGGTGCCGTCGGTGCCACGCACAGCCAGCCGCAGGGCCACCTGGCCGGGCTGGGCGTGCGCGAGGCGCACCCGCACGCCGGTCAGGTCGGAGTAGTTGCGATAAGCATTTTCGAGCCCACGCTGCAGCGTGGAGCCGAACGTTACGGCCGTGCTGTACACGGGCAGGGCCGTGAAGGCGGTAGCGCCGTCGGGCAAGGCCGTGGCCGTGGTGTTGCGCATGCGGCGGGTGCTCGGGAAAGCGGCCGTGGCCGTGAGGGTGAGCGGGCTGCCAGCGCAGATAGCCGTGGAGGAAGCCACCGCCGTAAGCACGGCGGCGTCGTCGGCGAGGCACTGGGCCTGCGCACCAGCCGGGGCCGAGCTGCTGGTACCCAGGCCCACGGCGTACCAGGCATCAATCACGGCCGTTACTTCGGCCGAATTGGCTCCGAACAAATCCGTAGCGGCCTGAATGGTAAATACCCGCGCCGAACGGTAGTCGGAATTCGGCGTGAGGTAGAGGCGCTCGGCGCGGTAAGCAATACGCGCGGCCTTGCTGATGCCGATGCCCGTGACGGCGTAGGCCTGCTGCTGTTCGTTCACGCCGGTTTTGCCCACGCTCAGAATATAAAACCAATGGTTGAGCACGCCCGAATTGGTATGTACCCCGCCGTTATCCGTTGTGCCGAAGTTCCAGCGGCGGCCCCGGTAGTTGGCCGGGCAGGTCGAGAGCACGGCCGTGCTCAGCGGGTTGCTCATCGAGCGCAGGCCGCCCGAAGTCAGGCTGATGTCTTCGCCCACAATCCAGGTTTGCTTGGTGGGGTCGGTGGCGAACTCCACGGCCGCGCCCCAAATATCGGAGAAGCCTTCGTTGAGGGCTCCCGATTCGTTCCGGTACACCAGGCCGGCCGTGGCCTGGCAGATGCCGTGGCCGGTTTCGTGCGCGCACACGTCCAGGGCAGTAAGGGGGCTGAAGGCCGTGGCCCCGTCGCCGTACTGCATGGCCGTGCCGTTCCAGCTGGCGTTGTCGTAAGCGGCGCGGTAGTGCACGTAGTTCACCAGCTTGCCACCCAGGCCGTCCCAGGAGTTGCGGCCGTGCACGGTCTGCCAGTAGTCATATACCTGGGTCGAGCCAAAGTGCGCGTCGAGCGCGGCATTGTCCTTGGCGGCGTTGTTGAACTCGGCGGCCGTCCAGTTATTGTCGGTATCGGTGAAGTCAATGGCCCCGGCCAGGCTGGTGCTGGTGCGCAGGTTGTAGGTTTCGATGCCGGCGGCGCGGGTGTAGTCGCGCAGCCGGTAACTGCCGCCGAGCAAGTCGGTAGCCACTTGCCGGCTGCCCATGTAGCGCGTGGCAAACGTGCCGGTGGCGGCCACCTGCGTGCCCCGCACCCCAGCGGGCCGGGTAGCACCAGCTTTGGCGGCCTGCGCGCCCGCTGGCAGCAGCCCGGCGGCGTGCTTGATGATATCGTCGCGCAGCACCACGTCGCCGGTGCGGGCCTCCACATATACGTAGGCGCGGCTGCGCGGCTCCTGGGCATACACGTTGAATTTCCAGGCCAGCACCAGCGGGCGCTGAGCGGCGTTGGGCTGGCGGTAATCCTCCACCACCACCAGCTCGCCGGTAGGGCGGTAAGTAGCGGCGGAGTTACCCTGCTCGCGCTTGAGGCCGGCTTCTTCGGCGGCATCGTCCCACATGTAGCGGCTGGCTCCTATAGTGGCTAGGGCGCGCTGCAAGGCGGCGGCAGCGCTCAGGGCGGGCTTGGTGCTGAGGGTGGCGGACACGGGCTTAAACTCGCCGCTGAGCACGCCGGCCGTGCGGTGCACGGTATACTGGCCGTGCTCCACTTTCACCCCATTGAAGTATTGCTGAAACCGCTCGTGGCGCTGGCCCAGCTCGTCGGTTTCCACGCGCAGGGCGCGCAGGTCGTCGGTGGGGCGCAGGGCCAGCTCCTGGCGGAGCAGCGCGCGGCTATCGAGCGGGAGCTGGCGCAGAGCGGCCCCGTTTGGGGCCGGGAGTAGCCGCAACTGAGGTGTGCCATCGGCAGGTAGCGCTTGACCCGAAACGGCAGCCGCGGCTAGCAGTGGCAGGGCGCACAGTAGCCCAATACGTAGAGGTTGAATCATAAAATGTAAGGAAGTAAAGAAAAGCAGTGGCTAAAGATACATTCCGAACCGGCGCACTTGCACGGAACCTCTCAAGCCAAGGCTGTTGCGTCCTACTTCCCGCATCAGCGAAGCTGAATACAGCACTGGCTCACTTCAGCAAAAGGCTTGTCACGGCACTATTTTGCGCCCGGATTGCTGTCAATTTAGACGCTTGCTGGTCATTAAGTCTTCGTCTTTTCCTGATTCCGGCGTTCCCTTCCCCGCTTACTTTTACCTTGAGTGGCCACTGCCCCCGGTTTCGTCCGTGACTCGCTTTCCAGCTCTTTTCCTCGTCGCCCTGGTGCTGCCGCCCCTCCTACCCGCCTGATTGCAAGTGCGTTGCTTTCAACCTACCGAAAGCAATGTGCTTATTCCCACCCCACTGTGCCCTAATTACAGCAGGGTCTGCCCGCGCATCAACGCGACGCTTTCAATCATTCGTTAGCATTTGCCTTCGCCTTTTTCGATGAAACGTTTTTCGCTTTCCACTCCTGCCGGGGTCTGCGCCTTGACCGCTCTTGCCCTCACGGGTTGCAAGCAGGACGCGGCAGTACCCGCCGCCACGGGCACGGTCACGCTGCACATGGATAATGGCGTAACCATGCCCAATCCGACTACTGGCGCCCCCACGTTCGGTTCGCTCGTGCTCGGCACCGGGGCTTACACCAATGCCAACGGCGATGACTTCACCGTGAGCACGTTCAAATACTACGTTTCCAACGTGAAGCTGCTGAAGGCCGATAATTCGACCTTCACTTTGCCAAAAACCTATTATTTGGTGGACCAAACCAAGCCTAACACGCAGGATTTGGTTTTTAGCGAGGTGCCGGTGGGCGACTATACCAGCATCAGCTTCCTGGTGGGTGTGGACAGTGCCCGCACCAAAGCGGGCAACTTTACCGAAGTGGCCCTCAGTTCCAACAACGGCATGCTCTGGACTATGAATGGTGTGGATGAATTCATCAACCTGAACCTGGGGGGCTACTCATCGAAGGCGCGCTCGGGCGGACTTACGTTCCACATCGCCGGCTACAAGCAGGCCAGCACCAACACCATCCGGACGGTGACGGTCCCATTCCCGGCCAATAAATCGCCCATGCTGGTGCGCGCCAATCACTCGCCCGAAATCCACATGCACGTCGACATCGCCAGGATGTTTAGCGGCCCCAACCTCATCAAGTTCGCCGATACGTACAGCGTCATGGGTGGTGTGCCCGCCGTGAAAATTGCCGACAACATCGCGGCCGGCATGTTCTCAGTGGGACACATTCACGCCAACTGATAGTAGTAGAAACCACTCTTAGGAGCCCAGACACAGTATTGCACCCATAAGAGAAACCCCGGCCGCTTGCGCAGCCGGGGTTTCTCTTATCCGTTATACTCGTCGCAAACCACTTTGTGACGGGTATAATTGCAGGTTAGCCCAAGGCTGCTACGCCGGGCAGCTCCTTGCCTTCCATGTACTCCAACAGCGCGCCGCCGCCGGTCGAAATGTAGCTCACCTGCTCGCCGAAGCCCATTTGCTGCACCGCCGCGGCCGAGTCGCCGCCGCCGATGAGCGAGTAGGCTCCGGCGGCCGTGGCCTCGGCAATGGCGCGGGCCACGTACTCGGTACCGAGCGAGAAGTTGCTCATTTCGAACACGCCCATTGGGCCGTTCCAGAGGATGGTTTTGCTGTCGCGGATGACGTCGGCGAAGGCTTCGCGGCTGTCAGGGCCCAGGTCGAGGCCCATCCAGCCGTCGGGGATGCTGGTATTGGCGGCGATGTCCACGTTGGCGTCGTTGGCAAACCGGTCGGCGATGAGCGAGTCGGCGGGCAGCATCAGGTTCACGCCCTTGTCCTTGGCTTTCTGAATGAGCTGCCGGGCCAGGTCCACTTTGTCGGCTTCCAGCAGCGAGCTGCCCACGTGCCCGCCCTGCGCCACGGCAAAGGTGTAAGCCATGCCCCCGCCGATGAGCAGGTTGTCCACCTTATCGAGCAGCTTCTCGATGATAAGAATCTTATCTGAAATCTTGGCCCCACCCATAATGGCCGTGAAGGGCCGGTCGGCGTGCTCCAGCACTTTTTTGGCGTTGTCGATTTCGGACTGGAGCAGGTAGCCGCCCACCCGGTCCTGCGGCGCAAAGGAGCTGGCCATCACGGCCGTGGAGGCGTGGGCGCGGTGCGCGGTGCCGAAGGCATCGTTCACGTACACCGTGCCCAGGGCCGCCAGCTGGGCGGCGAAAGCCGGGTCGCCGGCTTCTTCTTCCTTGTGAAAGCGCAGGTTATCGAGCAGCAGCACCTGGCCGGGCTGCAGCGCCGCTGCTTTCTGGGCCGCTTCGTCGCTGAGCACATCGCCGCCCCATTGCACGTCGCGGCCGTACTCCTTCTGCAGATGCAGCAGCAGGCTTTCGAGCGAAAACTTCTTTTCGGCGCCGCCCTTGGGCCGGCCCAGGTGCGAGAGCAGCACCACCGAGCCGCCATCGTTCAGGATTTTCATTACCGAAGGCGTGGCCATGCGGATGCGGGTATCGTCGGTGATGTGCAAGTCCTTGTCGAGGGGCACGTTGAAATCGACGCGCATCACGGCGCGCTTGCCGGCGAAATTGTAGGTATCGAGGGTGTTCATGCAATGGAGATAAGTTGATGATGCGAAAGTAGGGCATGCGTTAGCTTGCCCCTGGCCAACGGTCAAATTTTGTTTGGGGTTGCCCCGCGCCCCGCTGCTGGCCGGCGATTTTTCGACCGGGCAAGCCAAAGCGTGCTCTACACTCTCCCCTTACCTTTGCTCCACTTATGAAAATCGGCATTTTTTTCGGGGGCACTTCGCGCGAGCGGGAAATTTCCTTCGCCGGCGGCCGCACCGTCTTTGATAATCTGGACAAGGCGCTGTTTCAGCCCGTCCCCATCTTTGTGGATAGCCTGGGGCAGTTCATTCTACTCGACTGGCAGTTTATTTACAAAGGCACCATCCGGGATTTCTACCCGCCGGTGTCGTCGCAGCCGCCGTCGCTGCACCATTTGCAGGTTTACATCGAAAGCCTGGGCGAATTGAGCCACGAGGACCGGTTCCGCGCCATTGCCAAGGTGGGCCGGCAAATTCAAATGGAAGAACTGCCCCTGCTCATGGACTTTGCCTTTCTGGCCCTGCACGGGCCGGGCGGCGAGGACGGGGCCATTCAGGGCCTGCTGGAGTGGCTGGGCATTCCGTATTCGGGTTCCGGCATTCTGCCCTCAGCGTTTGGCATCGATAAAATCGCGCAGAAAAACCTGTTGAAGGCGACAGGACAGCCCACGCCAGACTTCCGCGTCATCAGGGCTGAGGAATGGGACACGACTGACCACGCCGCCACGCTCGCCTACCTGGTGCGCGAAATAGGCCTGCCGCTGGTACTGAAAGCCCCGCGCCAGGGCTCGAGCATCGGCGTGAGCATTCTGAAAACCGACGACCTGGCCAAATTCGAGGCGGCCATCGAGCGCAGCCTGTTCCGCAAAACCCTGACCCGCACCGATTGGCAGCGCCTGGGCGAGCAGGACCGACTGGCTTGGGTGCAGCACCTCACCGACATCCGCGAAGGCATCGGCCTGCCCGTAGTGCTCGACGACGAAACCGACCCCATCTATCACCCCGAAACCCTGCTTTTCACCCTGAATGAGCGGTTGGAAACGGCTGAGGAAGTGCGCCTGACCAACATCGACGGCGAAATGCAGGTGTTGGTAGAGAGCTTTGTAGCGGGCCGCGAGTTCAGCTGCATTGTGGTGGAAGACCCCAACGGCGTGCCCCTGGCCCTGCCGCCTACCGAGATTGTGAAGGGCGAGGAGATGTTCGACTACCGCTCGAAATACCTACCTGGCCTGGCCCGCAAAGTCACGCCGATTGACTTACCGGAGGATAAAATCCAGGAAATCCGCGAGGCTTGCGAAGAGATGTTCCGCACGTTCGGCTTCCAGGTCTACGCCCGTTTGGATGGGTTTGTGGGCCACGACGGGAAGCTATTTTTGAATGACCCGAACACGACTTCAGGCATGCTGCCGGCCTCGTTCTTCTTCCACCAAGCGGCCGAAATCGGGCTCAATCCCTCGCAGTTTCTCACGTTCCTCATTCGCACGTCGCTGGCGGCCCGCCGCCGCGCCGGCCTGCGCCCCGTGAAGCTCGGGCAGCTATTGGCCAAGCTGGATGAGGCCGTAGCCGGCCGTCATCACGAGACCACCGAGCGCATCCGCGTGGCCGTGATAATGGGCGGCTACTCCTCCGAGCGCCATATTTCGGTGGAAAGCGGGCGCAATATCTTCGAGAAGCTCAGCTCCTCGGCCAAGTACGCGCCAGTGCCGGTGTTCCTCACCGGCTCGGCCCAGGAGCACCGCCTCTACGTGCTGCCCGTGAACGTGATGCTGAAGGACAACGCCGACGACATCCGTGAGAAAATCGAGCACGCCGAGGCCGGCGAGGCCCCGCACCCCATCCTGGCGCGCATCCGCCGCGAGGCCGGCACCATCACCAGCACTTACGCCGGACAGGCACTGGCCCAGCCGCGCCGCATCTCATTCGAGGAGTTGGCCCAGCTGGCCGATGAAGTATTTATCGCCCTGCACGGCCGCCCTGGCGAGGACGGCGCCCTGCAACAGGAGCTGGAGAAATTTAACCTGCCCTACAACGGCTCGGGCGTAGCCAGCAGCAGCGTCACAATCAACAAGTTCGAGACCAACAAGCGCCTGCGCGATGCCGGCCTGCGCGTGGCCGAGCACCGCATGGCCGCTAAGGTGGAGTGGCAGGCCGATGCCGAAAGCTTCTACCGCGGCCTCGAAACGCAGTTCCCCTACCCTTTCATCGCCAAGCCCGCCGACGATGGCTGCTCCTCGGCCGTGAAGAAAATAAAGACCCGGGCCGAGCTGGAAGCCTTCAGCCAGCTCATATTCCGCACCGAGGAAGACCTGCTGCCCGCCCCAGCCGAAACCCTGAACCTGGGGTTCAAGGAGGAATTTCCGCGCAAGGATGCTTTTCTAGTCGAAACCCTCATCAGCCGCGACGGGGCCGCGCATTTTCTGGAAGTTACCGGCGGCCTGCTCACTTCTTATGATGAAGACGGCCTGCTCGTCATCGAAGTATTCGAGGCCAGCGAGGCCCTGGCCACCGGCGAGGTGCTGAGTTTGGAAGAGAAATTCCTGGCCGGCGAAGGCCAGAACATCACCCCCGCCCGCTACGATGTGGATGCCGCGGAACGCCAGCGCATCTCCAACGAGGTGAAGGCCGTGCTGCGCCGCGTGGCCGAGGTGCTTGACATTCAGGGCTACGCCCGGATTGATGCCTTCGTGCGGGTGCGCCAGGAAGGCGAGGTCGAGGTGCTGATTATCGAGGTCAACTCGCTGCCCGGCATGACGCCCGCCACCTGCATTTTCCACCAAACGGCGCTGGCCGGCTACACGCCCTACGCGTTTATCGACCGGATTCTGGAGTTTGGCAAGGCGCGGGCGGCGCGGGCAGTACCAGCCACATAGCCGTCATGCTGAGCGTAGTCGAAGCATCGCTACCGCGTAACTAATCCAATTGATTGGGTTTACTATTGCGGTAGCGATGCTTCGACTATGCTCGGCATGACATGCTTTCATTATCCCAAATAATACCTACGCTTTCCCAATGGCTTTCCTTACCTCTAATACCCCGCTCGATGTCGTGAAGCACCTCGTGCTCATCGCCGTGGCGGGCCTGCTGCTCGTACTGGGCTTCTTCTATGTGTACCTGCCCATGAGTACGCACCACGGCGAAACCATTACGGTGCCCAAGGTGACGGGCATGAACGTGGCCGACCTGGAAAATTACCTCGACGAGCGCAAGCTAGCCTACTTCGTGGACGACTCCAGCTACAGCCCCAGCCTACGCCCGTTCACGGTGCTGGTGCAGGACCCCGCCCCGGGCGAAAAGGTGAAGCAAGGCCGCAAAATCTACATTCAGGTGAGCATGAAAAACCCACCGGTAATCAAGATGCCAAAGCTGACCGGTAACTCCTCAAAAGCGGCCATGCTCATCCTGAAAAGCTACGACCTGGTGGCGGGACAAGTGCAGCTGGTGCCCGATTTAGCTTCGGGCGCGGTGCTCAAGCAGCTCGTCAATGGCAAGGAAATCGCGCCTGGCGCATCCATCGCCAAAGGCACCCAAGTAGATTTGGTAGTGGGCGACGGCCAGGGCAACCAGACTTTCGCCGTGCCCAACCTCGTGAACATGCCCGAGGATGAAGCCCTGACGCTGCTCGTAGGCCAGGGCCTGCAAAAAGGCGAGGTATTTGAGCAGCCCGCCGAAGAAGGCCAGACGCCGGGCACCGTGGTGCGCCAGCGCCCCGTGCCCGGCCCCGATGCCACCATCCGCATGGGCCAGCTGGTAGATATCTGGGTGGCGAAATAAGCTCATCGCCAATTAGAAAAAGCACGTCATGCTGAGCGCAGCCGAAGCATCTTGCGTGTGTCAGTAATTCAATCAATTGGTTTACTACCACACGCAAGATGCTTCGGCTGCGCTCAGCATGACGTGCTTTTATTCCTTAGGATGTGCTGCATTCGTACTGTTCTTTGTCAACGCACTTTTTAATTCGCCAGCGTCGTTAGGCTCTCAAAATCCTTCTACATGATGACACTTTTCCACGCGTCGCGCCAACTGCTGCTGCTGGTGTTGCTGGCAGCGGCCGGTGCGGCCTCGGCCCAGGCTGTTATTACGGGGCCGCTGGCGGCCGACCCAGGGCGCGCTCAGTTTATCCCGGCGGCGGCGGTGCGCCCCCAGCTGCGCGGCACTGCTGGCACTACAGCGCTGGCGCTGCCTTTCTTCGACGATTTTACCTCACCGCTCGAAGGCGCGCCAAAAGTGCTGAACTGGAAGCCCACGGGCGGGGCCATCGTGAGCAACCGCCTGGCCCTGGCCCCCCTCACGCGCGGAGCCGCCACCCTCGACGGCCTGCGAGCCAACGGCCGCACCTACAGCAACATGGTGGCCAGCTCCTATGGCCCTATCGATTCGCTGGTGTCGCAGCCCATCGACTTGGGTGGACTCAGCACCGGCAACCAGGTAGCGCTGAGCTTTGCCTGGCAGGCCGGCAGCATTGTGGGGGCTCCGAGCGCGAACGTGAACAACAACACCGTTAGCCTGGAGCTATTTGTGAAAACGAACCTGGACCGCTGGGAATCGGTGTGGGTGTACACCAGCCAGCGGGCGCGCACCGGCTTCCGGCAGCAGGTGATTCTGCTTAATCAGGCCAAATACCTGCACGGCAACTTCCAGTTCATGTTCATTGCCAGCGGCAATAACTCGGACAATAGCGACAACTGGAGCGTGGATTACGTGCTGCTCGACAGAGGCCGCACCCGGGGCCTGGCCGACACTACGTTTGTGGACGTGGCCACCAGCGCGGGTCTGCGGGGCGACACGCCCTCGGGTGGGTTGCGCAGCCCGTTGCGCCGGTTCACCTCCATGCCGGTGTGGCAGTTCAATGCGGCGGCCTCGCCCACGAGTGAGCTCAACACCAAGCTCGGCGTGAACGTGACCAACCTGAATTCCGGGCCGCTGGCCCTGCGCACCGGCGTGCTGGGCACCGTGCGCGCATTGCCTGCGGCTGCCCCAATCGGCACGTGGCTGCAGGACACCCGCAACCTCCCGCCCGTGAACCCGCGCCTGGACAGCGTGACCGGTGCGGCCAACCGGGCGGTGCTGCCTGCCACGGCCACCCCCAAGATTCTGCGCTACACGCTGGCGCTTAATTCGCAGGAAACCACGCCGCGCACGCTGGCCAACGACACCATTTCCCGCGATGTGGAGCTGGGCACGTATTACGCCTACGACGATGGCACGGCCGAAAATTTTATTCAGCTGGTGCCCTACGTGACGGGGCAGGCGGGGGCCCTGGCGTATCGGTTCGACCTCAACCGGCCCGACTACGTGCGGTCGCTACGCCTGTATCCGGTGTTTTCGGCCTCCGACCAGCTGGCCCGGTCCGTTACCATCAGCGTGTGGGACGATGTGAGCGGGCAGCCCGCTACCGCCGCCCGCGCCAGCAAAACTGTTACCATCCCGGCCGCGGCGGCGTTTCCGGCGGGTTGGCAATATTTCGAAGTCACCTTCGACCAGCCCGTGCCCGTATCCGGCACCTTCTACGTGGGCTTCACCCAGCCCTCGCAGAGCCGCAACCTGCAGTATGGCCTCGACCTGAACAGTTCTATCCCAGCGGGCTACTTCTGGCGGCGCGATAACTTCGGCACCTGGCTGGCCAACCCCGCTTCTCTGAACCGGGGCGCGCCCATGATGCGCCCCGTGATGACCAACAACGTGGCTACCGCTTCGGCCGCGACCCGCGAAACCGAAGCCTTCAGCGTGTACCCTAATCCTGCGCACGGCACCGTTTCCATCACCGGGCCGGCCTTTGCCCGCGCCGCCGTGCTCGACGCACTGGGCCGCGTGGTATGGGAGCAGCCCGCCGCGCAGGCCGGCCAGCCCACGCTGCCACTGCCCGCGCTGGCGGCCGGCATCTACACCGTGCGCCTGACCTTAGCTAATGGCCGCACCATAGGCCGGCGCTTAGCCATTCTGTAGTTTCTTCAATCACAAAAAAGCCCTTCAGAATTACCTGAAGGGCTTTTTTGTGATTGATACTTGACGAGCGAAAGGCAATTCCAAAGCCCCAAATGGCTTGGGAGCTCATCAAATGTCCCGCTTATTATTTAGCGGGCATTAACACTGTGTCAATTACGTGGGTTACGCCGTTGCTCGACACCGCGTTCGCGATGGTCACTTTCGACATTCCACCCTTGGCGTCTTTCAGCATCACGCCGGAGCCATCCACCATCACTGTCAGCGTTTCGCCTTCCACGGTGGTCAGCATCTGGCCGTTTTTAAGGTCGGCGGCCATGAGGCGGCCGGGTACCACGTGGTAGGTCAGGATTTTGGTGAGCGTAGGCTTCATCTCGGGCGTAAGCAGCGAGGCCACTGTACCGGCGGGCAACTTATCAAATGCACCGTTGGTGGGGGCAAATACGGTGAAGGGACCCGTGCCTTTCAGCGTTTCAACCAAGCCGGCAGCTTTCACGGCGGCTACCAGGGTGGTGTGGTCGGCACTGCCGGCGGCGTTATCCACGATGTCCTTATTGGCCGTCATCATGGCACCACCCACCATCACGCCTTCACTCCCGCTCGTAGTCGTGCTCATGCTACCGCCGTTGCCCATCATGTCGCCTTTGCGGGGCTGGGTTTTGGTCTTCATCTTGTCGCCGGCTCGCGACTTGCCTTTGACTTTCATCTTGCCGTCGTCCGCCATTTTGGTTTTGGTGGTCATGCCGTCGGCTTTGGTCTTAGTCTTTTCGTCGTCGCTTTTGGTCTTCATCCCATCCTGGGCAAAAACCGGCGTGGCTAGAGCCACCGCGAGGACGAAAGTGGCGAGAAATGGCTTGGTTTTCATACGTGTAGGTGTTAGTGAAAGAACTTCTAATCTTCATCTAACGCAACAATGCGATATTAGTTGGTGCTGCCTGGTATCGAGAAAGTAAGCTTTGCTACGCTTTCAGCCGATTCAATTGCCCTCGCATTATGCCCGGCAGAATAATCCCAGAACAGCTACCGGCCACTTCCCAGCAACAGCCGCCGACCCAACACCCGCTGTAAATCGGGCAGGTCGTAGGTGCGCAGCACACCGGGCAGCACCGATGAATACTGGCCTTTGGTAGTAGACTGGGCATCGGCCAGCAGCCAACGCCGAAACCACGCCCGCACGCTGTCCTGATACACACGGGTACCGGCCGCCGACTGCACTGCCGTGGCTAGCTCGGCCGCCCGGGGCACGTACTGCGCGTGCAGCTGTTGCAGCAGGTAAGTAATGAGCGTGGTTGGGGCCCGCCAGTCGAGCACAGCCATGGGCTTTTGCGACCACGCGGGGGCACCCGGCACTAGCGCGAGCACCAGCAACCAGTACCGCAGCTTCATCAGCGTCAGCGTATAATTCATGCGCGCAGTAAAATTCTAACGCGAAACAAGAAAGGCTTTAAACAAAGTAGAGACGCAAATTACTGCGTCTCTACTTTGTTTAAAGCCTTATTCCGCTGGCTGCTACACTTTTTCGGGCAGCAGCGTGGCCTCGGGGTAGTTGCCTAGCACGGGCTGGCCAGCCGAGCCGTTGGTCACGGCTTCCACCAGCAGCTTGCCGCCCACAAACGCGCCTTTCCAGGACTCGCCCAGGCCGCCGAATACTTCTTCGCGGTCGCCACGTGAGCGCAGCTTGTTGATACCCACCTTGAAGGAGCGGATTTCGCGGGCCGTGCGCCGGGCCAATGGCTCGTTGTCGGAGGCGATGGCGGCTACCAAGGCACCGTTGGAAATGTTCATCTCCCCCACCAATTCTTCGATGCGGTCGACCAGTACGATGCTGTCAATCGGGCCGAAGGGCTCTTTGAAGTACAGCTCGCTCTGACGAGGCAGATTTACGAGGGCGCGGGGGGCTATGTAGGCGCTGCGGTCCTGGCCGGGCAGGAAAAGGCTGTCATCGAGGCGACCTTCGTAAATGGGCGTGGCCCCGGTTTTGAGGGCATTGGCGTAGAGGCGGTCGAGGTCCTGGGCCTGGGCGGCGTTGATGACGGGGCCGAACGCCAGGTCCGGCAGTTTGTCATCGGCGTGGTCTACCAGCGTGGGGTTGCCTACTTTAAGGCCGCGCAGGGCCTCGGTGTAGGTTTCCAGAAACTGCGGAAACAGGCGGCGCTCCACTACGAAGCGCACGTAGGCGGTGCAGCGTTGCTTGCCGTAGTCGAAGCTCTTTTTGAGCTGGTCGGCCAGGGTGTTCCAGTCGCTGTAGTCCCAGATGCCGTAGGCATTCACGCCCTCCATTTCCAGCATATAGCGCTTGTCGGTGGTGGCCAGGGCATCGGCGATGTCGCGCGCATTCTGGCGGCCGCCCACAAAGCTCAGGCAGTCGATGGCCGGATGCTTCACCAGGGCATCGCTGAGTTCGGCCCCGGCCCCGCTCACCAGCGTCACGGGCACGCCCGCCCGCCGCACCAGCGCAAACGCCAGGCTCAAGGAGATGAAACCGCCATCAGTCGGCGTTTTGGCGATGACCGAATTGCCGCACAGCGCCTGCACCAGCACCGCGTGCAGCAGCACCGACATGGGGTAGTTCCACGACGCAATGTTGGACACCAGGCCCAGGGGCGTGCGACTGCCCAGGAGCGAGTCGATGTTGTCGACGTACCACTGCGCACCGTCCACGGCGCGGTCAATATCAGTAAAACCCAGCTTGTAGGTTTTGCCGATTTCCCACATCAGCAGCTTACCGATAAGGTCGACGTGCGGGCGCAGCGCATCGATGGCGGCCTGCACGCGGGTCCGACGCTCGTCGTGGGCGGTGGCGGCCCAGGCCGGGGCTTCCTGCTTGGCCGCGACCACGGCGCGCACGGCGATGGCGCGGTCCAGCATGGGCAGGCTGCCGAGCAGCGTACCATCTACTGATGAATGGAACTCCCGGGGCTTGCCCGGCTCCTGCCAACGGCCCTCCAGCAGATTAAGAAAGCCGCCTTCGGACGTGAATATCTCCGGAGTGGCCTGTTTTACCTGCGCTAGCAGCGTGGCAAACTCAACCTGGGGCGAAATGATTTTGGGCATATTTTGGGGGAGCTAAAAAAAAGAGTCAGTTGGTGATTAGCGCGGGGCGCGGTACTGCAGGTTCCCACCGCCGCTAAGCGATGCATTACTAACAGGGCGAGCCCGGCAAGTTGTTTTGGCAATGTACACCGGCCAGGCGACCCGTATGTCTGCGCCAGCAATAAAGAGGTCAAAGTAACTACCCTCAACTTAGCGCGCGGCCACGGCCTGCAGCTCGCGCACCAGCTCGGCCGAGCCCACGAAGAGCGGGGCGCGCTGGTGCAGGTCAGCGGTGGGCGGCACATCGAGCACTACATCGGCCCCGGTCACGGCCAGGCCGCCGGCCTGCTCAATAAGGTAGGCCAGCGGGTAGCATTCGTAGAGCAAGCGCAGCTTGCCGCCGGGCTTGGCCGTGGTGGGCGGGTACAGGTAAATGCCGCCGGTGAAGAGGTTACGGTGGTAGTCGGCCACCAGCGAGCCCACGTAGCGGGCCGTGAGGCGGCGCTCTTTGCACTGCATCAGGAAGGTTCGCACAAACTCCGGGTAGTCGAACCAGTTACCCTCGTTGCAGCTGAACACCGGTCCTTGCTGCGGAATGACGATGGCCGGGTGCGAGAGAAAGAATTCGCCCAGCGACGTTTCGTAGGTAAAGCCCACCACGCCGTGCCCGGTGGTGTACACGAGCATGGTGCTGGAGCCGTACAGAACGTAGCCGGCGGCAATCTGGGCGCGTCCACCCTGCAGGAAGTCCTCCAGCCGGGCCGGGCCGCCAATGCGCGACACCCGCCGGTAAATGCTGAAAATGGTGCCGATGCTCACGTTCACGTCAATGTTCGAGGAGCCGTCGAGTGGGTCCATCGCCACCACGTACTTGCCGTGCTCATTGCCGGTCTGAACGATTTCCTCGTTCTCCTCCGAGAGAATAGCGCAGCACTCCCCGCCATTGGTCAGCGCCCGAATGAAGCGGATGTTGGCTTCCACATCGAGCCTTTGCTGGGCCTCGCCCTGCACGTTATTGTTGCCCATGGCCCCGGTGATGCGCGAAAGGCCAGCCCGGTTCACGTCGCGGTTCACAATTTTACCGGCCAGCGCGATGTCGCGCAGCAGCTGGCTCAACTCGCCGGTGGCGAACGGAAATTCCGCCTGCTTGCGCATGATGTAGCGCTCCAGGGTGGTGCCGACGGGCGTGGCCAGGGTATTTTCGGTGGTCTGGGACATGGGTGGACGAGTGAGTGGAGTATGCAGTATTGAACGGTCATGCTGAGCGGAGTCGAAGCATCTCTACCGCTTCATTGCAGCGATTGAAACACTACTGCGGCAAAGATGCTTCGCCCGCGCTCATCACAGCGCTCTAAAGTTACCCGGCCGGCTTGCTTCTGCGATTGCCACAGCACTACCTGCCAGCTTTTTTTCTTGTCTTTCACCTGCCACCACGTATTTGAGGTGGGCCCGATTAGCGGTGCCATCGGACTGGTTGGACAGGATGATGAGGATGGCGCCACTCACAACGGCCGTTTTGCCGTCGTTGTATTCGCGCACGTTCAAAGTTTCCACGTCAATCTTGTCGCACGGGCTTTTGCCGTCGCAAATGCTTCGGATGTACTCCGTCTTGCCATTAGGCTGCTTCCAAAAGGCAAAAACCCCTCCTACATGACGTAGAAAGGGTTTTAAGTGGCCGCGTTAGATAATGAACCATCTAACCAAAACACCTTATTTACAATCAATTAACAGCCGGCTATCGGGCGTTGGGGGCAGCATTGGGGGCATTTTCGTCCAGATGCCGCCGCACCTCTCCTTTGTCGAAGCCTAGCGCCTCAATCACTTCCCACAGTCGTTCTATCGTCACATCGGGCGCACTGGGCAGGTAAGTCGAGAGGTAGCCCCGCACCTGCCACAGCTCGGTAAGGTCAGCCACGTCCAGCGGGTAAGGCCGTCGGTGCGCGTTGTCCGAGTGCAGCAGCACTTCCGAATCCAGGTCGGTAATCCGCTGCCGAATACGCTTCAGCATGACGCTTTGCGTCGTCACCACTACGTACATGTCGTCGGGTACCAACAACCGCCAGTTGTCGACGTAGGAGCACAACACGATATCGCGGTGGTTCAGCGTGGGCTCCATGGAGTCGCCCGCTACCTCAAACGCCCGGTATTTTCCGTGCTCAAATCCCGGCACCCGGTAGCGCGGCAGGTCCTGCACAAACACCGCCTCATTGTGCTGCACGGCGTAGCCCGCCTGGGCGTGGATAGGGACCAATTCTAAGTTGTCGTTACCGTCCTTGTCCACCGTGATGGCCAGCACCTTGCCGCCGTTCACTACCGGCAGGCCCTTAGCTGATGCCGTCCTACCGGACACGGCCCGGTCCGACGTGGCTGCAGCACCGCCCGTCCGCCCGCGCAACATCGACCCCTCCCCCAGCACCAACCAATCCAACGACAACTCGGGCCATTTGCGCTGAAAGTCTACCAGAGTAGGAAGTGACGGCTCCGACCCTTGCAGGATTTTGTACAGCTTGCTCGTGGTATTGTAGCCCAGGGCCTTCGTTGCGCTGCTGGCATTCAAGCCTAAGTGGTCAAACAGCTCTTGTACCCGCACCGTAACCGGCGAGAGCTTTTCTACTTCATTACTAAGCCGTTCCATAATATTTCCGTCTTTGGTGCAATAATTACACCGAACTAGGGATATGTTTGTGTAGCAAAGCAGGTGCTTTGGTCCACAAGATACAACAATTACGGGAAAGAACATGGAACGAAACAGAAAAGGTGGGGTGCAGGCCGAAAAAGAGGCTACCCCGCTACAGTTAGTGCTACAAAAACTAGGTGGCAACAACACCGTAGTGCAAGACACGCTGGCCCGTCTCCTGGCCGCCGGCATCAAAACCAGCCGCAGCGCCTTGTACCAGGCCATTGCCGGCCGCAGCCATCGCAAGGAATTGGTCGATACGTTTCTGGAAGTGGCAGAAGCCGAGTTTACCCGCCGCCGCCAGGTGGAGGACCGCGCCCGCCAGCTCGTAGCCGAAGCGTAGCCATGCAGCCCGCCTACATCGTCCCGGCGGCCGAGTGGGACACCCTCACCGCCCGCCTTGCCCGCCTCGAAGCCGCCGAGCAGGCCCGCACCGTGGCCAGCACCGCGCCCCCCGACGAGGTACTGAGCACCCGCGCCGCCGCCGAATACATCGGCCTGAGCATTGATGCCCTGCTACGCGCCCGCCGCGCCGGCCGGATTGGGGGTGTGCGCCTCAACGAAAAGGACTGGGGTTTCCGCCGCTCCGTCCTCGATAAGTACCCCCGCCGCTACCACCGCGCCGCCGCATGAGCCAGGTCGTTATCTCCCTTTTCGACCACTCCGGCCGCTTCGTAGAACCGTGGGCAGCCGCCGGCTACACCTGCTACTGCGTCGACGTGCAGCACCCCGCCGGCGAAACGTGGATGGGCAACGTCTGCCTGGTCGGCGGCGACGTGCGCCACTTCGCCCCGCCCCCCGGCCCCATCGCATTCGTCGCCGCTTTCCCACCCTGTACCGACCTGAGCAACGCCGGCGCGCACCTGTTCCGGGTGAAAGGATTGCGGGCGCTGGCCGCCGCCCTCGACCTGGTGGGCACCGCCGCCGACCTCTGCGAACGCTTGGGCGCGCCCTACTTCATCGAAAACCCCAAAGGCCAGTTGCGCCACTACTGGCGCGAGCCCGAGCACCGGTTCAGCCCCTGCGAATACGCTGGCTGGCTGGCCAACCCCACCGACGAAGCCTACACCAAGCACACCTGCCTGTGGACCGGCCACGGCTTCCAGATGCCGGAGAAGCGCCCCGTTTTCCCCATTCACGGCTCCATGGTCGACAAGGTACCCGGCTCAAAGAACCGCGCCAATATCCGCAGCCTGACCCCGCGAGGATTCGCCGCCGCGGTATTCACCACCCATCACCAAACAAGCCCAACCCTATGAGCACCGCGCTTACCCCCATTGTCGGACCCCAGGCCCACAAGTCCCTTCTCACCATCCAGAAGGCCACCGTGAAAAAGCAACTGCTGGCCGCCGAGTTCAGCGAGCAGCTGGACCTACAGAGCAAGCCCCGCGAGTTCACCATGCAGGGCACCGAGTTGGTACACCCCGACCTCGAGCGCTGCTTTGCCCGACTCGTGCCCCATTTCTGCCTCCTGACCGAGCAGCTTGACGAGCATGCCGAATACGAATTCGGCTATTGGCCCAACGCGGGAGGTAACGACCTGCCAGCTCCACAATTCGACAACTACGGCGTAACAGGCCTCATCATCGGCAAAAAAGACGGCGTGACCCTCATGGGTTTCCGCAAGCTCGAAAGCGGCAAAGTGCTCAACCTGACCGGCCAGTACGTCAGTTTCGCCGGGCAGTCCGACGAGTTCGAAGAATCCGACGCCTGGCACTACCCGCACACCGACGACCTGAAAACGCTGGTGGATGAAGCCCTGGTCGAGATTGACGCCGCCCTACGTGGCAAGTGCAGCGAGGCCGGCCGCCAGCTCGATATGTTCCAGCAACCCCAAATCGGCGAAATGGAAGTGGGCGAGGTCATGCAATCGGAGCAGCCCGCAACCCTGCCAAGCCCGGTAACCAAGCGCAAAGCCAAACGTGTAGCCGCCGAGTAGTGAGCCCGCGCCTTGAATTACGTCCAGCACACCCGCGCCGCTCACGAGCAGCTGCTCACCCACCCCGAGAGCCGCCCACACCACTTCACCCTGTATTGGGCGCTGTTCTTCGCCTGGAACAGCGCCCGGTTTCCTGCTGCCCTCCCCCTGAACCGGGACGAGCTGATGGCCGCCGCCCGCATCGGCAACCGCGACACCTACACGGCCGCGCTGCGAACCCTCGAAACCTTCGGCCTGCTCATCTACCAACCCAGCCATAGCACCAATGGCAGCCGGGTCCTGATGACGGAACTAACCGGGGAGGTTGCCGCACAAGTGAGCCAACCAAAGGCCCAAGGTTGCCCCACAAATGAGGCAACCGCCGCCCCCGAGGTTGCCGCACAGGTGGGCCAACCGGTTGCCGCACAACAAGGGCAACCCAGCCCCGAGGTTGCCGCACAAGTGAGCCAACACTCCTTATTAAGTAAAACAGTTGATGTAAACAGTACTGTAAACAGCGCCGCCGCACCTGAAAAAAAAAGGGAGAGGGTATTTTCCGACGACGGGCTTTCAAGTGCGGAAGTTCTCGATGACAACCGGAGGACAGCGCCAGCTACCGCCCCGTCTCACGGTGCAGTACCGGACCCAGGCGCAGCCCCCAAAAAGAAAGTTGCGCCAAAGAAAAAGGGGGTGCAGGCCGAAACCATCCGCGCAGCTGCCACCGCCCAAGCCACCGAGCCACCCGTGCCCGGCAGGGGCCGACAGAGCAGAGGTCGACAGACCCGGCCCGAAACCACCTTCCAGGAATCGGCCATATACCCCAAAGACAAGTTCATCGCCGCTTTCGAAGGTACCGACTACGCCCTGGCCGACCTCAACCACTACCACGAGGCCGTCAACCTCTGGCGCGACAAAATTACTGGCGAACCACCCCGCCGCGCCGACTGGGTAGCCACCGCCAAACGCTTCATGTTCAACGATGCTACAGATAACCGCCTCAAACTCGCTCCCAACGTCCAGCGCCACGACCCAGCTAACCCAGGCCCCAACAACGCCGGAGGCGGGCCTGCTCGCTCTGGTTACGTCAGCAAGTGGGATAGGTGAGCTGGCCCGCACCCCCAACCCCGAAGCCCGTGCCCTATTGGCTGAGGTGTCGGTAGGTCTCACCCTGGCCCAAGCTGCCGCTGCCCCCAAGCTGTTCCAGCTACAGCGCCAACTCGGCGACCGCGCCCTGGTCGGCCTGCTGGTGCTGGTGCTACGCGCCTTCGTGGACTCGCTGCGCGTGCCCGACAAACCAGACGCCGCCGACATTCTGGAACTAGCCGACACCCTGGCCCAGACCTACACCCACGACAGCCTAAAAGACCTCATTTTGGCGCTGAAGCAGGCCCGTACCAACGGCACCAGGTTCTATCAGTCGCTCGACACCAGCACCATCTACCGCCTCATCAGCGAGTATTTCGA
The DNA here is from genome assembly GCF_014640435.1 of Hymenobacter frigidus. Lineage (GTDB taxonomy): Bacteria > Bacteroidota > Bacteroidia > Cytophagales > Hymenobacteraceae > Hymenobacter > Hymenobacter frigidus. Next base: position 112,042 of record NZ_BMGY01000004.1, on the reverse strand, counting down.
CCGCAAGGCCAGCTTCCTGGAATCCCGGCACCTCGACATGAAAGCCACCGGCCCCAGCCACGACGCCGCCACCGTGGCCACCATCGCCGGAGCCGGCAACGTCGTCGCCACCATCCTGCGCCGCCGCCTCGACCCCGACCACCCCAACCGCGAAAGCCTGCGCCGCAAGCTCACCATCACCAAAGGCAAGGAAGCCCGTGGCCTCATCACCCCCGAGCAGGCCCAGCAGCAGCGCCAGGAGGTCGAGACTGCCAACTACCGCCACGCCACCCGCCGCAAGGCCCCACCTGCGCCCCCTGAGCCATGAGCACCACCACCTACTACCGCGCCCGCTGCGGCAGCCTCTACCGCGTCACCCACACGCCCGCCCGAGCCGCCACCAAAACCAGCAAGGCCACTGCTGCCAGCACCATCCAGGCCCGCCGCAGCATCTACGCCACCGAGTTCAGCCCCGCCTATCCCACTACCACCGAAGAAGTAGCACGCCTGGTGGCCATCGGCTCATTCGTCCAGGTCCCCGCCCCATGAAACCTACCACCCAAACCCCGCTCGACCTCTACGACCAGAAAGCCGACGAGATAACCGCCCATATCCTAGGCTACCTCGCCGCCAAAGGCTTCGTCGCGTGGGCCCAGGACAACCGGGGCCGCTACAACCCCAAAACCGGCCGCTGGTACCCGCACCCCAACAACCGCGTCGGCGTGCCAGATATCCTGGGGTATCGCAAGTCCGATGCCCGCTTCATCGGCATAGAAGTCAAGGCCGGCCACGACCGCCTGAGCGACCACCAGATTGACTTCCTTAACGAGCTAAAAGAGCACGGCGGCCTGCCCTTCGTGGCCTACAGCTACGAAGGCTTCGTGCAGTCCTTCGAGCGGCGCGGCTTGCACATTCCAGCTACCACTACGGCCACATCGCCACCCGACCACCTCACTACCACCTACGACGAGCCCGCTCCTTATACCCCCAGCCGCCCATGACCCCGCACGAACAACAACACCTCGACGAGCTCATGGACAGCTTCAACTTCGCCCGCGTCGCCCGCGCCATGCGCGTCCTGCAGTGGCGCTGGGCTTCCGCCGACAACCGCATCCCCGACGAGCACCATATCCGCGCCACCGTGCGCAGCTACGCCCGCCAGGCCATCCAGCAAGCCCTCACCAATACCGACCACCAGCCCGGCCGCGGCTTCATCGGCACCGGCGGCTTCCACATCGAGGCCTTCACCGAAGCAGGGACCCTCACCGGCCTTTATGCGCGCTTCACCCTCGCCGATTATAGCACTGTGTTATAAGGGAGTTTTTAGGTGAAATGCGAACAGGAATAAATTCAATACAAAATTCCGCAAAACCAACCTGGCAATAGCCATCTGTTATATATGAAGTTTGACTTATTACATTTGAATCAATTCTATTCACTCTAAAGCGTTGTCCACATGAAACTACCATTACTGCTCATTCCACTTTTCTTGTCAGCTACCGTCTGTATTGGCCAGGTAAAGCCTACAACGGAAAAGAAAAAAGCGAAAGTTGAAAAGAAAAAAGCGGAAGCTGCTGCAAAAGCTGCTGACCCATCAACACCAGTCACAGGTGTTGTAACGCCAAAGAACTTCACCAAAATTTTCAATAACGACGTCACCTATTTGTTAACGGGTGATAAAACCGTCAATTCATTCGGCAGCTTTGTCTCCCTCAATGTCATCAAGCCCAGCGCTACGTTGTCCACGAGCGGGGTGATTCGTCGGCCAGGAGGTAGGGTTAGCACTATTGGCACGCTCAGTCTTACGGGTGCGGTTGGCGAAGATATTGTTTCGGTTTTTTCGGACAATAAATTCAATTCAAGCTTTGAAGGCAAGCTGAATATAAGTCAGCTTATTCCGCCAAGCAGGTTTTCACGATTCTTCTACTATGGCAGTACTCGGGAAAAGCTTAACAAGGATACTGAAGCAGCAACCGACTATTTTATTTTACAACGTAATACATTGATTTTAGAGCGCCTAGCGCTAGAGTCTACAATTGCCACCCTTACCACTTTGTCTGCTACGGATGAAGTTAAAGCGAAGCTTGATATCGCCCGCTACAAGCTGAAAAGACTTCAGCAACAATCATTGCCGGCAATAGCTAAAGCCGAAGCTGATTCCATCTCTAAACTCGAACTGAAAGTACAATGGTCTTCCAAGCGCATTTCTTGGTTCGACATTTTTGTTGCCGTAAAAGGTCAGAAATTCAGCACTTACGACAGCCTCGCGCTATTCCCTGAGAAAGTAAAAGAGGTCCAGTTCACCGGTTACCAAGTCGGCATCGCCCTTAACCTGGTTTCTGCAGCTCCAAAAGTTACTTGGGGAGGTGGATACTACCGGCTCGAACTTTCCAGTTCCAATGAAACTAACCTGGCCAGCCTCAAAACAATTGAAGTAAGCCAAAGCCAACAGTTTAAAAGCGGCAACAAGTCCGTTCAATCTAGTGATAAGGCGTCGGCTTACTTTCGGGATAAATACGCTAACTCCCACTACATAAATTTCAGGGCCAACTACTTTAAGCAAATAGCCCCTGACCAAAAAGCCTACCTGCGTTTGGGTTATGAATACTCGAATCCCTACTCAACGCCAGACGAGTACAAGTCTAAAATTCAGACGACGCACAACTTGGTGCTTGGCCTCTTAGTCGCCGCAACGAACAAGGATAAGGACCAAGCAAAAACTAAACCCGTGCTCAATATCCAACCATTCATCAGGTTCATCGACTTAGGTAATGCCTACAAATTGGAAGGCTCCATGTTCCGCCGTAGTGAAATCGGAATTCTAACCACTTTCCCATTGGGCCTGGGCATTACCACTCCCTAAATCTAGAGCATACTCCGGTGTATACCCGCTACGGCCATAACGGGCAGTACTAAACCAGAAAAAGGCCTTCCTAGCAACAGGAAGGCCTTTTTCATGCAATCAAGTTGTGGGCAAATCGCACAGCGACGGCAAGGTTGCAGCAACTGCTGCTCGAGTACCTAAATCAGCGGCAACCCCAGTTCCTGCAGAAATTTATTGTGCTCGGCGGTAGCGTCGGCTACGGCCTTGTTGGCACTCATTAGCTGTTCGTGCACTTCGTCCAGCTTAATTTCCACGGCATCAGTGCCCGTGCTCACGTAGCGCGAGATGTTTAGGTTGAAATCGTTCTGCTCGATTTCTTCCATCGACACGCGGCGGGCGTAACGTTCCTCTTTTTCGGGCCGCTTACTGTAGGTATCCACAATTTTTTTGATGTGCTCCTCATTCAGGACGTTCTGGCGCCTGCCTTTGTCGTAGTGTTCGGCGGCATTGATGAACAGCACGTCGTCGAACTTCTTGCACTTCTTTAGCACTAGGATGCAGACGGGGATACCGGTGGAGAAGAATAGGTTAGCGGGCAGGCCGATAACGGTATCGATGTTGCCATCGAGGAGCAGCTTGCGGCGGATGCTGGCTTCGGTACTGCCCCGGAACAGCACGCCGTGGGGCAGGATAATGGCCATGGTGCCCTCGACGCTCAGAAAGTGGAAGGCGTGGAGCAGGAAGGCAAAGTCGGCGGCCGACTTGGGGGCGAGGCCGTAGCCCTTGAAGCGGAAGTCCTGGGCCAGGGTATCGGTGGGCTCCCAGCGGTAGCTGAAGGGCGGGTTGGCTACGATGGCGTCGAACTCGGTCTTTTTGGCCGGGTTCTGCTCGTTCAGCATGTCCCAGTCGTTGAGCAGAGAGTCGCCATGGTGGATGTCGAACTCGGTGTCTTTTACGCCGTGAAGCAGCATGTTCATGCGCGCCAGGTTATAGGTGGTGATGTTCGACTCCTGGCCGTAAATCTTGCCGATGCTGCCGCCTTCCCGGGTCATATGCTTGCGCACGTTGAGCAGCAGAGAGCCCGAGCCGCAGGTGATATCGAGCACGCGCTCCAGCTTCTGGCGCTTGCCGGCGGCGGGGTTCTGACTGTCGAGCACCACGATGTCGGACAGAATGTTGGACACGAGCTGCGGGGTGTAGAATTCGCCGGCTTTTTTGCCAGAGCCAGCCGCGAACTTACCAATGAGGTATTCGTAAGCATCGCCCAGCACGTCGATGTTGTCCGGAAATTCACTGATGCCTTCAGCAATGCGCTGGATGATGGTGGCGAGCTTGGCATTGCGCTCCTCGTAGCCGCGGCCCAGCTTCTCGGAATACAGGTTGATTTCGGAAAACAGTCCCTGGAAGGCGCGGTCAAACGACTCGTTTTCAATGTATTTGAAGCCATCGTCGAGGGTGCTCAGCAGCGCCTGATTCTTCTTGCTCGTGGTGCGGGCCAGCTCGGCGATGTGGCCCCAGAGGTAGTCAGGCTTGATTACGTAGTGCACGCGCTTGCGCATGAGCTTCTCGAACTCGGGCACGTCGTCGGGGTTCTGGCCGTACCAGATTTGCAAGGGCGTGAACACGCCCGCTTTTTGCATATCCTCGGTGGGGGCGGCGGGGTAGTCGGAGCCGAGTTCATTGCGGGCGGCGGTTTCGTAGTGTTGGGAGAGGTAGCGCAGGAATAGGAACGACAGCATGTAATCGCGGAAGTCGTCGGCGTTCATGGCGCCCCGCAGGTCGTCGGCAATTGCCCAGAGGGTGGCGCCTAGTTTGTTTTGGGTACTCATTTGTTACTAGGTGTGTAATACGAACTGGTACGTGTCTTTTAGTCCTTTTAAGACTTCTCTGAAAATGACTACTTCGTCAGGTCGGGGAGTGGGCGTTTGGTAATAATATACTTTCTGGTGGGAAAGGGCATTTACAATGTCCTCCACTCGCTGACCCTTGCTAATGCCAATTTGCTCTAGTACATAGCTAAAGCGACCAACGCCCAGAAATGAGGCGATATTTTCTAAAACCTGCCTTAACAAGGCAAAATGGTAAGTAGATACTTCATCTTTGGTGTCAGCTTCGTTTAGTAATTGCAAAAGTCGAAGATGATACAACATCACTCCTTTATCAGGTTTAATAAGAACCAAACCTTCTGCGCGTTGCTCTAAGAGAAATTGTTTGTACTTCTTGGTGCCGTCCCTATTCTTAAACCGGCTAGCTGCTTCGCCTTTGCTGAGCCAGTCACTCAAAATGGACATCATGCCAAAATGGTGCGAGGTAACAATAATTTTCCGTTTATCCAGATTGCGGAGAATTAATTGGTAAATTGTGTCAGCCGTGATAAAAATATTGTGGTCATCTAGGCTTGACACAGGGTCATCAATAAAAAAATGAGCAGCCTGCTTGTCGGCCCACCCGTCAACCTCGAACAGCGCCAAAAAGAAGCACCATACAAACATCCGCTCTTCTCCGCGAGAGATTTTAATGGGCGTCTTGCTGTCATCTTCTGCATCTTCGCCTTCTATATAAAACGTAATTGAATCAATTCCTCGCTCTGGGTCTGCGTTGGGATTGAAATAAAATTCATACTTGGGTTTGTATGGAACAAGCTTTTGTCGAATATCTTGTTCCTTTAGCGACGAATGAAACTGATTCAGACTACAGTATTTAATCGTGAGTCGGATGTCCTGTTCGCTATTGTCGTTATCGTTATCCCAAACAAACAAGTCTTCGCTAAAAGCATTGTAATAGACGCCAGTATGGTTTATGTCATCAGTTTTCGTTGCATCCTTATATGCAACCGATAAACGTGTTTTACCAGTTGCATTGAAGGCATACACTAGGATAGCACTTTCTTTTGCGTCACGCAGTTGCTCAGCTATTTCCAGTAAGGTCATATATCAGTAGCTAATCGTTAGCTTTTAAAGAAGGAAAAAGCACCTGCATCAGCCCTTTCTTGTGCAGCTTAAGGGCGTCGATTTTCCGACTTTGCGCGGTGATGATATTGTCGAGGGAGGAAAGGCTGTCGGCTATTTTTTGTTGTTCTGCCCTTTCTGGAATAGATACTTCGATATCATCTAAATGCTGAGCTGATAAGTTGGGTGGTTCAGTGCCAGCAATATTTTTTTTAATTTTTGCTATCAACCTTGAAGTTTGAAGCAGGTAATAAACGAAAGTGTTATTATTTTCCGTTTCTAATTTACCTACCCTTTGGTTCAATAATGCTCCGTCAAAAAAATTATTGACAGGCGAAATTTTTAATTCATTTCCCAGTAATGGGCGCGTCAAAGCCATGACATAATCACCTTCGCGTACTAAGTACCTTTTGTATTTTTCTTTATGAGTAGAGGGCAAAAAAGAAGGTGCATCTGGATTCATTTTTTGAATGCCAACATCAGCAATTTTAAGCCATCTAGCACCCGTTAATGCACTATCACGGCTCGAAAAGGCAAAGCCCTGAAAGATTGTAAAAACTTCTTTCAATGGGCAATTATTCCATTCCACCGCATCCTGAAACTCCGAAAACCGCCGCTTCGGCACCGTTTCACCTTCGGCGGGAAAGAGGTTCTGCATGAGGCTGCGCTTGTGGGCTTGCAGGGCAGTTAGCTTGTCGGTTTGGGCGGTAAGGAGTGCGTCGAGGGAGGAAAGGGCAGTGGCTATTTTTTGCTGTTCGGGGAGCGAAGGCAGAGCAAGCGGCAGCGCAAGCAAATGCTTTGAATCAATCGATAGCGCACCATTCACGCGAGCACCTACGATTATGAGGTCTCGGAGCCACTTCCCGTGGATGTTGTTAGCAAATGGATACTTTAAAAACTGCGGTGAAACAATTTGCTCATTTACTCGAAAGCAGGTGAAGATGCTATTTGGCACTGCGCCGGCTTCCTCATTTTCAAGAAGTGCTATTTGTCCTTCAGGGTCAAGCTTCGTCGAGCTTTTGTTATAGGCAAAGTCCCCTTTTCTAATTACGTAGTAATTCTTGTAGGATGCGCCAGCAATTTCTCTCCCAAACTTTTCCATCTGAGACACCAAACCTGCGCCAGAGGTAATGCTCATTAGCTTGTATTGCTTAGAGCCAGCCTTTTCTTTAATCAGTTTAGCTACACTCCCTAGTGGTTTGACTTCCCACGGCTCCTTACCCTGAAACTCCGGAAACCGCCGCTTGGGCAGAGCCGTTTCGTGTGCTTTTTTACTCATGGTTCTCGTAGGCGTTCAGGCCGGATATATCGCGGCCGTGGGCCAGTTTCTTTAGAAGTGGAATCAGGTCGGCCATTAGCTCATTTTCCTGTTTGGCACGAGCTTTCCAGCCCAGGTTTAGCGGTGCCATCACTTCGCGCAGTTTGTCGGAGTCAAGTATCAGGCGGCTCACGGTATTGGCCACGAAGGCGGTAAGGGTCTCCGCGGACAGGCCGTATCTAGCGGCTTTCTCGGCCAGCTCGGTGGCGTTTTTCACTTGCTTAAAGGCGTCGTAGCCGTCCCGAATTTCGTCGGGGCTGTAGGAGCGGTCTTTGGGCAGGTGGGTATAGTAATCGGTCAGGTCATCAGCCTCGTCCTGAAACTTGGCATCAGAGCGAATCATGTCGATGATTTGCTCGCGCGTCATCTTCAGCTTGCGCGGGCGGCCCGGCTCGGTGCTGGCGGCCATCAGGCCCACAATGTAGTCGTAGTCGATGATGGCCGAGGCGAAGAGCACGAACTCGAAATCGAGCTGGTTTACGCTGCTGTCGCCGGCGCGGCCGATGCCCTGCTTCTCGCGCAGGCGGCGGGCCGTTTCCAGGTACTGCCCCCGGAAAGCACGCAGGTCGTCGGTGGGCAGCAGGGTTTCCACCTGCGTCTTTTCGGGCTCCTCTAGGTCGGTGTACTGGTCGAGCTGGGTGCGCAGGCGCTGCACCTCCTTAAACTTGTCCACGAACTCGCCGCGAGCGGCGTCGCCCTGTAGGTTATTTATCTGGCCGGGCTCGGGGGTGAGGCCCTGGCGCTGCATGAAACTGGTAAGCTCGCCCACGGCTTTTTCGTAGTCCTTGACCACTTCCTCGGCGGGCTCCACCAGCCAGATTTTCTTGGGGTCTTCGCCCTGCTTCAGGCCCGAAAACAAGGTAATGGCCTCATTCAGGTTGGCCTGCTGCTGCCGAAAATCCAGCACGTTGCCGGCGGGCTTCGTCTTGTTCAGCACGCGGTTGGTGCGCGAAAACGCCTGAATCAGGCCGTGGTGCTTGAGGTTCTTGTCCACGTACAGCGTGTTGAGGTACTTGGAGTCGAAGCCCGTAAGAAGCATGTCCACCACGATAGTTATGTCGATGCGTTTCGGGTGCTTGAAGTCGGCGAGGGGCCACTTCTGGTCCTTGATGCGCTGCTGCACGTCCTGGTAGTACAGGTCGAACTCACCAATGCTGTGGTTGGTCCCGTATTGCTGGTTATAGTCGGTGATGATGCCTTTGAGGGCCATCTTTTTTACTTCTGGTTCCTGCTGGTTATCCTGCTTTTCGGTGGGCAGGTCCTCCTGGATTTGCTGCACGTCCTTGTTGCCCTCGGCGGGCGGCGAAAACACGCAGGCCACGTTCAGGCGGCGTAAATCCGGGTCGGCGGCAGCCAGTTGGTCCTGCAGCTGCTTAAACAGGTCGTAGTAGGCAATAGCGTCGTTAATACTCTGGGTCGCCAGCAGGGCGTTGAAGCGGCGCTGGTGGGTGGCGGCGTCGTGCTTGGCCAGGATGGCTGCCACTACTTTCTCCCGCGTGGGACTCGTGCCAGGCTTGGGCGTTGCCTTGCCCTCGGGCTTGAAGTGGTCGACGTGAAACCGCAGCACGTTATCATCCTCAATGGCGTGGGTGATGGTGTAGGCGTGCAGGCGCTGCTGAAATATATCTTCTGTCGTTTGCAGGGTCTTTTCCTTGCCGTCAATCTGCTTCACAGTGGCGTTCTGCTCGAAAATGGGCGTACCGGTGAAGCCGAAAAGCTGAGCATTCGGAAAAAAGTCTACAATAGCCTGGTGGTTGTCGCCGAACTGTGAGCGGTGGCACTCATCAAAAATGAACACCATTCGTTTGTCGCGCAGTGGCTGCAGCCGCTTCTTGTACTCCTTGCGGTGGCTGGCGTCGAGGGCCAGCCCCAGTTTCTGAATGGTAGTGACGATTACCTTATCGGCGTAGTCGGTGGAGAGCAGGCGAAGCACCAGCGTTTCGGTGTTGGTATTTTCCTCCACGCAGTTCTCCTGAAACTTGTTGAACTCCTCGCGGGTCTGGCGGTCCAGGTCCTTGCGGTCGACCACAAACAGACACTTTTCAATGTTGGGGTTGTCCTTGAGCAGTGTCGACGCCTTGAAAGATGTGAGCGTTTTGCCGCTGCCGGTAGTGTGCCATATGTAGCCGTTGCCCCGGTTCTGGCGGATGCACTCCACAATGGCCTTCACGGCGTAAATCTGGTAGGGGCGCATCACCAGCAGGCGCTGCTCACTTTCCACCAGCACCATGTAACGGCTAATGGTTTCGGCTAGCGTACACTTGCTCAGGAACTGCTCGGCAAACTCGTGCAGGCCGTTGGGCTTGCGGTTGTCGATGTCAGCGTACTCGTACACGGGCAGAAACTGCTCGTCGGCCGCGAAGCTAAAATGCTGGGTGCGGTTATTGGAGAAGTATAGCGTTTTTGATTTATTAGAGACGATAAACAACTGCATAAAGCACAGCAGCGTATTAGTGTAACCATTGCCGGCGTCGTCCTTGTAGTCGGCAATCTGCTGCATGGCCCGGCGTGCTGACACTTCCAGCGTCTTCAGCTCCAGCTGCACCACCGGAATACCGTTGATAAGCAGGATGACATCGTAGCGGTGGTAGCTTTTCTCGGTGTTGATACGCAGTTGGTTGACAACCTCAAAATCGTTCTTGCACCACTCCTTGATATTAACGAGCGTGTAGTTCAACGGCGTGCCGTCTTCGCGCCTAAAGGTGTTGACCCCGCGTAGAGTTTTGGACGCTAGGAATACGTCGGGGTTAATAATCTCATCCCGCAGGCGGCTAAACTCCGCGTCGGACAGCTTCACGCGGTTCAGGTCTTGAAACTTTTCGCGAAAGTTGCGCTCCAGGGCAGCATTGTCGCGGATGTCTGGGCGGTGGGTATACTTCAGCCTGGTAAGCTCGCCGATAAGGCCGTACTCAATTTGTTGTTCGTTGACCATGATAGATATGTGCAAATTGCCGGAGCACAATGCTGATGTTTTATCCCTAAAGCACTTAGCCTAGTGTGGACTCGCAAGCACTCTATATAGTTGTGCAATAACTGTACAAATTGGGTGCGCAATATCGTCAGGATTGCCCATGAAGTTGGGATTCTGAATGTAATCGATTATCGAATTTTCATACCGTGCATGGAAGGAAGCGACATGGTGCTTGGAAACCCACAGCCCGCAGTTTACCACTGGTCCGACAGCCACCATCCCGCACCGCTTTCACCAATTGCCACCGCCCATGCCATTGAAACTGCACAGCAGCCATCCCATCCATACGCAGTAGGAGAGCAGAATCCAGCCATAACGTCGATACCTTAGCCGCCCAATCCTCCTTCCGGGCCGGGATTTTACCCCGCTCTCTGCTCTCTTTCCTGTTTCCCCATGCCCGTTTTTACCGTGCGCGCCGATAGCGGCGAATTTACCGATGCCTTCCGTCGGGGCGGCTACGTCGGTATCGGTTGGTTCGACGCCCCAATGTCCGACACCAGTACCCGCGAAGCCATTGCTGCCCGCTACCGCGACGACTTCCTGAGCCAGTCCGTGGGCACCTCCGGCCAGAACATCGGCCAGATTCATCGCTTCCTCAACACCATCCAGCCCCACGACTGGGTCATCACCCCATTTAGCAATGCTGAAGGCGCCCTCCTCGTCGGCCAGGTCCTGCCCGAGCCGGTCTATTTCGTCGTCCCCGGAACCGACGAATGCCGCTATGGCTACCGCCGCCCTGTTCGCTGGCATCCACAGCCAATCTACCGCAACCAGCTTTCCGAAAGCCTGCGCAACACCTTGGGTAGCACCCTCACCGTGTTCAACGTCCCTCAGGAGCAGGAGCTGCTTACTATGCTCACCGGTGTGCCCCCGGTTCGTCCCCACGTTCGCCCCAGCTTCGGCCCCGAGCAGGCCACCGAAGCCGTTCGCCAAAAGCTCCTGGAACTCTCCGCTCAGGAGTTCGAGGTATTGGTCAGCTACGTGCTTCGCGTGCTGGGATTCGTAGGCCAGGCCACCCGTCTGGTCGCCGACGGCGGCGTCGACTTCGAAGGCGAGCTCCGCATTGGTGGCGTCGCCCAAATCAAGCTGCAGGTACAGGTCAAGCGCTACACCAACACTCAAATCAACGAAACTGCCCTGCGCAGCTTTCGCGGTGCCCTCAAGCAAGGCCATCAGGGCTGTTTCATCACCCTTTCCGACTACAGCTCTGCCACCCGCGCCAGTGCCATCAACCCGCACTTTCAACCCATCAATCTCATCAACGGCCGCGAGTTCGTCGAGCTGTTCATCAAGCACTACGACCAGATTCTGGAAGCCCTCGCCGCCGAAGACGCCGACGAGCTAGCCCAGAAGCTACGCTTCCGCAAAGCCTTGCTGCCCCTTTCCTAGCTTCTCCCCAGCCCTTCATTGTTAATGACGCCCAATCCCGAATTCGACAAGCGAATAGCTCGCCTACCCGCGCTCTTCCACGAGCTTATGGCTCAGCCCTTGTATTTGCGCAGCGAAATATTCAGTCGCGAACGCATTGTCAAACCCGACGTTCCAACCGCCGGAAACTACGTTTTTTATGAAAACGGCTTACCCATGTACGTCGGCCGTAGCCGCCGGCTCCGTAGCCGACTGCAGGAGCATGGCCGCGATGGTTCCGGTCACAATGATGCAAACTTTGCCTTCCTACTCGCTTACGAGTCTGCGACGGACCAGAACATCGACATCACCCGCACGCGCGCGGCACTGAGTGATTGCACCGAATTTTCACCGGTCTTCCTGGCCTGCAAGCGGCGCGTAGCCGCAATGTCGGTTCGTTTCCTAAGCGTCCCCGACGACTTAGAGCAAGGGTTACTTGAAGTATATGCTGCCTTGGCATTACCGACTAGATACAACGATTTCCAAACTTCTTAGCGCAGGTTGTTCACCGGTAGCGGGGAGGCGATAGCAAGCTTCAATCAGAGTAACGAAGCGCCCTCTGGGCCAAAAAATACCCAACCTTTTTAGCAGTAGATTGCGACGCTTTAGCGCGTGTAGGTGTTGAATAATAAACATTAGCCGCGCCCTGTCCATGAAATCCGATACCCTCAAGCGACTTTTTCGCTCTATCCAGCAGCGTCCCAGCCCAGACCTTTTGAGTGTGGCCCGCGGCATTGTAGAAGAAGAGCGTAGCAAAGGCCACTCGCTGCTAGTGCTGGAGTTGGAGGGCATGCTACGCGTGGCTGAGCCGATGCCTGCCAGCACTGCCCGTGCGAAACCTGCTGGCCAGCGTACTTCTACATTCCCATCCCAGCTCACCGAGTTGCCACTGAGTCGTCGGCAGCAACAGCCGCTACTGAAGGAAGTGCCCCGAAGTGAGCTACGGCACCACATGATTCTGCCGCCAGACGTGGAAGGCCGTTTCGCACGCGTCGAGCGCGAATTCGCGAGCCGCGACCGACTGGCCGAGTATGGCCTGAGGCCACGCAGCAAGATTCTGCTTTATGGCCCTCCAGGCTGCGGCAAGAGCATGGGGGCCGAACGCTTAGCCTGGAACATTGGCCTCCCTTTCTTTAAAGTGCAGTTCGACACGCTCCTGTCATCCTTCCTAGGTGAATCAGCCAACAACCTACGAGCGCTATTTGATGCTAGCCAGTCACAGCCTTGCGTGTTACTGCTTGACGAATGCGACTTCATCGCTAAATCCCGCACCTATGGTCAGGACGTGGGCGAGATGTTCCGTCTGGTAAATATTCTGCTCTCGCTGCTCGAAGATTACCAGGCCCCGGGCCTCCTCGTAGCTACCACAAACTTGGAACATGCCTTAGACAAGGCCCTTTTCAGGCGTTTTGATGAGGTGCTTAGCATTCCGCGCCCCGGTCAGGCCGAAATCGGCCAGCTCCTCAAAAACACCCTTGGTGCCATGCTTGTAAGTCGCTCCGTTAAACTTCCTGATTTCGCTAAGCAGTTGGTCGGTCTGTCGGCGGCCCAGGTTGTCAAGGTTGCCCAGGATGCTGCCAAGCTTTGTGTGCTAAACCTTGATTCCGAGGTTATCACTGCTCACTTAGAGCAGGCCTTACAAGAACTGTCTACCATCGAAAACGACTAAGCCCGAAATGCCGCCTTTTGAACACCTATCCTTTCTCCGTGTAGTCGAAGGCACTTATCAGTATAGTGGCAGCTTTGGCAAAAAATTCGCTAATCAGACACTACGCAATCAAGCCGACCCACGAGGCCATGGTAGTGCGTTGCGTCAGCGACTCCAGAATGTACGGGCCAATTGGGAAGCTCAGCAGCAGCAGCTCGCCGCTGAAGGATTCAACAATGAAGGCCCCAACGCACAGGTAGTACCGCTTTTCCTGCAGGTTGACCCCAAAGCATTCGACGAGGCTAAGTTGAGCGGGTGGGGTATCGAAATAGTATCTGTTGAGCCCGACGGCTATATTATCGGGGTAGCAACATCAGCCGATTTCCCGCAGCTTAATCAACGCCTCAATACGTTGATAAGTGGTACATCCATCGGGGTAGTCGGGGCCTTGTGGGATATTCTGCCCCGTGCTCAAAGCATCGACCGTGTAGTTGGTGAAAGCTTATTCGAGCGCTGGCTTACCATCGACCAGGAAACCAGCTGCTGGGTAGAGGTTGCTATTGTAGTGGAGGCCACCGAGCCGCCGCCGCTTTCAGCAGATGCCACACCCGAGGAAGAAGCCGAGTGGGAAAAGCGAAACGATGAATGGGCTGAGAAGGGCTACAACCGTATCAGCCGCTTCGAACGGTTAGCTCGCCACTACGGAGCCGAATTTCAGGGCACTCCATTGGTTCAGCCCGATACTGTCAATTACAAGCTGTGCATTTCCGGCCGTGGTGTAAAGGAGATTGCGCTTTTTCCCTACACGTTTTCCATCGAAGAGTGGGATTGGGAAACCGATGCGAATGAGCAGGCCGAGCAGTTATTGCAGGATTGGGGCGTAGAGGTTCTGGCGCCGGCTCCAGACGCGCCACGCGTGTGTGTCATCGACAGCGGGATGCAGGCCGGCCATCGGCTATTGCAACCTGCCATTGATGCAGCCAATGCCCGCTGTTACCTGCCCGGCGTCACTGCCACCGCCGATATGGTGCCTAATGGAGGCCACGGAACGCGGGTTGCCGGAGCTATTCTGTTTCCCGACAGCATTCCCGCTTCCGGTAGTGAAACCGCAGTTGCCTGGCTGCAAAACGCCCGTGTGCTCAATGCCGGCAAAAGCATGGAATCGTCCATGCTACCTGCCGATATCATGCGCCGCATTGTAAACGACTTCACTCCATCGGGTACCCGGCTATTCAATCTGTCAGTGCAGACCCCTGGCCCCTGTCGTCTGAAACATATGTCTTCGTGGGCCGCTGAAATCGACCAGCTCAGTTTTGAACACGACGTCTTATTCATAACCAGCGCAGGCAACATCAGCGCCACAGGTAGCCACCCCAATCGGCTCAGCGTAGAGCAGCATCTGGCCGCAGGCCGGCACTATCCGGACTATTTATCCGAATCTGCCTGCCGCATCGGCAATCCTGCCCAAAGCTTGCAGGCACTTACTGTCGGCTCGGTTAGCTATGAGCGCATTAATACTTTAGCTCATACATCGTTCGGCGAGCACCAGGAGCCGTCCGCTTTTTCGCGTAGCGGCCTGGGTATTTGGGGAGTTATCAAGCCAGACGTAGTAGAATACGGTGGTGACTTGGTGCAGACGGCATCTGGCAATTTTGTTTTCAACGTGCCCGACGCGTTACCGGAATTGGTCACGTCCACATTTGGAGGCCATCCAGCTGTAGCACGCACAGAACCGGGCACTTCCTTCGCCGCACCCAAGGTCACACACATAGCTGCTGCTCTACAGCAAGTCCTGCCTGATTCCAGCACCTTGATGTACCGCGCCCTGATTGTCCAGTCAGCTCAGTGGCCAATAGCCCTTGAGAATGCAACGCAGCAGGAGAAACTATTTCATTTGCGCACCCTGGGCTACGGCATCCCAGATAAAGACCGCGCTATTCAGAATTCAGATGCCCGCGTTACTTTCATCACCGAAGACCAACTTAGCGCGAGTAGTGCTCACCTCTACCAGGTTAAGCTGAATCAGTTAAATGGGCTCGAAGACGAAACGCTTTACCGACTGGAAGTAACCCTGTCCTATGCAGCGCGTCCACGCCGCACCAGGCAGGGCCTGCGCAACTACGTATCAACCCAGCTCCGATGGCAGGCCGCTGAGCTGGGTCAAAGTCTGGAGGAGTTTCTGAAAAAAGTAGATGTAACGCTCCGGCCTGACTTCGAAGACGAAACAACCGACACTGGCTCGGGAACCAACCGGATTTACTGGCAGATAGGTACTTCATCTATTAGCCAAAGAAGCGCCCGTGAAGTGCGCCGCCCCAATAGCACCCTACAAAAAGATTGGGCAATTGTAAGCGGCTTCGAGCTTTCCCGGGACCGGCTTTTATTCGCTGTGACAGGCCATAAAGGGTGGGATACTTCTGGTGAGCAGGTGCCCTACGCGCTAACAGTCTCTATCACTTCATTGGCTGGTATTGCCATCTACGAAACCATCCAGATAGCCAATCAGGTACAGGTAAGGGTATAAAAAAACAGGCCTTCAAATTGCGTTGAAGGCCTGTTTTTTTATCTGAACCTACCTCCCTGCCACATCAGCACAGTTCGGTTGGTCTATTCCGCTCGCTGCTTTCTTTTGTTCAGCAGCTCGCTCAACACCATCACGGCCACATGGCCCAGAATACGCCAGATATTCATCACTGAAAACGGTAAAAGTGAAAGCTGAAAACCCCGCCAGCTGATACGGGAATTACCTCGGCACCTCAAAGTGGGGCCGGTCCTTGAACTTTGGCCAGTCGCCGCCCCAATGCACCCGCGCATCGGCCGCCTTCACCAACCGGGCAAACTTCGACAGCAGCAGCCCCGACCACGACACCGACCCATCAGCCAGCAGAAACGCCACATCAATGGCCGGCGTCGGCGGCCCGATGTTGTGATTCGATTGCCCGCCCAGCTTGTATGTCACCACCGGCCCCGGCTTGCTGCGGCCCTGCGCGTACAACTCGTTTTGCCGCTCGGGGCTCCGGTAGCACTCGGTCACGATGGGCAGCCCCAGCAGCTGCAGCACCGGGTCACCCGACCACCGCCCCAATGCCTCCAAATACGCCGCCCGCAGGCAGGGCAGCGCTTCGGCCAGGCGCGCAAACTGTGTAGCGGCCTGCTTGGGCGTGAGCTTCGGAGCCACCCGCGCCTGCACCGCAGCAGCACCAGCGGTGGGACGCAGCGAGGTGTTAGCGGATTCCATCGGCGGGGTCGGAAGGGGTAGCAGCGGGCTGCTCTGTCACCGGCACGGCAGGAGCAGCCGCAACAACCACCGCAGCCGGCAGCTGCACCACCGCCTGGGGCTGTTGAAACATCTTGCGGACGGTGGCATAAATCGTCACCACGCCCACAATCACCTGCACCACGATGTGCACGAAGCTTTCAATCTCCCCCGCGGTCGGCGGCGTGAACGTGTTGATGCCAATTTGCCCGAGGGCACCGGAGGCCAGTATCTGAACCGACTGACCAAGCTTTGAGCTGCTGAATAACATGGGATGAACTTTGTAGTGAAGTAGAACAATACGCCAAACATAACCCACTACACTACAACCCGGTCAGACCGCTGTCAAATTCAGACATCTTGCATTATTCTGGGCGCACCCCCCTCCGCTTCCGTTGGTCGCTCCGGGGGTCGGGCTGTGCAGGGGTCCGCTGCGCTCCCGTGCTGCGCACCGCTCCCGTTGGTCGCGCCCTTTTCATCCCTTGCGTATCACCCCAGCAACAGCTGACACCAGGCGGGCCAGCTGCCTTGCCGGACAGCCCACCCGCCCCGATTCCCCAGCCACGACCTCATAAAGCTACCCCCAGCCACCGGCCGCCGTGCTCCAAAAAGCACCGCGCCCCGATTCAGCAGCAACCAGGTCCGGCCAGCTTCCCGAAGGTCAGCCCACCGCCCCACGATACTTGCCCAGCGCCGGAGGCCAGAAAAGGCCACCGGCTACCACCACACCCGTTTTCAGTTGCTGCCGTGTAGGGGGATGCCGGGCTGCCAGCCCAAAAAAGGTCGGCCCCCGGCATCCCCTAGTCGCTGCTGATGCCAAAGACTCACCTACCAAAAGCACAGCCAGACATCCCTTTGCTTCACCTTTGAAAATTTGTCGCTTCGTCAACCGGCAGCACGGCGGCTTTCATGCCTAGGCTAACGCCCGGTCATCTTCATCGGCCCGGCGCGGCCCCAGCGGCAACAGATGCAGCGGCGGCTACAGCGGCGGAGCCTCATAAGGTGCCCTCCGGGCGGGTAATTCGGGGGCGTGCCGCCCCCAAGCCCCCGGCCAGCATTTAGGGGCAGCAGGTCGGCCGGGCCGGCAGGCCGCGCCTTTGTGGTCTGGCATCTCGCACGCCGCACGTTCAGGGCTTCAGCAGGGCGTTGCGGGTCCGGCGGTTTTGCCTCGCGTGGCGGGCCTGTTTTCGTCGGGGCCGGGCAGCTGCCACCTGCAGGGCCGGCGGTAGGTGTCGGCGTGCCCCCCCCCCTGCCGGGCACGGGCTACAGGCCCAGCCCGCCGGGCACCGGCACCGCACTCGGGGCGGGGTGTGCCAGCCACTCCACCCGCTTGCCCAGCCGCACCGCCTGGCGGGCCGCGTCCAAGGTGCCCCGGCTCTGGCCATCCCACACCACCAGCACAAGGTCGGCAGCGGCCACTATCAGCGCGTTGCGTACCAGCGGCGCGCCGGCTCCGTGGGCGTGGTAGTCGGGCCGGTGCACCGTGTGGGGCACCCCCGCCCGGTGCGCCCAGCAGGCCGCAAGCCAGTCAGCGCCCACGGCCCCGCCGTGCACCACCCCGCCCAGGTCGCCGGCGGCGTGCAGCTCATTTAGCCGCTCAGTCAGCGCCGGGCACTTGGTGCAGCTTCGGCTACCCACTACTGCTACCATTTTTTGCACATTTTCCATATCACAAGTTACCATTTTCTTTCCTATTTTCCTACACTTATTTTCCCATCTTTTTTCTTTTTCAGTGTAACTTATAGCATATTTTGGCGTATATTTGTGTATAGCAAAAGGGAAAGGCCCTTCGCTTCCAGCACCTAGCTCCTACAGGTCATGCTACACACCACTTGCCTGCGCACCGCCGCCGCCCTCGCGCAGTGCGCCGCCATCAGCCGCCGCGCCCGCACCTGGGGCCGCTTCGCCCAGCGCACCATCGACCGCCGCTACTGTGGGCTTCTGGCCGCTGGCAGCTTCGGCGCACTCACCCGCCACCGCTACGCCGGCCAGTACCCCGACGGCTGGTATGCCGCCGCTGTGCAGCTGGCCGGTGGTGTTCCTTCCTCGCTTTGCTGGTCGCCCTACCATGTATAGTGCCGCCACCACCGCGCCACAGGCCATCCAGGCCCGCGCCGCCGCCATTGCCGCCGCCGGCCGCCGCGCCCGCTTCGCGGCCATTTTCGGCAGTTCCACTACCCGCCTTCGGGGGTTTCACTCCTACTGCATCAAGCGGGAGCGCCAGTATGGGCACGGTCCGGTCTTTCGCCTCGCACTAGGTCAGCCATGGCCCACGCACCACCAGCAGGTGGCGCTGGCCCAGCAGCAAGCCCGCGCCGTCTGCTTGTGGTGCAACGGCCCCATGTGTTCCAAGGGTTTTTGCCCGTGCAGCCCCGCCCCGGCCCATGTGTAGCGCCACCACCACAGCGCAACAAGCGGCCCAGGCCCGCACCGCCGCCGCCTGGGCCAAGCTAGAGGCCACACTAGCCGCACTCGCTACCCAGGCCCGCACCGGCCCGCCCGCCGGTTACGTGCCCCGCCAGTGGCACACCCTGGCCGAGCCCAGCACCAACCCCCTCGACCACCCCGCCACCGACCCCGACCGCTGGCAAGGCTTCATCTAACCCATCCACCCGGCCCGCGCCAGCTCACCGCAGCGCGGGCCACCACCACCCCGCCCCGGCCATGATTGCCCGCATCACCCCCAGCTTTCCCGAGGTCGCCGCCGCCATGTTCCCCGTGCCCGGCTGCTCCGTGCGCGGCTACACGTTCGCCCACGGCACCCGCTACACCATCACCATTTACACGCCCGCCGGCGCGGGCTGCCCCGCCCAGTACCACGGCACCGGCGGCAGCTGCTACGAGGCGCTGGCCGCCGCCGTGCAGCTTTTCCACGCCAGCGCCCATGCCTATCCCGGCGCTATGGCCTACGCTCCCCAATAGCCTGCTTTTCAACCCTCAAATATCCCTGACCCATGCCCCGTACCGCTACTACTTACCAGCCTCATTTGCTCGACCCGCACAGCGCCCAGCCGCAGCCGGTCAGCCCCACCAACGGCCGCAGCTTCAAGCTGGCCGAATTGTACCAGCTGCTCGATTGCCGCACCGTCGACGTGGTGCGCCTCAGCCCTGAGCTGATTCTGATAATCGACGACGAAGGCAAGTTCCGCCACCCGGCCTACCTCAATCTGCTGGCCACTTACCTGTGGTACCACCACCAGCCCGAAGCGCGGGGCCAGGATTCCATCGTGGGCCGCGCCATCCTGTGCCACGACAAGCAATTCAAATAACCAAACACAACGGCCCAGGGGCCACGCCGCCAAGTGGCCCCACAACCAACCCCAACCCCCGCCCCAATGGCAACCACCACCAAAACCGCCGCCAGCGCAGCCGCCGCCGCGCCAGCCGCAAAAGATACCATCACCGCCAGCCGCGCCTACATGGAAGTAGTGAGTGTGGATGAGGAAACCGGCGAAGTAACCGAAAAAAGCCGTTTCAAGTACCTGCCCGGCCACCCCAAGCAAATCCGCGCCGACCTCAAAGCGGGCGTGTTCAACGTGGGCGGCGATAGAGTGCTGGGCAAAACCATCAGCTTCATTCCCGTAGCCCTGCGCATTTTCAGCGACAACATTCTGAACATGGGCCGCAAGGTGTGGGCCGAGCTGTTTTTCGTGGACGAAACCGGGGCCGTGTGCGCCGTGCTGTTCCACGGTTACAGCGTCGAGAACCTGCAAAAGCTGAACGCGGGCCTGTTCTACGACGACCTGAACCTGACCGACGTGGTGCTCACGGTTACGCCCATCAAGAAGCAGACGGAGAAGGACGGCAAGCCCGCCACCTACTTCATTGCCGATTTCAGCTACGTAGCCGCCGACCCCGCCGAGGTGCAGGCCCGCCAGGAGTTCGCCGAAGATTTCGACTTGTACCGCGATGAAACCCTGACCGGCACCGAGGACCGCCGCATTACCGCCGGCTACCGCACCCCCGAAGGCTACCAGCTGCCAGAGCAGCGGGCCGCCAAACAGCTCCCCGCCTCGACCACCGCCGAAGCCGCCGCAGTAACCCAGTAGCCCCGCAGGCCCGCGCCAGCCCCACGGCGCGGGCCTCAGCTGCCACCACCAGCCCCAACGTCATGAGCACCCCGAAGAAACGCCCCGCCAAACGCAAGGCTCCGCGCACGGCCGCCGAAGAAGCCGAAGAAGCCACCGCCGCCACCGCCGCCGCCGCCGCTCCCCATTGCGCCCGGCTCAACAAGTGCCCCGCCGGCTCCTGCCACTATCCGCAGCCCTGCAACCACCAAACCCTGCAATTCAACCCCTCACCCTGATGGAAACTCCCGAACTCCGCCAGGAGCAGTCCGCCGTCGACGCGGCCGAGGCCGCCCGCCTCACCGAGCTGGCCCAGCTGCTGGCCACCACCGCCCCGCTGCCCGACCTGCGCGACCTCGCCCCGCAGGTGCGCGAACTATTCCCCGAACCAGATTACCACGTCGGTTGCGGTGGCTGCCATATCTGGTTACACCGCACCACCGACCCATCCCGCCTTGCTATCATCATCAGCCACGAGTCATAATCATCGCCTCATGTTCCAGCACCTTCAGCACCACCCCGCCATCACCCAGGCCGAGCACCGCGCCCTGGCCGCTATCAGCAACACCGACCTGAGCACCCTGGCCGATGAGCTGTTGGGCCGCCCGCGCCGCGACTGCACCGCCGCCTTCGCCTTCGGCTCCTATTTCCACAGCGCCACCCTGGAGCCGCATTTGTTCGAGCCCACCAACGCCCACGACCCCGCCGACCACCGCCAGCGCCAGGCCGCCGCGCAGCTGGCCACCGCCGTGCGCCGCCGGCGTTACCCGCGCCACCTCATCTACACCAGCCGCGGCCAGGCCGAACAGTCCTACACCGCCACCCACGAGCCCACCGGCCTACTCGTCAAAGTGCGCCCCGACCTGCTAATCGACAGCCCCAAGCGCCAGCGCCGCACCGTGGTGGATTTCAAAACCACCAGCTGCCGCGACCTTGCCCAATTCCTGACCACCGTCGAGCAGTACGGCTACGACCGCCAGGGCGCTTTCTACGCCGACGTACTACAGGCCCAGCGCGTAGTGCTCATCGCCGTGCAGAAAAAGCCGCTCAAAGGCCAGGAGCCGCAGGTATGGATAGTGGAGCTAACCGCTGGACAAATGGACAGCGGCCGGAAAAAGTACGAGCGGCTGCTGAAGGCCTTCTTGCAGCAGCAGTGCCGTCCCGTAGTGCTGGCCCTGCAGTCGTAGGCTTCTACATACAGCCAAGGGTAAGTGATAGCTGGGAACCGAACGAAGCCAAAAGGCATCAATAATAGAATTATTCAATAATAAATTTAATCCATTACATTGCGTCGACTTATCCTGTTAAGGTCGCAAGGTGAAGGAAGGGGCTGAGTGTCCTAAACCTGACTAAGACCTATCGAAAAGGCTTTTGTATGTTCCCGTTACTTACTAACCTCATTTAGCTCATGCAATCACGCCGAAAGTTCTTTACAAGCTTAGGTAAAGGCTCGATGGTAGCAGTCGGCTCGGTTGGGATATTGCCAGCCTTGCTCGCAGCCCAACCTATGGTGGCGCAGCCGGTGTACGCAATTGCTGGTCCCCAACTAGCACCCTCATTACCCATGCCGACCAACTCCCATGCGCTTGGCTTTAGTGACTACCACAGGGTGCAAATTGGGGAAGACATTATCATCTATGCTAGCCGACTAAACTTGGAAAATGTATTGGTGTCGCCCTTACACAACTTAATAATTTATGCCGATGTGGTTACGCTGAAAGAAGACATTCACCTTAATAGCCGACGCATCTATATTCACACCCGAGAACTAAATCTAAACGGCAAAGCGCTAGATGCGAGTGGTCGGTCCGGTGAGACCTACGATACGGTGGCTCCTGGCATCGCTAACATGGGTGGAGCCGGTCCTAATGGCAGCGCAGGTCTGCGCGGAAACGATGCTGGCCAGATAACTATAGTGGCCGAATCCGTAAAAGGCCAGGGCAGCCTACGTGCCAGCGGTGGGGCTGGCAGCCAGGGGCAGGCAGGCGGCAACGGTGGTAAAGGTCTACCGGGCGGACGGGGCCGTAATGCTCAGTGTAACGGTCAAGAAGGTACGATTGCAGGAGAGCAGGGCGGACCGGGTAGCAAAGGTGGTGCAGCTGGAGCGGGTGGCGCAGGTGGCTCTGGTGGTCAGCCTGGTACAATCCGGGTTTTTACGCACAATGCATCAGCATCCAGTAGCATTGGGCTGGAGCAAAAAGGCGGCCGTGGGGGAGAGGCTGGTACGCCTGGTGTAAAAGGACCAGGTGGTGACGGTGGCCCTGGAGGACGCAATAAATGGGGTGCTAGTATTTCGCGTAAAGAAAGTGACAGTTACATATGCAGAGACGAGAATTCCTACGGTCCAACTGGTCCCGTTGGACCAGATGGAGACACGCCGCCACCAACGGCCGCCGGTGCCACACAGCCGGACCAGCCCATTACCGATTGCCTTGCACGTTGCGATTACAAGCTATTGGCTAACGCGGCCTCTCTAACACAACTGCAACTAACCCTGCACAATCTTTCGCTGCACTATATCGGCAACGAATTTCCGGAGTGTGCGACGCTACTGACTTGGCTAGCTCGCCTGACTGAGGCG
Organism: Hymenobacter frigidus; assembly: GCF_014640435.1. GTDB lineage: Bacteria > Bacteroidota > Bacteroidia > Cytophagales > Hymenobacteraceae > Hymenobacter > Hymenobacter frigidus. The sequence goes on along the minus strand of NZ_BMGY01000004.1, from coordinate 89,043 downwards.
CGCAACTCCGTTCCAATAGCACCTAACGGGTATATTCCGATGGCCTTCGCCTCGGCCCCAGCCGAAGTGAAGGCTGAAGAGTGGCGGGCTCTGGATGACCGAGCCCAAGCGCTGGTTGCCCAGATGCGCGCCGGCCTCAACTTCTACGGCTACCCAATCAACTACGTACCGCTACTCTCGCCCGAAGAATACCGCGACTATCTAACTCAGATGTTCCAACTGTCGCTTAGCATTGAAACTAGCCATGACAACTACCGGCGCGACGTGAAAGACAACGCGGTTCGCCTGCAAAGCGTGGACAATACACTGCAGGCCAACGCCAGCATCGTTGACAGCTTAAGACAACAGGTGGGCGGGCTCGACCAGCAAGCCAACAGCCTCAAAAAGACGGTAACTGAATTAGACGTAACTATTTTGCGTTTGGCTGATGAAATAGAGCGCGCTGAGGAAAAGTTTAAAAGCGCCATTCGGCGGGAGGCCCGCGCCAACGGAGGCTGCCCGGTTGGTTCTATTCTGAAACTGGTGGCAGCCGTGGTGGTCACTGTTCAAACCGGTGGGGCAGCGGCCCCGGCCATCGCGGCTAGCATGAGCGCCCTCGAAACGGCCCAGAAATTTAAGGATGTGGTGACGCGGGTAAAGGAGATTGCCGCCAAAATCGGGGAGGTGCAGCAAAGCATCGCCAAATTGCAGCAAGCCTACGCCGACTTCAAACAAGATATCGACCAGAGCTTGGCTGCTACTAAGCTCACCATGAACAGTGCTGAATACCAAGAGCTTTTCGACAAGTTTAAAAATATGCCCGAGGCCAAGAACTACCGTCGACGCATCGAAAATTACCAGACTGCCTGTAACACACGCAACGAGAAGCTATTTGAGTACACCTCGCTTGTGGTGAAGCGCGAAACGCTGAAGGCAGAAGTCGCGATGCAAGACACGCAGGCTGACCGCCTACGGAGTGTGCGCGCTCGTACTACCGACCCTAACCTTTTGGAGTGGCAGGTTTACATGGAAGTACAGCTAGCCCGGGCCAAGGAACAGTTGGTGCGTACCCTCCACGAAGCCTCTCGTGCCCACGAGTACTGGTCGTTGCAACCAGCCAATCTTGGGTCGGTCAACGACGGGAACATTGCGGCCCTCCAAGCGCGCTATCAGAGCCTGTTAGTAGCTCAGAAAAACGTAAAGGTCGCTCAGGGACAGCGTGAGCAGCCGTTTAGCGTGGATGTAGAACTTAACGAGCTAGAAATGAGCAAGCACTACGACAGAGCCACGGGGCAGCTTTACATCACTTTTGCACTAACGCCAGAATCGGGTCAATTCGCGGAAAACCCCAGTTGGCGCCGGATATTAGTACGTAATGTGGAAGTCAACATCGCCAGCCTGTCGACCAGGGGCCTCAAAATTGATTTGGTACACGGAGGCAGCGTACAGATTGACGGTGACCGCACGCATTACTTCAGCCACAAGCCGCGCACCACCAATATTTACTACAACGATGCAGGGCAATTGCAGACGACAGCCAACGGCAGTAACTTGGGTGGGATTGACCCAGCCACTAACAGCCGGACCTTTGTTGACCTGAGTCCCTTTGCGTTTTGGAATTTACGAGTGCGCAGCAACGACACAATTCGGGAGTCCCGCATTAAGCGTATAACTTTAAAATTCAGCGGCATGTATTTGCCGGTAGTGTAAAACTGAGGTAGCGAACCCGCATTCAGTAAAGTTGCCGCCACTACAGGAACCGTCACCTCATCATAGGGAAGCCACCAAACATAAAAAGGCCGGCGCCCAATTAAGGAAGCTGACTGGTCGGCGAGGCTTCAGCCGCTGTGGAGCTACCCACTCCTTAAAGCATAGTTTAACTTCCTGACCCAAATCCTGATTACCCCGCTTTCCGCAAAGAAAAAAACAAGCTCAGTTCATGGTCACGCAGGTGGGCCAGCCACCGCTCGGCCGCTTCAACGCTGTCCATCTCCGATTGTGGCAGTGGAAATATCGGCAACACGTCACTCCCTGCCCCGAGTTGCATACGCAGCCCGTAGCCACCCATTTCGGGCGCTGGCACTACTTCAAACTTGCACCCACGCTGTTCATACGCGCCGTAAAACTCGGTGATGGATTCTGCGTCTGGGACAAAATGTGGCATACCAATACAGGAAAAAGGGTGAAGAAAAAGGCCAGCCACCAGCAGACCGAAAAGAAGTTATTTGACTATCATCAAGTCCTCAAGCCGCGTCGTGTAGGCAGGTGTACGCCACGCCGCTTGCCCCTGCCAGGGCACCGGCCCGCCCCCCTTCGGTCCCAGCGCCGCCGCCAGCTGCACCGTCCCGCGCCCGAACCGCGCATTAAGCCCATCCAGCGCCGCCATCATCTGTGCGCTCCTGCCCTCCACTGCGGCTCCCGCCGCCAGCGGCGCGGGCTCCCCAAAAAGCCCCAGCTGCTGGCCGCCGGGCGCTTCCAGCCCGGCCATCACCACGCCCGCCTTCACGTATACCGCCCCCGGCTCCCAGAGCCGGGCCAGCAGCTGCGCGGCCCGCGCCGTCAGTTCCCGCGTGTCGCTGGTGGGCACCGGCAGCGTCAGCACCGCCGAGCGCGAATGCCCGCCGCCCGCATCGGCCGACGGCCCGAATCGATTTTTGCTAACGAACACCGTCAACACATGGGCCAGGTCACCTTGCCGCCGGAGCTTCTCCGCCGCCCGCGCCACGAACGCCGACACCGCCCCCAGCACCGATGACTGCTCCCGCAACGGCCGTCCGAACGTGCGCGAGCAGCTGATGCTTTGCCGGCGCAGCGTCCCGTCCTCACTTGGGGCCAGCCCCGCGCAGGGGTAGCCCTGTAGCTCGCGCACCAGCCGCGCCCCCACCACGCCGCCCAAGAACTTGCGCGCCCAGGCCTCCGATACCCGCGACAGGTCCGCCGCCGAGTCAATGCCCGCCGCCGTCAGCTTCTGCGCGTACTGCCGCCCCACACCCCACACGTCGCCCACCGGCACCTGCCCCAGCGCCCACGTTCGCCGCTGCGCTGAATCCAAGTACAGCACCCCGTCCAGCCCGGCATCTTTCTTCGCCAGCCGGTTGGCCAGCTTGGCCAGCGTCTTGGTGGGAGCCACCCCCACGCACACCGGGATGCCCGTGCGCGCCTTCACGCCCACCCGCAGCCGTTGCGCTAAGTCGGTCAGGTTGCCCAGGTACGGCGTCAAATGCTGTTCCAGCCCGCCCAAATCCAGAAAGGCCTCGTCAATGGAATAGATTTCCACCCCCGGCACCGTCGCCCCCAGATAGTGCATCACGCGCCGCGACATATCCCCGTACAGCGTGTAGTTCGAGCTGAACACCTGCACCGAGTCCCGGCGCAGCTGCTCTTTCACCTGAAAATATGGGTCGCCCATTTTCAGCCCCAGCGCCTTCGCCTCGGCCGAGCGCGAAATGATGCAGCCGTCATTATTGCTCAAAATGACCACCGGCCGCCCTTCCAGCCGCGGCTGAAATACCCGCTCACAACTCACGTAGAAGTTGTTGCAATCCACCAGCCCGAACATCGCTAGTCGCGGCTGTGCAGCAGCGCCGTTAGCCGGCCCGGCAGCAGTTCATGCACCACATGCGTCACCACGCCCCAGATGTGCAGTTCTTCCCCCGTCCGAATCTGGTAGGGCTCAAAGGCAGAATTAGCCGGCACCAACCACCACGTTTCGCCCCGACGCTCCAATCGTTTCACCGTGCAGTCGCCATCCACCACCGCCACCACGATATGCCCATGGTCGGCTTCCAGGTGCTTATCCACCGCCAGCAGGTCGCCGGCATGAATCTCGGCTCCGCTCATGCTCTCCCCGCTCACCCGCACCAGATAGGTAGCGTCCGGGTGCCGGAACAGCAGGCTGTTGAGGTCAAAAAGCCCTTCCAACTCATCAGTGGCCGGCGAAGGAAACCCCGCCGGCACCCGGCAGCTGAACACCGGCAAATAAGCTTCCATCGGTGCTTCTAACACCGGAATTAGCAGTACGTCGTGCATAGGGGGGTAACGATAGGTGGAATCCCCAAATAAACGACTACTAATCTCATTAGTTTATATTGCCGCTAATAAAATTGGTACTGTGTACTGATGCTCAGCCTGAAAACTTTTCTACCATCCGTGTAATATCCTGATAATATAGCTGTATTGTAGTTGATGCAAAATGTAATAAGTGGGAGGGTCGGGTTTGTTTTCGCAAAGGTCACTAGCTAGATTAGCAGTGTTTTTTGCTTGCTACGCCTTGCCTATTCTTATGAAAGTATCTAAAAGCGCCATCCGCACCGTGACCCTAGACCCCGTGCCAGCTCACGAGCCAGACGGTGATACCGACTCATATTCTGACGACCTGAGCCCCGACTACGAAGCCGAAACCGACGCTGACCTATGCCCCGTCTGTCACGACCTTTTGGCCTGGCACGAGCAAGCCTGCGAAGTTGCCGCCATATCAACAGCTACCGCCGAGCCCGAATATGAGGCCCCCAGCACACCACCGCCGGCCCCGCTGGCCACCTTTGCCTTTGCCATCGGCCACCGCGTACAGCCCGCCCACAGTGCCCCGGCCGCCATCACCTGGCGCGGCCAGCACAAGGAACGCCACCCCGCCACCGGCCTGGTGCAGCGCATCAACGTCTACTACCTCGACAACGGCTATTGGGACTGCTACCGCGAGGAAGAGTTACAAGCTGCCTAACGCATCATAATTCACCGCACCACCTTCATTTTTCCCAAATGGCAACCTTCCAAATCTTCCAGAGCAGCGGCCAGTACTGGTACCACCTGCGCGCCGACAACGGCGAAATCGTGCAATCCGGCGAAGGCTACACGGCCAAAGTCAGCTGTGAAAACGGCATCCAGTCGGTCAAAGCCAACTGCCAGCCCCAGCGCTTTCAATCATTTTTTGAATCCGGCCAGTACGGTTTCAACCATGTGGCCGCCAACGGCGAAATCATCGGCCGCAGCGAAAAATACACCACCGCCCAGGCCCGCGACCACGGCATCCAGGTCGTGCTGCGCGAAGCCCCCGAAGCCCGCGTAGATGACCTGGCCCAATAGCTTCAAAGCCTGACCAGGGGCCCCGTTTGTAGTAAGTATGTGCTCTGTCGATTGTGCAGATGGTGCCTGCGAAATGACCGAACCCATCATCCAGGCGAGGGTAGCAAAATGTAAAAGGCCGGCCCCAACGATGGGGCCGGCCTTTTACATTTTGATTGCTCCAGGCAATGCTTAGTCTTGCGCCGCATCCCACTGCGGCGCAGATGCTTCGGCCACGAGTGCCGAGGCTTCAGCACGCGGCTCCGCTACCCTGAGCGCCAGTGCCGGCACCAGCACCGGCGTACCCGTCACCAATTCCCCAAACAACGGGTTGTTGGGCAGAGGCTGCCCGCCGTTGCCGTCCGGCACTTGGTTGAAGATAACCAGCTCCTCGCCGGGCGTGCTTTGCGCCAGATGGTCCACCAGCACTTCCTGCCCGCTGTTGGCGTGCAGCGCCTGCGTGAGCAGCGTGTAGGTGCTCACGTCCACGTTGTAGAGCCGGTTCAACTCGTTCATCTGCATGGCCGCGTCCTCGGCCGCGCCGATGGCATCGGCTAAGAGTTGCGTGTAGCGCCGGGCCTTCTGGTCAGCCTTGGCGCGGAGCCTGATAGCGCGCTTCATGCGCCGCTTAAATTGGATTTGATAGGCCGTTAGTGCCATTGAACTAAGCGTTAGAAGGTGAAAGAAAAACGGCCAGCCGTTGCTGGCCGACCGTTCAATACCAATGCATCCGTGGCTTAGGCCACGTACTCAATCGCCAGCGGGTTCGTGCTGTTATTGTTGAGCGGGTAAAACTTGCCGTTCACCTGCTGGTAGAAGTTGATGCCCACCACGCCCACCACCAGGTTGGCTGCGGCAGGAGCCGCCGGGAAAGAGGCAACAACCGTCTGGTTTACCAAGGCCAGACTGTTCACCGCCAGGATGCCCAGCGGCGCGGCCACTACAGCATTCGTGTAGGTCAGCATCTCCATGTCCAGCGACGAAGCGGCGAATACCACTTCAAAGTGCGTCGTACCCTGCGGAGCCGCAATGTCCGAAGCTGGGTTCAGCGCCGGAATGCTCATCGTCACGTCCGCACCGGCCCCCGTCACCTCGTAGGGGAAGTACATGGTCTGGCCGATGCCGGCCCCCGCGTTGAAGTTGAAGCCGAGCAGCGGGGCCGAGTTGGTTGCGTCAAACACGCGCTGCCCCCGGTCGTTCGTGTCATCGAGGCCGATGACTTCGCGCATCTTCGCCGTGAGCCGCGACGTTACCCGGCTGTCGCTGGCGGCCGCAATGGCCACCCGCAGCGAGTCGCGGAGCAACTTACTGTAGTTGGCGGCCAACCCAAACTCAGCCGCGTTTTCCCGCGTTCGCGCCCGGCTCGGGGCACTGGCAAAGGCGGCCTTGTTACTTGCCGGCTTCTGCGAGATGTTGCCGTTTTTGCTGAACACCAGGCCACCCACGGTGCCCTGAATGCCAATAATACCTGTCTGACGTGCCATGACGTTATCGGGGTGAGGAGTGAATAATAAACCGTGCTGACTTGCATTAGCCGGCCTTGTTACCAGGTGCAGCTGCCCCGGTAACGCCGCTTATTTCGTGCATCAAACGACCGCCACAACTTCGGCGAAACCGCTTGGCTGTCCCCGCATTTCCACAGGCCCCGGCCCCACTGGGCAGCCTGCGCTTGCTGGGCCGCCCGCCCTGCCACCCGCCGGTCGGGGTCGTAGGCCCACGCCCACCCCCGCACTACCAGCAGCGAATCCAACGGCACCGGCCACCCCGCAGCTGCCACCGTCGATGTCGGCAGCAGCACCGCCCCCAGCGTCCGGCCGTACAGGTCGTGCCCGGCCTTGGCCACCAGCACCACCCGGCCCACCGGCAGCAGCTTAGCCACCGAATCCGCCGCTTGCGGTCCAAACGCCTGGTCCGGCTCCGGAGCGTCCACGCCCAGCAGCCGCAGCCGATACGTCGACCCACCGCTCAGCATGATGTACGTATTGACATCAATCACCCGCACCACCCGGGCCGCTTCCGCAGCGGCCGCCGCACGAGCCGTAAACGAGGACACCGGCAGCTCGTCACTCCGCAATCCGGCACAACCCGTCAGCCAGGAACCTACAGCCAGCGCATAAGCGACCCGAAAAAATGTAGCGAAGTAGAACATGTCACGAACCTACGGCTGGTCCTTAAGCGTTGTATCTTCGCATGTCCGTTTTACGCATTGCCAGCCCATTATGCAGCAGGTTTGCATCTACCCCAAAGAAGCCGCCGCCGTCACCGGCACCAAATACAGCACGGCCAGGGCCCTGCTGCAGCGCATCCGTGCCCACTACGCCAAGCCCGCCCGCGCCTACGTTTCCATCGCCGAGTTCTGCCAGTACACCCACTTGCCCGAAGCCGAAGTAGCCCGCGCTCTCAATCGCAGCTAGAGCATAACGAAAGCATGGACGAAGCATGGACGAAGCATGGACGAAGCATGGACGAAGCATGGCAGCCGTACCGGTGGCCAAGCCACCGCACCAATCGGGCACCGGGTACCCCGCCTGATACTGCTGGCAGTAGCCGCCGCCGCTCTGAGTTCCTCGACGACACCACCCGAGCTGACGGCCGCCCAGGCCGCCAAGTGCCCCGGCCAGTACGTCCACGTCCGCGCCACCGTGGCCACCATCCGCGAAACCAGCGCAGGCTATACCTTCCTCAGCCTCGACAAGCCCGGCCGCGGCTGCCCGCTGGAAGTAGCTGTGCGCGCCAACCTACTCCCCAACTTCACGCGCTACCTGGGCCACCAACCCGCCCATCTAGCCGGCCGCACGGTGCTGGTGCAGGGCTACGTTCAGGCCACCAACGGCTCCACCGCACAAATCTGGCTCGACCGCGCCCCGGCGTTGTCCGTGGCCCCACTCTGACCTTCCCATACCCGCCGCATGGTCTGGTGCTGGAAATCCTCGACCACTTTCGCGTAGATGAGCGTGGTTTTGATGTTGGCATGCCCCAGCACCTTCTGTAGCACCTCCACCGGCATGCCCCGCATCAGGCTCTGGGTCGCAAACGTGTGGCGGGCCGTGTGCATCGTCACCAGCTCCCATTTCGGCACCGGCCGCTTCAGTATTTGCCCCGCCGCCTTCTCAACTACCTCCACCGCCGACGTAACGCCCGCCAGCCGCGCAATGCGTTTCAGCGCCCGGTTCATCACCTGGTTGGCCATCACCGGCAGCAGCCGCACCCGCGTGCCGTCGTACTTGGCCAGCAGCGCCAGCGCCGGCGGGGTCAGGTAAACGCTCACGCCGGTGCGCGTCTTGGTCTGGGTCAGCCGCAGCACCTTGCCCCCGTCCCACTCCTGCACGTTGCCCGCGTGCAGGTCGTGCAGGTCCGAGTAGCGCAACCCGGTGTAGCAGCAGAACACGAACGCATCCCGCACCCGCGTCAGGCCCGCCGGCAACAGGGCCGCCGCCACCGCCGCCAGCTCATCCGCCGACAGCCACACCTTCTCCACGTCTTCCCATTGCACCCGCAGCTTGGCAGGGTCCACCGCCAGCGCCAACCCCCGGCTTTCCCGCGCCCATTCCAGGAACGGCTTCACCCGCTTCACAAACCCCGCCACCGAGTTGTCGGCCAGGCCCCGCACGGCCCGCAGCCACCCCAGCAGGTCCTCGTACGCCGCCATGTCGAAATCGGCCAGCGTCAGCACCCCGGAGCGGCCCCCTACCCATTCTTCCAGCGAATTGCGCACCGAGGCGTACGCCCGCACCGTGCTGGCCGCAAACCCCAGCGCCGGCATGGTCGCCACGTACTCCCCGAACAATACCACTAACCCAGCAGTCGGCGCAGCGGCCACCGTGAGCGCCGCCCGCAGCTGCCCGGCCGTAACGGTCCCGTGCTTCGTGCGCAGGCCGCTGTACCCGTTTTCGACCCGCCCACGCAACGCGTTGAGCCGTACCGTCGCATTGTCCAGGTCGGCAAAAGATTTCCGGAACCACCCGCTTTTTTTATTCCAGTCGGCCACCAAACACTGCTCCCCGGTGGCCAGGCGCAGCCGTTTGTTGTCAAAGGTGGCAATCAGGCGCACCATGGCGCGGCCTTCCGCATCGGGACGGTCAGCCCGCCGCTCGTAAGTAATGGTCATATGGGGGCAGGTGGATGTGTGATGGGGGCAGGTTCGGGGGCAGACTTCCCACCACAAAGCGCAAGACCCGCGCCAGGGAGAAACGAAATACGCCCCCAAAAAACCGCACTACAAGTAGTTTGAACGGTGTTTTGGGGGCGTAAGTTCTACCTCGCGTCGGGTAGGGTTGTGGCCGCGTTAGGAATCGAACCTAAATCAAGAGCTTCGGAAACTCTCATACTATCCGTTGTACGACGCGGCCGGAATAGGCTGCAAAAGTAGCCATAAAAGCGAGGGCGACCAAATGCGCGGGCAAATCCTTTGTCCGGGCACCGCGCCCACAACCCAAAAGACGAGAAACCAGTTAAACCAATTAGCATTCAACCTTGCCAATCACTACTTCCTACTTACCCTGATGGAAACTAAAAAGAACCTGTACACGGCCGAGGCTTCGGCCGTGGGCGGCCGCAGCGGCCATGTGCGCTCCGCCACCGGCATCATCGATTTGGACATGTCCGTGCCCGAGGGCCTGGGCGGCAAAAAAGGCGCCACCAACCCCGAAGAGCTGTTTGCCGCCGGCTACGCCTCGTGCTTCCAGCAGGCGCTGCTCGTCACGGCCCAGCGCGCTGGTGATACGCTCGATAAGGAAAGCTCGGTGCAGTGCTCCGTCACGCTGTTTCAGGAGGGCGAAGGCTACGGCCTGAGCGCGATACTCGACGTGGACCTCAAGAAATTTGATGAAGCCAAAACCATCGAAATGGTGCGCCAGGCCCACAAAATCTGTCCTTACTCGGTTGGTACCCGTGGCAACATGGAAGTCGAGCTGCGCGTGATGGGTAAAGCCCTTCCAGTGAGGGCCGAAGAGAATATCGGCGTGGCCGAAGGGAAATAAATTAAAAATCGATAATTAAGAATTAAAAATGCCCGCCTGAATCGTCAGGCGGGCATTTTTAATTCTTAATTATCGATTTTTAATTGCTGCCCTAGGCAGTTGCCAGCACTTCTTTCACGCGGGCAGCAGCATCTTTCAGCAACACGGCCGAGGATACTTTCAGGCCGCTTTCGTCGATGATGCGGGCACCTTCTTCGGCGTTGGTGCCTTGCAGACGCACGATGATGGGCACGCGGATGTCGCCGATGGCTTTGTAAGCCTCTACCACCCCGTTGGCAACCCGGTCGCAGCGCACGATGCCGCCGAAGATGTTGATGAGAATGGCCTTCACGTTCGGGTCCTTCAGGATGATGCGGAAACCCGCCTCCACCGTCTGGGCATTGGCTCCGCCCCCAACGTCGAGGAAGTTGGCCGGCTCGCCGCCGCTCAGCTTGATGATGTCCATCGTGGCCATGGCCAGGCCGGCACCGTTCACCATGCAGCCCACGTTGCCGTCGAGCTTCACGTAGTTCAGGCTGTTCTGGCTGGCTTCTACTTCCAAGGGGTCTTCCTCATTGAAGTCGCGCAGGGCCACGAAATCCTTGTGGCGGTACAGTGCGTTTTCGTCCAGCGTCACCTTGGCGTCAACGGCCAGGATTTTGTTGTCCGACGTTTTCAGCACGGGGTTGATTTCGAACATGGCCGAATCGGTTTCGTCGTAGGCCTTGTACAGCGCCTGCACGAATTTCACCATTTCCTTCTGCGCTTCGCCCTCGAGGCCGAGGTTGAAGGCAATTTTGCGGGCCTGGAAGCCCTGCAGGCCCACGGCGGGGTCCACATGCTCGCGGTGGATTTTCTCGGGATGCGCCTCAGCTACTTCCTCGATGTCCATGCCGCCCTCGGTGGTGTAAATGATGACGTTTTTGCCCAGCGCGCGGTCCAGCAGCACACTCATGTAGTACTCCTTCGGCTCCGAAGCGCCGGGGTAGTACACGTCCTGAGCAATCAGGATTTTATGCACTTTGCGGCCTTCCGGGCCGGTTTGCTTGGTGATGAGCTGCATGCCGAGGATGTTGCCGGCAATTTCTTTCACCTGCTCCAGGTTTTTGGCGAGCTTCACTCCGCCCCCTTTGCCCCGACCACCCGCGTGAATCTGCGCCTTGATAACGTACCAGCTGGTACCGGTATCGGCGGTGAGCTTCTCGGCGGCGGCCACGGCCTCCTCGGGCGTGTCGGCCACGATGCCTTCCTGCACGCGCACGCCGTATTTTTTCAGGATTTCCTTGCCCTGATATTCGTGAATGTTCATAAAAATGGAAAAGGGGTGGGTTAGCTACACTGAGCTTCGGTTGCTGACGCGAAAGTACGGCGGCCGGGCCTTACTGCGCATACCACCGGGCCAAAACGGTTTCGGCGGGCTTGTGCTGGGGCGTAAAATCGGCGTGCCAGCGGGCCGGGCCGTCGGCTGCCAGCCCCGGGTACCACTTCCAGATAAACACGCCTTTCAGCCACGGCAGGCCCCAGCAGGCCCGAAACAAGGCCTCGTAGCAGCGGGCCTGCGTGGCCTCGTCGGGCGTTTGCACAGCCGCCGTGCGCTCGGGCCACTCCCAGGGCCGGATGGCCGCATCGGCCGTGGTCTTGTAGCCCACCTCGGTAAAAACCACGGGCTTTCTGATTTTCTTCTGCCATTGGGCCAACTTCTGCAAATGCGGCTGCCAGCCGCGCAGCAACGTATCCAGGGGTGGATTCTCGGCCGTGCTCAACGGGAAGTACGCCTGCACGCCCACGTAATCCAGCGCGTCCCAGAACCGGATTTGCTGGTACTCGCCGCTCCAGTTGGCCGCGTAGGTGAGCGGCCCGTGGTACACCCGCCGAATCTGGCGGATGAGCGTGCGCCACGCTTTGTCGTGGGCCGGCTCGGTGGCATGCTGCAGCTCGGTACCGATGCACAGGCCGGCGCAATGCGTGGTTTCGGCCAGCTGGGCGTAGTGCAGCATAAAGGCGGAGTAGCTGGCGAACCACGCGTCCCAGTCGGCCGGGCTGGCCATGTTGATGTCGCCCGGCCAGGCGCTGCGGCCCCGCACCCACAAGTGCGGCTTGAGCAGCGTGCGGATGCCGCGCTGCCGCGCCAACCGGACGGTGTGGGCGATGCCGGCGTCGCTCTCACCCCACAGGCCATACCGCCCCACCGGCCGCCCCGTGAGGGTGCGAATGACGGGGTCGGCGGCTCCGCTCTGCCAGCCGAAGGGCGTTTGGGCAATCCAGGTCACCCCAGCTTTTCGCAGCGGCATCAACTGGGCGGCCGTCACCGAATCGCCACCCACCCAGTTTACCCCGCGCAGGCGGCTGCTATCGAACGCCAGGGGCCGGCCAGCCGGCAATGCTGCCATGTAAGACTCCTGCGCAGCCGGGTTTGCAGTGCGGGGCCATTGCCACAGCAGCGCCAGCAGCCCCAGCCCGCTCAGCAGAACCAGCGGCCACCAGCGGCGCACAGCGAATGAGTTCGGGGGTAAAGTCATGAATAGAAAACCTGGCAGCCCGCAAAATAGCACGTACGTTAGCACCTGGCCTACGTATTGGGCTCAGCTTCGCGTGCCCTTCCGGATTCTGCGTAGCTTTGCCCTACCCGCATTATTCACGTCTATCGCTGCCCGCCGTTGCTGCAAGCTATTAACATCCACAAGAGTTACAACTCTCTTAACGTGCTCAAAGGCATTGATTTGACGATTGAGAAATCGGAAATCGTGAGCATCGTCGGTTCCTCCGGAGCGGGCAAAAGCACGCTATTGCACATTCTGGGCACGCTCGACAACCCCGATTCGGGCGAAGTGTTGTTCGATGGCGAGTCGGTCAGCTCATTGGGGCGCAACGACTTGGCTAGGTTCCGCAACCGGCACATCGGCTTCATTTTCCAGTTTCACAACCTGCTGCCCGAATTCACGGCCCTCGAAAACGTGTGCCTGCCCGCCTATCTGGCCGGCCGCTCCGAAAAAGAAGTGCGCGTGCGGGCCCGCGAATTGCTGGGCATGCTGAACATGGAATTCCGAGCCAACCACAAGCCCAGCGAGATGAGCGGCGGCGAGCAGCAGCGCGTGTCCGTGGCCCGCGCCCTGATTAACTCCCCCGAAATCATCTTCGCCGACGAACCCAGCGGCAACCTCGACACCAAAAACGCCCAGGAGCTGCACCAGATTTTCTTCCTGCTGCGCAAGGAACTGGGCCAGACCTTCGTGATTGTGACGCACAACGACCAGCTGGCCGAAATGGCCGACCGCAAGATTGTGATGCGCGACGGCCACATCCTAGAAGGCGGGTAGTCCAACGATTATTCACCGCAGAAGGCCGCGGAGGATGTTCTTCTGCGGCCCTCTGCGTAAACCTCTGCGCCCTCTGCGGGAAAGCTTTTAGGAGCATTTTTCGGAAAAATTACCCAGCATCTCCACTCGCCCAAACTGATTAGCTGATATATTTTTCGATTACCTCAGGACTTACGCAAAAGGCGTAACTTGAGGAGAAAAGCCACAAAAGTCGCCGCTCAGCTCTGCGGGCAGTTTTTGGTGAACAGCCAGGTGAATTACACGGGCACGTACCTGGACGGCTTGACGCACGACAACGTGGGTTACTTTCTCAAAACTCAGCCATTTCACGCCGCACCAGCTCTGGCAGCAGGTACGCCCGCAGGTCGCGCTCAGCGCGCGGGGCTACGTCTTGTTCGACAACACGGTGCTCGACAAACTGAGGTGGCTTAGCCAAGCCGAACAGAGTTGCTCCAATAAGAAGGCCCATCAGGCCAGCAGAATGGAGTGGTTCGGTGCAAACCAGCACAGTCACTTCACGCGGGGAAATAGTAAGCGGCTGGATATGCTATTGAATCACTAATCGTTGGGGCCGGCCTAAAAAGCCAGCGGCCTGCGCTTGCAACAGGTAGACCCCAGCAGGGAGCATCGTCGGTAGGCTCACCTCCAGGGCAGAAGTCCCGCGCAGGGTTTGGCGGAGTACCTGGCGGCCACTCAGGTCAAGGAGCACTACCCGAACCGGGCCGTGGGTTTCAGTCGGGAGCACCAGCGTTACGTGGCCACTGGCCGGGTTGGGGAAGACACTGAACGACGTGACCACAGCGGCGGCGGTGCTTAATGGGCTGCTAGTTAGCTGGACCGACGTGGTGGCTGAGTAGCGGAGCGTGCCCGCCGTAGTGGTTTGGCGCAGCCGATAGAACGCCCGAGGCAGGCCCTGCACACCCTGGTCCTGGTAGGCGTAGACGCGGGGCTGGGCTGTGAGACCCTGGCTGGCGACAAAGCCAATTTGCTGCCAGCTGGCCAGCGTGGCCGAACGCTCCACGGCGTAGCCGAACGTGTTGCTTTCGTTGGTCAGGGTCCACTCCAGGTCCACCGTGCCGGGGCGCGGCTGGTTGGCATCGAAGGTAACCAGCTGCGAGGAGAGCGGGTTGACAGCCGGCGAAAGCGACCCCAGGGTGAACGAGGCGAACCCGTTGGTGGGCTGCGCCGAGACAACCGAGCCGGCGTTCAAGCCGCCGCTCAGGCCGCCGTTGCCCACCGTATGCCACTGGCTGCCGGTGAGGCCGGCCACCTGCAAATCACTCGAAAAGTCATCAATGCCGCTGCGGAAGGCATTCTCCCAGAATAATCGTACGCTGACCACATCCGTTGTACCGGCTCCGTCGAGGTTCCAGTATTCCACCTGGCTTACTTCGCTGAGCGGCGCGGTCGCCGTGCCGATAGCCGGGGCCGCCACGTATTCGGCCGTGAAAGCGGTAGCGGCGTTAGTGGGAGCCGAGATGCCCAGGCGCGCCCACTGGCCGTTGCGGCCCAACGGGAACACAAAAGCCTGCTGGCCAAGCTTACGTAATGGGCCATCGACGTAGGAAGTGGCGGTGCCGTCCGTAGCGGTGGCCAGCTCGGCCAGCGTCAGCACGTTGAGGGCGGTTGTGCGCACCAGCCCGTCGGTCAGCGTGAGCGCGCCCGATACCGTCAGCGGCGCTTCCAGCGTGAGCACCTTGCCGGCCCCGTTCAAGGTCAGGTTGCGCAGGGTCGTGGCACCGGTCGTGGTCAATGCAAGGCTTTTGCCCAGGCTCAGGCTTTCATCGTAGAGGCCGGCTTCCAGGCGTACGGTACCGTTCTCGGTGACCAGCGCCACGCCTTCCGCCAACGGGGTGGCGGGCGACGACTGAGGGCTGGCGAAGTCCACGTTGAGGTAATCGAGGGCCGGCTGGAAGCCCGCCGCAGGGGCCGCATCGGCCGGGCTGTTCAGGAACGGCGAATAATCAATCTGGCCCGTGGGGGCGAACGCCGGGCGCTCGGCGAAACTGTTGGCAGGACCTTCGAGGGTCACGACCAGGCCCCCGGTGCCGGCGGCGCCGCGCACCCCCAAGGCCGTGTTGGCACCGAGCCAGTTCAGCGACGCGTCCACTGGATGGGTCAGGTTTACCGTGCGAATGGCAGTGGCACAGCTATCCAGGCGGTTTCCCCGAATGCTGTCGCCCGCGGATACGACCAGCCCATTGCGCGACACGTCGAAAAAAGCTGTGGAGCCGGTGCTATTCGTCGGCCGGTCCTGCACTTGCAGGGCCCGCTGGCACTGGGCCACCGTGTTGCCGAACACCTTGTTCTGGGCACCTTCCAGCACCAAGCCAAAGCCGTTGCGGTTGAACGACGAGCTATTGGCATCCGCCAGGTAGCCCCGCACGGTATTGCCCGCAATGAAGGCCCCGCCGGTAACCAAGTCGCCGGTGACGCCGCCGCCCGTTGCAATGATGTTCCGGTCGCGGTCGATAAAGGCCATGCCGGCGTTGTCATCGCTCAGGTTGGTGGGCGCGCCCACGGAGCGGACGATGTAGTTGTTGCGCACCACGAAGCTGCCCGCACCACTGCCCCGGCCGCTGCCGGTGCAGGACTTTAGCTCCATGCCGTTGGAGGCATTGTTGCGGATGGCATTGCCTTCAATGAGGGCTGCAATGCCCGTGAAGGCGCCGCTGCCAGTGCGCGCGCCGGCCGCCCCGAGTATAATCAGCCCCCCGCCCACATTCTGCGTGAACTGGTTGTTGCGCACCGTCAGGTCGCTCACGCTGCCATCGTTGACGTCAATCCCGCCACGCCGGTTAAATTCAAACGCGCCGTCCTCAATCAGAATACCGACCTTGGGGCCATTGACCAGGAAGAGGCCCCGGCCGGCCCCGTTACTGGCGGAGTTGCCGCTTTCGGCCGTGTAAGCGGCCCGCACCCGACGGAAAGTCAGGTCCTGCACTCCGCCCAGACTATTCCAAAAAATGCCCTGGCGCCGGTTGTGCAGCACTTCAACGTCTTCAATCAGTACGTGTGCCTGCGGCGCGCCCCCATCGGCCTGAATACCAAAATCGTAGGCTCGAAACGTAATGCCGGCCACCGTGAGCGGGGTACTGCGGCTGTTGCCGCTGACCAGGATGCGCAGGCCGGCTTCGCTGGTTTGAACGACATCAGCCACCAGGCCGCCGTCAAAAACGGTGGCGCTGGCCGGCCGGGCAGTGGCAGTGCCCGCCCCCCGTAGGCTCACCGGTTTGTCGAGGACCACGCGCTCAGAGTAGTTACCCGCGTCGACGAAAATGGTTTTGGTGGGGAGGCCGGCCTGCGCCAGGGCCCGGGCGACGGTAGCGAAAGGGGCCGTCGTTGAGCCATTGCCAGCAGTGTCGCTGCCAGGGGCGCTCGTGAAGACATCACCCGTCGTGGCCCCGTCGTTCACGTAGAGCGCCGCTGCGGTAGTGGATTGGGCCGCAGCCGTAGTCCCCAATCCCCCCACCAACGAAACGGTAATCAGGGGGGCAAAGAGTAGATATGAATTCATTATCAAGTAGCATTATGGAAATATCGTACTATTGTCAAAGTTTTGATTGTCAATTTATCCAGTGCACTAGCCAACCTTTTTTGCAGGAAATTGCGCGGGCTATTGGCTGGGCAAAGTGGCCTGCCCGATAAGCATAATCACTGCCATGCCCCGAACAGCGTGCCCTTCTGAATTTTCACCGCGTAGCAAGCCGCTACGAACGCTCGGGGCCGCTCTTCCAAGAAAGCAGCAGGGGAAGTCCGCAGGAAATGGGGAGGACACAAAATTACTTTTCCTGTTACCCGACGCTTACAAAAGGACTACCCAATATGCGGTGGCCTGCGCCCCGGAGGTGGCGCAACGGCACCTACTGCCAGCGCCAAAGCCGTTGGGATTGATATCCAGCGCCCGGGCTGCCTGGATGCAACCGTTTGCCGAAGCCACGACCCCGGGGGCCGCCGGTTCGCCGGTACGGTTTCCCAATCCGGCCCGCGGCAGCTGCGCGGGGCCGCCTGGTGGCCAGTGCCCCGGCCGATGCGGCGGGCACGGCCGCGCTGGTGCTGCCGGCGCCACCAACTGCATCAACAGCCTCTACGGCTGCGCTCGTTTATCTTCCGACCGTTTTTGTGAACGAACGCATCCACTTCTTATTCTGTAAATGAACAGTCGTATTGCAAGCCACCTTTCGTTCTTCCTGCATGCGCAAGTACGGCGTAATCCTGTCGCTTTTCTGGTCGTTTCCCTTCGCTGGGTGGGGACAAATCCGGACGGAGGGCGTTGTCCGGTTGGAAGCCGACCAAGCACGCATCGAAGCGGCGCTGGATGCCGCTTTGCGCACGAAACAGGTGAGTGCCAACGCCGAGGCGTGGGCCACACTAGTCTACGCCCAGGCCGAGCGACCGCTGCGCGCCGAGGATTCGACTAGGGTCGCCAGCGTGTACGCCCGGGGGTATTTTCTTGACCGCACGAACGTCAAAACCTATTGCCTGTTCCTGCCCCGGCAGGCCGCGTTCTACCTGGTGCGGTATGTGGTGGGGGGCCTGGGCATCGTCTCGGTGCGGCCAGCCGATGCCACGTCTACCCCACCGGCCCCGTTGACGCCCCGGCAAACCCGCCTGCGAAACCGGGGGCAAGCCGCACACCTGCGGCAATACTTACTGGAGAGCGGACGACTCCCATTATAGGGTCCGGTTCCCTTACCCACCGTTAAACTGAACACAAAACGATTAAGCTAACGAGAAGAGCCAAGCGCTTACTTGACGGTTACTGCATCTGACCCGTTGCCTGAGTTATCCGGTTTCATGAACCGATGGCACCGCAACGGACGCTTTAGCTGCATCATTGTTTCAGGCGTGAGCGAACCGGTATTTCAACCAGACCACATCGTTATCCAACCGTTGTACGTCGGTCAGACTCAGCCGCGTCGCCGGGCCTTTGGGCAGGTACTCGCTGACTTCAAAAGTAGTCGGCGACTGCGGCGTGCCGTCGGCCAGGGGGAGTAGCAGCAGGCTCAGCTCATCGATGAGTCCGGCGTTCAGCAACGAGCCGTTCAGGTGGCCGCCGCCTTCCAGCATGAGCGTTTCAATGGGAAACAACTCGGCCAGCTGGTGCAGGACCGAGGCGAAATCGACCTCGCTCTTCCCGGCAAACAGGTAAGAAATGTGTTTCCGCTGCAGGTAGTAGAGGTACGCGTCGCTTACCTGCTCGGTCAACACTTCGATGAGGTGGTCCCCGTGCGTCGTATTGCGGTCCCAGCCCAACTTGCCATGGGAATCGACGGCAATGGCGAAGGAGGTGGCATTTTTATCCCCGATGAACGGTTCACGGGCTATGGGATGCGGAGCGGCTTGCAGCTCCGGCTGCACGCCGTTCGAAAAGTCGCGCTCCATGGTGATGCGTCCGCACATCCAGGCTTGGCTGGGAAACGTGAGGTGGTACTTCTCAAAATAGCTCGCGAAGGTTTTGGTCAGCTCCTCGTCCCGCCAGTTGGTCGAGAGAATCTTTCCGTCCACTGAGGACATCATGTGGCAGATAACATACGGTCGTTTCATGCGCCAGTATACGGTCTCGCCAGTCGTCCGGCCGAAAGGCCGTTGCAAGAGGGAGCGGGTGTTGCATACTGCCCCGGCCCCCTTTCGTTGTCCGGACCGGGACTATTGCGGAACGCACCAACTAATTTCAACTCCTGTTTTCTTTGGCCGCGGAAGGCTAAAACCGAAGGTTTTTAGTGGGCTTTCACGCTGAGGAGCCGTGGGAGGCGTTGGCGCAATACTGGCCGCCCTACCGGGTACGACTCCGGTCTGAGTGAACAACGAGTTCCGGGGCGGGCGGCTGCGCGAAAAAAACCCGCGGCAAGGCCGTGGCGACCAATTCTCCCGGCATCGTGGCCCCCACATTCAGCCCACCACATGCTTGGTGCCCGCGTCCTGGAAGGCACATGGAGAGGTGCACATGCCAGTGGCCAGGGGCAGGTACGTGGTATCGGACACCCAGACGTGGTTGGCCCGAATGGGTTTGGGTCGAGCGGCTTTGCCCGGCCAGACGCAAGGCTTCGGTACGGAAGGCGGCGGCATATTTATAGCGTTTACCGGGTTTTGGCGTGTCTTTCATGACGAAGGGAAGACACCGCCCCGTTCTGCCCGGCCTAACCAGACCACCTCAAACGCTAAAAATCCCCGCGCCCCCCACTCAGCAGGGGTATTCGCGGGGATTTTGCCTTCGTTAAGCAACCGGGGTATTCGGCCGGAAACCGTCCGCCGGAAGCGCTTAGTTCACGTCGCGGGTGGTTTCGAACAGGAACCAGGCGCGACGCTCGGCCTCGTCGATATACACTTCCAGCAAGCTGGCCGTGGCCACGTCGTTAAGGTCGTCGGCGATTTGGTGCGTTTCGCGCATGTGATGGGTGAGGCTGCGGTTTTCGTTGAGCAGGTCCACAAGCATATCCTTGGGGGTCTCGTACACGTCGTCGTTGTCTTTGACGCGCTGTTTACGACCGATTTCACCAATGGAGTGCACCGTGGGGAAGCCCAGCTTGCGCACCCGCTCGGCCGTGGGGTCGATGATGGCGAAAATCTGGTCGGCCTGCTCGTCGAGCAACAGGTGATAGTCGCGGAAGTGGCGGCCGTTCATGTGCCAGTGGTAGTTCTTGGTTTTCACGTACAGCGCGAATAGGTCGGAGACCAGCACGTTGAGGCTGTCGCTGAGTTTGGCACGGCCCGTCTCGGCTAAGTCGGATGGGGTGTGCAGCAGTTGAATTTGGGAAATGGCGGCCATTGGTTAAGGAGCTGTTTGAGTTAACTGAAATCATTCTAAAACGGTCATGCTCATCTGGCGTCCACTTGCCGAAGCATCTCTACCGCTTTGCTTGAGCTGGTGCAACGAAGCGGTAGAGACGCTTCGACAAGTGGACGCCAGATGAGCATGACTATTTTATCAACTCAAACAGCTTCTGAAGAAAAAGGTGAGGGATGAAATAAAAATACTTGCGTGTTTGGACTAATTTGTCGGCGTCCAATATGGGACTAGGCGGCCCGGCTGCGGCTACTGCATTTGCACCCGGAACTACCACACGTGCTTGTCGAGCTCGTAGCTCAGGTCCTGCAACTTGTTGGAGGTGAATTTGTCCACTTTGCTCAGGTGCTCGATTCGTTGGCGTACCCGCTTGGCTACGGTCGTGATGCGCTCGGTCATTAGGATGAGCACTTGCTTGTCGGAGAGGTAGCCGCCGGGAAATTCGCCCAGGTTGGCGGTAGCCGCTACTACGCCGGTACGGCCGTCCACGGGGTTGCCCACTTGCAGGATGCGCTCGGCCAGCAGGTCGGCGTATTTGCGGTAGTCGTCGGCGTTCTCCTGGAGCTTCTCGTGTATCGGCAGGTACAGAGGCCCGCGCAGGTTCCAATGGCTTTGCTTGGAGTCGTGAAACAGCTCCAGCAACTCCACGACGGTGGCCTGCAAATCGTCAGTGATGAGCTTGCGCTTATCGGCTTCCACGGGAATCAGCGGGTCAGCGACCGAATTGCGATAGTCGAGTTTGCCGCTCGGGTCGCCCGGCGCGGTGGGGGTGTTTTGGGGGCATTGTTGGGGGCGGTGGTGGCCGCCGGAGCGTCCGACTTGGCCGTGCGCCGGGACTGGGCCTGAGCGTGTGGGGCCGCCGCCGCCAGCAAGACCAGGGCAGCAAAAACGAAGTGCATTTTCGTAGGGGCAGGGAGTAGTTGGAAAAGATTTGCCACTGGGGCGGGTTGTGAAGAGCGCCCCAGTGGCTTGGAATAGAACAGGCCCTTCTACGGGCTTATTGCCCGAGCTACCAGCCTCAACACCTTAAGGTTGGCTTAAAAAACCCGGACCGGGGCAACGACATTTAAATGGCCTACTTGCCGTTTAGAGACCCGGGGCGGCACCGGGCTCGGGCGTTCCATCGTGGCCAAAGCCTGCGCCTTGCTCGCCATTGAGTTGGACGTGGCGAGCGAAGTGGGCCAGGGCACCACGTTCACGCTGCGTTTTCCGACCGATGGGCAACCGGTACGTTGAGTGTGGTTAAACAAATAGGGGAAAACCTCCGATTTGGAAGCCAAGCAGCTGCAAGCCGCCCTCAGCTAATGACACGGCTGTCCGGAAGGGCTTAGCGTAATTTTATTCCCCCCGCTGCAATAAGAAGGCCTATAACTACATCAAACGGCTCAGGACCCTGCGCGGGCTGGCCCCGCACGAATTCATCTGTGCCCAGTGGCAGAAGAATCCCGTTAGCTTTAACCAATCCCACTTCACACCGGGGCTATACATTTAAGGATTGTTCGCTTTGGCGGCTCCCTGTTCCAGCACATACAAATCAGCAGCGTGCGGGGCCGTGGGGTGAGGCTCGTCGGGATGCTGATAGTGTTTGGTTTTTCGGCCCAAACGCGCGAAGTAGCTTTCCATAAAGGTGCTCGGTACGAACTCTTTCCGGTGGTACCAGCGCGGCTGGCCCACAAAGTCGCCGATAGCATCCCGGTTGATATCGTTGTAGATAAACCACAGGCGCTTTTTACCCCTGAACTGGGCAAAGTCGGGTTGTAGTCGACGCAGATACTCTTCTTTGTTGCGGGCCGTATTCTTCACTTTGCTGCCTTCAATGGCGGTATACTTCAAGTTGTATGATTCTTTATAAAACTCGTACGCCTGCCGCATATTCCAGAAAACATACACCACATCACCTTCTCGATAATTCTCATTCACGAATAGCATTACCTCCCGATTAAATTCGGTGTTCATTAGCAAGCTTGGCGTGATAACCTGACGGACGGAATTTACCAAACTGGGCAGCAACAGCAGTAGCAGCGCGGGCAATACCACGCGGATTTTATCACCGTAGAACAGCAGTATCTTTTCCAATCCGTAAGCGGCAATAAGAATAAATCCGGGAGCAAAAACCAGGGTAAAGCGCTCGAAGAATGGATACGCATTTATAGCGGATGCCGCCAGTGCCATCACAACGGGCAGCAGCAGCAACGCGAACATAAGCTGCTGTTTTTTCAGCATTACGAGGAGTCCCCACAGCGTTATCCCGGCTGGAAACCAGCCCATTTTGTAGAAGAATTTCCAATTAGTATCACCCAGTGCTTGCAGGCGACCATCCAGATTAAGCAAAAGCCCAAGCGGGTCGAGAAACAAAAAATAAAACTTACCAGCCAGCCATTTCAGGGTCAACAGTACCGACCCTGATATCGGCATGAAGGCATCATTCTCTTTCTTGAAAAAATAAACCAGCCAAGCTGACTCGGGATATTTGCTGATGAAAAAATAATACTGCAGCGCAAAGCCAACCGCCCAGATAGAAAAAGCAACCAGGGCTAGCAGCAGCCGATTCCACTGTTTTTTCAGCGCTAAATTGATGCACACCACGAAAGCCATACCGACCAGCACGAATATCACGGAAAAGGAAAAAGCCAGCAGCAATGCCCCCAGCAGCCCCCAGACCACGAATGAGCCAACGTGCCGGGCGGCGCTGTAGCGGGTGTAGAAAAGCAGCGCCAAAACGGCCGCGAAAAGCTCCGTGCTGTATTGTTTGGCCTCTGAAGCATGGTAGATGCAGGGGGCCGACAGCGCCATAATAGCCACAGCCACCACTACGCCCCATGATTTCATGAAAAACCGTGCTACTGGCACGAAATAACCCAGTGCGCCAATACCGCAGAGCAGCGAAAAAAGCCGCAGTGCTTCTTCCTGTTTGCCCAGCAGCAGCACGCAAAGCTTTACCACCCACAAATACCCAATGGGGGCTTTCTGCTCATACATAAATGCCCCGGCGACCAGCTCCCAAAAGCTCAGTTTGATGAGGTTGATGTCCAGAAAAAGTTCGTCGATAAAGAGTGACCTGTTATGAAAAAAATGGAACACCCGGAAAAATACACCGATGAAAACAACTACAATAATGGCCATGCTCTTGGCACTAACTGCTCCAATGTTGTAGTATCTGGCCGAAGGCACTGCCTGTTCCGGCGAAGAAATAGTAGTCGGCTTAAAAAGCAGAAGCATAATGGCAGCGTGATGATGGTTCTAAAGGAAGAGACTGGCGCGGGCTACTTGTTCTATGTAGCGTTGTGCTTCGCTGCACTATACTTGGTGGCGCTTTTTTTGCGGATATTTCACGAGGGCGTGTTATGCACTTAGTCGCAAAAGGGCACTCTCGATATACTGATTACCGTTGAACGAAGCCCGCTACGGCACTTTCACTGATGCAGTGGACAGGAGAGCCAGTTAAAAACGAGCGGAGTCTTCCAAAAAGGAGTCTCCTGTAGCTGGAAAGCTTATATCACGCTTTGTGGCCCTAATTACTTTTCAGGTTGTAGTGGTCCTCTAAAAGGTTGTTTAGCCACGGGATTTTCACGAACATAAGTGTGGTGAGCAAGGCACAGAACAGCACGACGTAGAGCATAAACCAGTAGCGGGTATACAGCTTTTCGGAACCCTGCACCGGCGAGTCTTTCAGCAGGCCGATTCGCAGATACCAAGAGAATAACAGCGCGAAGAACGGAAAGGAGACAAGCAGTTCGATACGGTTTTTGACGAGAAAAATACCAAGAAAAAACGCTGATGTTAGCGCGTAAAAAAACATGGAGATGAGCAGGCTGTGCTCGGTATAATACTTGAAAGAACGCCGATAGAGCCCCGCCATGGTGGGATTATCAATTAGGCGATATTCAGCAAAGCGCTTCGTGGCCATCAAAAAGGCACCGCCCATCCAGTAGGCAATGATGATGCTCGACGGCGGGAAGCTGTTGAGCAGCTGTAGAAAATCCGGGGCTGCGAGGGAAATACCCGGCGCAACGATAAACCAGCCCAATGCGAAGCGGATAGGGTTGTTTATCGATTCGGAAAGCACGTCGATATAGGGTCGTTCTTTGGTACGGAAAGGGCGCACGTTGTACATCACGCCCATAAACAGCAGGAACATGGCCATGAGCAGAAATTGCACGCACACCTGAGCGGCCAGCACAAAGCCCCCCAGCGCCAGCATAAACCACTCGGTATAGACCAGTACCGGATTGACTACCCGCACCACCGAAGTCCGCTTCTTCTTGAGAGGGTGAAATTTATCAAATTCGGCATCGAGGTACTCGTTGATGACGTAGTTGGCCGACGCGACCAAGCAGGTACTCAGCACGCCCAGCACCAACTTGAGCCAGAGCGCGGCGTCGAGCGTGGGATTATAGACGATGAAGGCAAAAAGGACCCCTGGAGCAATGAAGACATTTTTCACCCAGTTGTCGGGGCGGGCAATGGCGATGTAGTCTTTCAGGTTGGCGGGCACGGTGGGCAGGGCCGCCTCGGTGGCTACGGCATCAAACGAAGAGGACGTGTGGCTCATGGCAATGGGCGCGTAATGAGTGGTCAAAAAAGCGACGATGAAGCCGGTGGAAGAAGGTAAAGTCGGCGAGAGGCTGTTTTTCTACCAGCAGAAAAGGCATGGAAGACTGAGCGGCACAGGCACCATCCAGTTCGGGCCGGTCGCCGATAAACAGGCAGTCTTCGGGGGCCAATTCGAGCCGCTCCGCTAGGTATCGCAGCCCGAAGGGATTCGGCTTGAAAGCGTTTACCTCCGGGTCGGTGGAGCTGATGACGACATCGGCCTGCAGGCCCATGGCCGCTAGCTTCTCGTGGGCCGGGTAGTCGGAGTAGATGCCGATTTTGATACCATTGGCCCGGAGTGCAGCAAAAAAAAGGTGGGTGCCGGGGTAGGTGCAGGCGGCCAGGTATTGATTTGGATGACGAAAAATCCACTGGTCGACCACTCGCCTGACCTGCTGGGCCGAATAGCCGGTAGAGCGGGCGCACCATTCATATTGGGCGCTTTCCAGGTTCTGAGCGGTCGTAGCAGCGTGCTTTTCACGCTCGGTCCGAAAGCGGCGGAGCAACAGCAGCTCCCCTACCCGCCAGGGCCGCAGGCCATAGTAGCCGATTAGGTCGAGCCGCATTTTGCGCCGCAACGGAGCCTGCGCATAAAGCGTCCCATCAACATCAAAGATGACCGCCTTGACACCTCCCCAGTTCCTATCTAAAGCATCTGCCATGTTGCTAATATCATAAAATAACTTTAAATATCAAAATAAATATATCAGTACTCACATGTTTAATTCCGCAAGTGCTTAGGTGAATAATTTTTGGAGCAGCTGCCGCAGGTAGGGTGCCCATTGCTGTTGGTGCGCCTGGTAAATGGTTAGCCCCATTCGGCGGGCCAGCAGGTTATCCGCTGCCACGAACTGGTCAAACAGGGCCAGGAAATGGTCGTTTTTTCGTCTATCCGTCCTGGTCGGGCGCGCAAACGCGGTAATCCAAGGGCGGAGAATCGCCCGTTTCGCCGCTGCTGTGCACCCGTTGACCAGCCCGATGCTGGTGACCATGCCGTGCGCGTTGCCCGGGTACTGGCGCTTGGTTACGTCGATGGAACGGCTGTAGCGTTTGTCTTGTACGCGGTCATCAACGAGCAGAGAGGCCTCGGGGGAGTCGCGGAGCAGGGGAGTCACCAGCTCACGCAACTAATTAACGGGCAGTGTGCTCGTGCGCAAAAACCGGTTCGCCTGGTCGTGGCTCACGTCGGGCAGATGGGCCGCCAAGTGCGTACAGGTATAGTTATTGGGCGTACTGAGCAGGTACTCGATGTAAGTGGTTTGGGTCAGCATGAGCGTGCGTTTTTGCCTAAACTACCCCAAAGTGCGTAAGTCATATGGAACATGGAATTTCGGGCCAACCACAAGCCCAGCGAGATGAGCGGCGGCGAACAGCAGCGCGTGTCCGTGGCCCGCGCCCTGATTAACTCCCCCGAAATCATCTTCGCCGACGAACCCAGCGGCAACCTCGACACCAAAAACGCCCAGGAGCTGCACCAGATTTTCTTCCTGCTGCGCAAACCTGTGCGCCCGCTGCGGGAAAGCTTTCAGGTCCGATTTCAAAAGGGAATTAGCCATTTCGACCACTTGCCCAATCTGATTAGTTTTAATATCGCCCGATTACCTATGCAACAACCTGACTGACACCACTAAAATTTACCAATATTTTTGGCTTTTCTGGCACGTTTCTCGCAATGCTTCGGTTATAAACCCGAACATCAGTTGGACACATTACTAAAGAATAAAGCCATGAACGAGGCCACCAAAACCACCAAGGACATTACCAAGAAAGTGAAAGTCGAGAACTTCGATATTAGCCGCTCCGACGAAACCCTGGACCTGGCGAAGGACCTCGCCAAGTTTATCAAGGACAACAAGCTCACCACGAATGTGCAGGGCAAGGAGTTTGTGAATGTGGAAGGCTGGCAGTACGCCGGCTCGCGCCTGGGCATCGTGCCCATCGTGGAGCACGTCATCAACGTGAGCACTGAGGGCGAGCTGAAGTATCAAGCCAAGGTGACCCTGTTCGACCTTCGCCACCAGACCACCGTGGGCGCCGGCTTCGCCGTGTGCTCGAACAAGGAAAGCGGCAAGAAATTCTACCAGGAATTTGCCATCATGAGCATGGCCCAGACCCGCGCCATTGGCAAGGCCTACCGCAACTGCCTGGCCTGGATTATCCGCGCCGCCGGCTACGAGCCCACGCCCGCTGAAGAGATGGACTACAATACCAACACCGTTGTAGCTGCCCCCGCACCAACTGCCGCCGTGGTCCAGCCGGTACCCGCCATGCAGGTAGTGCCCGCCGAGGCTCCCGCCATCGCCGCCGAGCAAGCCAACGCCCCGGTGCAGTACGCCACGGCGGCCCAGAAAGAGGAAATCATCCGCTTGCTGAACCATCCGGTAATTACCCGCCCCGAGAAGACCAAGATGCTGCTCAACATCAACCGGCTCGACGAGGAGCGCGCCATTCAGTCGATTGCCAAGCTGCGCAAGGCCATCGATGACCGTGAGAACGGTGAGAAAGCTGCCGCTTAAGTTTTGACCAGATTAGTTGAGAAGCTCGGTGCCGTGAGGTACCGGGCTTTTTTGTTGCCCGCACTGCACCCGAAAAAGGACGTCATGCTTCGGCTGCGCTCAGCATGACGTTCTTTTTCGGGTGCAGTACCTTCGCCGCATGTCCTTCTCTCCTGCTGATATCTCGCCCCTGACGCTGCTGCACGAGCATTGGGGCCACACGGCATTTCGGCCGGGCCAGGAGGAAATCATCAGTTCGGTGCTGGCGGGGCACGATACGCTGGCGCTGCTGCCCACGGGCGGGGGCAAGAGTATCTGCTTTCAGGTGCCGGCCCTGGCGCGGCCGGGTATCTGTCTGGTGGTGTCGCCGCTCATTGCTTTGATGAAGGACCAGGTGGACAACCTGCGCAAGCGCGGGCTGAAAGCCGAGGCCATTTACGCGGGCATGAGCCACCAGGAAATCGACCACGCGCTGGACAACTGCGTGTACGGGCGCAACGTGAAGTTCCTGTACGTGAGTCCCGAGCGGCTGCTCACGGAGCTGTTTCAGGTGCGGGTGGCGAAGATGAACGTGGGTCTGCTGGCCGTGGACGAAGCGCACTGCCTTTCGCAGTGGGGCTACGACTTCCGGCCGCCGTATTTGCGCATCGCGGAGCTACGCGAATCCTTACCGCCGGGCACGCCGGTCATTGCCCTCACGGCCACGGCCACGGCCCAGGTGCAGGCCGACATCGTGGAGAAGCTGAAGTTTCGGCCGGGCTCGGGGGTTTTTCGGCAGAGCTTTGCCCGGCCCAAGCTGTCGTATTCGGTGCTGCCCACCGAGGATAAGCTGCGCCGGCTACTGGAAGTGGTGCGCGGCGTGGGACCAACCAAAACCGGCATCGTGTACGCCCGCACCCGGCGCCAGACGGAGGACACGGCGGCGTTTTTGCAGCAGCACAAGTTCTCGGCGGCGGCCTACCACGCGGGGCTGCCATCGGAGCAGCGCACCAAGGTGCAGCAGGACTGGATTGCGGATAAAGTGCGTCTCATCGTAGCCACCAACGCCTTTGGCATGGGCATCGACAAGCCCGACGTACGCCTCGTAGCCCACCTCGATGCGCCCGACACCCTGGAGGCCTATTACCAGGAGGCCGGGCGCGCCGGGCGCGATGGCCAGTACGCCTTCGCCGTGCTGCTGGCCGGCCCGAATGATGCCGACGAGCTGCGCCGCCGCACCAACCAGTCGTTTCCGCCACTCGATACGGTGCGGCGCGTGTACCAGGCACTGGCCAATTACTCGCGCACGGCGGTGGGTGGCGGCGAGTTGGCGGCCTTCGAGTTCGACTTGCAGCAGTTTGCCGAAACCTACCGCATCAAAGCAGTGGATGCGCACAACTCGCTCAGGATTTTGCAGCGCGAAGGCTTCGTGCAATTGAACGAAGCAGTGAACAGTCCGGCGCGGGTGCACCTGATTATGAATCATCAGGATTTGTACGCGTTTCAGGTGGCCAACGCGCAGCATGACCTGCTGATAAAGGCCCTGCTGCGGCTGCACGGCGGCGAGCTGTTTGCCGATTTTCAGAATATTTCGGAGAATGCCGTGGCCACCCACCTTCGCCGCAGCGTGACGGAGGTGCGCCAGCAGCTGCGCTACCTCCACACGGCGGGTATTCTGCACTACCAGCCCCGGCGCGAGTCGCCGCAGGCCATGTTCACCACGCCGCGCTTCGATGCCCCCAAGCTGCCCATCGACCAAGTGCGGATGACGGCAGCCCGCGACCTGGCCCGCCACAAAACCAACGCCGTAGGGCTGTACCTGGCCGGCACCCGCTGCCGCCAACAATTGCTCCTCACGTATTTCGATGAAACCGACCCGGCCCGGTGCGGGGTCTGCGATGTTTGCCTGGCCGAGAAAAAAGCGGTCCAGGTAGCGGCGCAGTCGCCTTCGCTACGCGAACCGCTGCTGGCGTACGTCCGCCAAATGGGTCCGACGCCACGTGAGCTGCTGGCGGCATTTACGCCCCAACAGGCGGCGGACGTGACGGCAGCCGTGCGCGAAATGGTGGACCGGGGCGAGCTGGCCTACGCGGCCGATGGAACATTAACCGTGGGTGATAAGCAGTAATTAACTGTCATCCTTCGCAATGCTCACTACGAAGTGGTTTGTACCTCTACATCGGCCGAATTCTGACAAACTACTTCGTAACGGAAACTCCCACGTCCATGCCCCGCATGTACTCCTGCACCACGGGCAGCAGCAGCGGCGTGGCAGCGTCCAGGTACTCGCGCTCGGCCGCCGTCCAGTGGTGCGGGTGGCCGAACACGCAGGGCTGCAGGATGCCCCAGAGTTGGCCGTTTTCCACGATGTGGGCATGAACCAGGGCGCGGTGACCGAAGGTGCGGCGCTCAAACTCCTGGTCGAGCACGTCGGGGCCGGCCTCGGTCACATCGTCTACATACACGGAGGGCCGGGTGGCCAGCGCAGCCCGAAACAGCGGGTCTTCCTTCGGCAGGTCGCCGGTGTCGTCCTGCCAGTCGTGGCGCGGGTCGGGCACGGCTTCATCCAGCCGCCACACCAGGGCGATGCGGCCCCGGCCCCGCTGCGGGTCGCGCACGTAGAGAAAACAGCGGTCGGCGCGCAGATGCGGGCCGATTAGGTCGAGGGCGTGTTGCAATCGCTCGGCCGCGGGCTGAACGGTGGCAAGAGCGGCTTGTAGTTCGGCAGCGGGCGTGGTGGGCATGGGAATTAGAAGAGTCGAAAACTTGCTCATGGCAAGTACCCAACTTGTACGCAGACAAAGCACCGCTGGTGATGCAGGACTGCGCGCTGCATCACCAGCGGTGCACCCTTACCCTTGCTGGTACGCCTGGTAGCCGCCCACCAGATTGCGCACGTTGGTGAAGCCCTGCTGCGTGAGAAATGCTTTGGCCGAGGCCGAGCGGCTGCCGCTCTTGCAGTGCACGATGATTTCCTGATTTTTCCACTCGTCAATGTCGTCGAGTTTATCGGGCAGGGTGCCGAGCGGAATGTTCTGTGCGCCGGGGATGCAGCCTTCCTCGTGCTCCCAGGTTTCGCGCACGTCGATAATGGTGGGGGTTTCGCCGGTTTGGTGGCGCTGGTGGAGTTCGGCGGGGGTGATATCGGCCATGATGATTGAGAGGGAGCTAAACGGATGAAACAGGAAGGTGCTGTGGGCACGAAAGTACGGCGGAAGTCTTATCGGCCTGGTAATGCGCGGACTATCAGTGGCGCGACCCGAAACCAGTATCTTTACCACTTCCTTCTGCTCCGCTTCTTTCCTGAATCCCTTACTTCATCTCATCCTCGTTTTCTTCTCATGAAACACATTTTCGCTTTGCTTGTGGTAGCGTTTGGGCTGGTGCCTGCGGGTCTTTATGCCCAAACGGTGCCGCCCATGCCCGCTGCCCCACCGGCCAACCTGCAGGGCGTGGCCCTGCGCGACTGGTACCGCGCCAACTGGTACGACGGCAAGCGCGTGGTCCTCTCCTACGGCGATGCCCGCGGCCGCATGTACAACTACATCGACAACGTTAACAACACCGTCACTTGCGTGTACTCGGGTTATGCTGAGAGCGTGCCTTTCAACGCAACCAGCACCAACCCGGCCGTAGTGGCCAACATCAACACCGAGCACAGCATCCCGCAGTCGTGGTTCGACCAAGCGGTGCGGATGCGTTCCGATATTCACCACCTCTACCCCACTCGCATCCAGTGGAACTCGGACCGGGGCTCCGACCCTTTTGCCGACATTCCCGATGCCACCACCCTGGGCTGGCTACGCAATACCACCCGCCTGACGACCATCCCGACGAGCAACATCGACGAGTACAGCGAGGACACCAACTCGCAATTCGAGCCCCGCGAAGACCACAAAGGCGACCTGGCCCGCGCGGCGTTCTATTTCTACACCATGCACGCCAACGAGAGTTTCGACCCGGGCAAGGGCGTGATTACGGCCCTGGGCGATTTGGCCACCTTTTACCGCTGGCACCTGGCCGACCCCGTGGATGCCCGCGAGATTGAACGCAACAACCGCGTGGCTGCCAGCCAGGGCAACTTCAACCCCTACATTGCCTACCCCGGCACCGTAGCCACGGCCTGGGGCCTCGCGCCTCCCGGCCCGGTCTTCAGCTTTGTCACCGCCAGCGGCAGCCTCATCGAGGGCAATGCTGGCACCAGCACCTACACCGCCACGCTGAACCTAACCCCGGCCGCCACCACGGCCACCACCGTGCAGGTTAGCCTCGACGCGGCCAGCTCGACGGCTACCAGCGGCAGCGACTTCACGTTTACTACGCCCACTACGGTGACCTTCCCGGCCGGCACCACCAGCCAGACGGTGACCGTGACCGTGGACGGCGATACCCAGCCTGAAGCCAACGAAACCGTGGTGCTGAACCTGACCAATGCCAGCACCGGCAACAGCGTGGGCAGCCCCGGCACCCACACGCTCACCATCACCAACGACGACGGGCCGGCTCCTACGGTAGCCTTCGCCTCGGCCAGTGGCACCATTCAGGAAGGCAACGTGGGCACCGCTACCTACACCGTGAACGTGACGGCCAGCGGCACCCTGCCCACCAGCTCCTTCACCGTGCCGGTGAGCGTGGACGTGGCCAACAGCACCGCCACCACCCCCAGCGACTACGTGCTGAATACCACCAGCCTCACCTTTAGCAGCACTTCCCTCACCCAAGCCGTGACCGTGACCGTGGTTGGCGACGTCACTTTCGAGCCCAACGAGACGGTGCGCCTGCGCCTGGGCACGCCTTCTAACGGCACCATCATCATAGGGCAGCCCAGCGGCCACACCCTCACCATTCTGAACGATGACGCGGCCCCGGCCGGCGCGCCCTGCACCAAGCCGTACTTCACGCAGTACGTGGAGTCGCAGTCAGGCAACACCAAGGTGCTGGAAATTTATAACCCCACCCTGGCCCCCATGCCGCTGGCCGGCAAGCGCGTGGCGTTGTACGCCGCCGGTGCCACCACGCCCACTGCTACCCTGAACCTGACCGGCACCATTGCCCCCGGCGACGTGTACGTCATCGGCAATACCGGCCTGACCGACGCCACCACCCTGGCCCAGACCGATGTGCTGTCCAACGTCTGCTTCTTCAACGGGTCACAGTCCATCGCCCTGTTTGATGCCACCGATACGCTCGATGTTATTGGCGTAATTGGCCAGACCCCCGGCACCACCGGCTGGACCGTATCCAACGGCTCGACCATGAACAACACCTTGGTACGCCAGCCCAGCACCAGTCAGGGCGGCCGCTGGAACGGCCCGAACGGCAGCGTGACCTGGTCGGCGGTCGGCGTGGATAACTATGCCGGTGTAGGCAGCTACACCAGCGCGGCCTGCTTCATTCCCACGGCCACGCAGGCCGCCAAGGTGTTGCGCAACGCCCTTGAAATCTACCCCAACCCGGCTACCAACAGCGTGCAGATACGCCTGCCCGGCGCGGCCAGCGCCCGCACCGCTACCGTGACCGTGCTCGATGTGCTGGGCCGCCCCGTGCGCCAGCGCACCGCCACCATCGGGGCGACCGATGCGGCAGTGGTGGACCTGCACGGCCTGCCCGCCGGCATCTACGCCGTGCGCGTCACCTGCGCCGACGTGGAATACACCGGCCGCCTGGTGGTGCAGTAATACCTCGACAGCTCTGATATTGAAAGAGGCCCTGGCCGCGCAAGCGTCCAGGGCCTCTTTCTTACCATGCGGACTACTTTTTAACAGCAGTTTTTAAAAGTAACCCGCACCCTAAAGGCAAGGCTCAGGCCAGCAGCTCGGCGTATTCGGCATGGTTTCGCTGCACGAAACCGGCCATGAATGTGCAGGTCGTTTTCACCTTTAGGTGGTTTTCCTGCGCGAAGGACAGGCCGGCGCGGGCCAGCTCTTCGGCCACGCCCTGGCCCCGTAGGGTCTCATCTACGAAGGTGTGCGTGAAGTCGATAGTGCCGTCGGCAGGGCGGGAATAGGCCAGCTCGCCTTTGTGGCCCGCGCGGGTGGTGGTGAACTCCTGGGTGTCGGGATGGTGCTTAATGGACATTTCGGCGGGAATTGATGAGTGGAAAAAGCGGTAACTGGAAGCAGAGATGAACGGCGGCGGCTTGTTTGCGTACAGGTGCTAAAAAACGGGTTCGCCCCGTTTGGTTTATCCTCCTCTTCTTTCAATTCCCATGGATACGCAAAACCCTTCCGCGTCGCCGGCTGAAGACCAGCCCCGCAAAGCCGCTCAACCCAACACGAATTCAACTGACGCCAACCCCAGCAGCCCCAATTATGGCGAGTTTGGTGGCGTAGCCGCTTCGGCACCGCTGGCGGCTAACCATGCCCCGCAGCCTGCTGATGGCACCCCGCCCGGCCGCAGCGGCTCCAACGACAACCCCGACGAGTTCAGCGAATTCCGCGACCTTAAAGAAGCCGAGAAAGCCCCCGACAAAATCGAGGACCAGGCCGGCCACGTAGAGCAAAACCAGGACCCCGAAGCCGTGCGCGCCACTAGCCACGCCGATGCCGACGAGCAGCGCCAGGCCTGGGCCCAGGACGACCCGCGCTACGCCGGCGGTGGTACCCACAACACCCGCAGCGAGCCCGCCGACAACCCCGCCACCGACGAATAAGCACAACGTCCTTCTATTTCATTACCTCGATTTCCCCCCTCTCATGCCCGCTAATCCCAACGATACCTTCGACCAAGAGCCCTCCGAAGACGGTGCTTCTACGCCCATGCTTGACGCCGCCACCTACGGCCAGGTGCTGGACGACAACAACGCCTCGGGCCAGGAAAAGGCCGACCAGATGGACGACTCCCTGCGCACCTTTGAGGAGGATATGAGCACCCGCGCCCAGGCTGGCGGCGACCCCGATGCCCTACCTAAGGAGCTCATCAACCCCAGCGACCGCGCTTTCACCCTGCCCGAAGAGCAGGAGCCGAAATAACCTGCTCCATTATCCCAAAAAAGGCTTTCATCGATTGATGAAAGCCTTTTTTTATGCCTGAAAAACCACGCCCTACCACTTCCAGCCCACCTGCGCGCCAGTGTACCAGTTGCGGCCCGGGGCCGGCTGAAAGTAGCGCCCACCAAGGACATTCAGGTCATTGCCGAGGCTATAATTCCGGTTCGTCAGGTTATCGATTCCTGCGTAAATATTGGTTTCGAGATGCCTGGCTAGAGTGCGCCGCCAGCCCCCCCGCGCCCCGAATACCCAATAGCCGGACGCTTCCTCCGTGTTAGCGTTGTTGAGCACCACCCGGGCCTGGTGGCTAAGGTTGGGGCTGAGGTAAAACCCGAGGCGCTCGTTGAAATCGAGGCCGGCGCTGAGCGTGTGCGGCGTGGTGCCGGTGAGGCGGTTGCCGCGCAAGTCGGGGCCGCCGCTGGTGTAGCGGCCGAAGCGGAAGTTGTTGTAGGCGTAGCTGGCCCAGGCGCGCAGGCCGCGGTCGGACAGGCGCACGTTTTTGCTATCCGGCTCCGGCGTTACCTGCCGCCACAGCCAGCCGCTCACCGCCGTTTCGAGGCCGCGCTGACGGGTGCGGCCGGTGTTGCGGAACACCACAATACCCTGGCCGGTGGTGCTGCTGACAATGGTTTCGCGCTGCTTCAAATCGAACAAGCTCACCTCGTAGAGCAGCCGGTTGTTGAAAAAATTACCACGGGTGCCCACCTCGTAGCTCATGCCGCGCTCGGCCTGCAGCTCGCTATTGAGGCTGCCATCGGAGGTGCGGATTTCGTCCGTAGTTGGCGCTGAAAAGCCAGTGCTCACGCTGGCATATACCGACAGCTGAGGATTAAACTCTTTGAGTAATGCCACCCGGGGCGAAAGCACGGGCCGGAAATCGCGACTGAGCTGGTAGCCGCTGGGGTTGGCGGCGGCATTGCTCACCCGCGCAATGCGGTAGCGCAGGCGGTTGTAGCTGGCGGCCACGGTCAGGAGCAAATCGGCGGGCAGCTCGTAGTCGGCCTGCGCGAAGGCGAAGCCGGTAGTGGTCGTGATTTCGTCGTCGTAGCGCAGTGCGCCGGGCGTGCCGGCCAGGTTTTGGTAGCTGCGCCCGTTGAAAAAGCTGGCCTGGAGCTCGCCGCCGCCCTGCAGCCGCAGCGTGCGGCCGGCCAGCGTGGTGCGGTAGCGCAGGGCCATGCGCCCGCCCGTGCCCACGGCCGTATTCCGCTCATAATCGAACAAGAACGGCGTGCGAATGGCCGTGCCGCTGCCGTAGAGCGTGGTTTGCAGTTCCAGCCGGTCCGTGAAGCGGTACTCATGCGTGAAACCCAGCAAGCCGAAGCGCGAGGCATAAAAAGTGCGCTGGACTACCGTGCCGGGCTGCGCGGCCACGCCGGGCCGGGCCGGGGTGGCCGGGCGCGCCTGGCGTGGGTCGGCCACGGACTGCGCCCGGGTGAGGCCACCCGGTAGCTGGTAGCTGATATCGGTGTAGAGCAAGTGGACCGCCAGCGTGGTTTTGGGGCCGGCCACGGTGCGGGCATCAAGTGCAAAAACATCGCGTTGCATTGCGCTTTGCTGGCGGTAGCCATCGAGTTCCTGGTGGGCGTACTGGGCGCGCACGCTGCTGGTGGCACTGCCCGTTTCGGCCGTGATGGTGCTGCGGCGCAGCCCGAAGCTGCCCACCGTGGCCCCCACGGCCACCGCGCTGCTGCCCGCCGCCACCTCCGGCGTACCGAACAGGGCCACGCCGCCCGTGCCCGCGCCATACACGCTGCCGGCCGGCCCCTTCAGCACCTCCAGCCGCCCGATGATGGCGGGGTCGAGCAGGTTCAGGGGAGTGCTGCCGCTGGCCTCGGTGAAGGGAATGCCGTTGTAGTACACTTTCACGTTGCGCACCCCAAACGGCGAGCGCAGCGTGCTGCCCCGAATGCTGAGGCGGTAGCTGGCCGTGGCCCGCTCCTCCAGCCGCACGCCAGGCAGCGTATTCACGGCCTGAGTGAGGGCAGCGGGGCTGAATTGCGCAATCACGCGGGCATCAATCACGCCCACGGCGGCGGCGGTGCGGCGCAACGGCAGCCGTTGGCCGTAGCCCGTGACGGTAGCTTCGGCCAGGGCCACGGTACGGATGGTATCGAGGGGCGTTTGGGCGGCGGCAGGTAGTTGAGACAACCCAACAAGTAAGAGCAATAAGTAACGGGAAGACATGAATAGTGGTTGGTCTGGGACGACGCAGACCAGCGGAATACGGAAATTGTTGCCGAGCGACAGACTATTCGCGTAATTTTCCGCGTTTCGGGAGCGGTGAGAATAGGCGTATCCTCACTTGGTCGTTCATACTTAGAACGGTTCCGGGGTTCGTGTACGTGTAGCGTGGACTCTGCAAGTCCGCGTGTCGGCCGGGCGCGGACTCGCAGAGTCCACGCTACACGAACACAAACTCCGAAACTGCTTTAAGCAGCTTTTACATCTGAACAGCCTCGTTTCCATTTGCCGATACAGTAACCATTTGCCTGATTTAATTGTCCACAATTAAACCTTATGCAATCAGACTTCGTTTGTTAGGCCTACTCTATGAAAACCGCCGCCACTGATACTCCCGCCGCCCGGCCGCCCGTCACCTCCGTGCTGAAGCTGGAAAACCAGCTCTGCTTCCCGCTCTACGCCGT
Source organism: Hymenobacter frigidus (assembly GCF_014640435.1). Classification (GTDB taxonomy): domain Bacteria; phylum Bacteroidota; class Bacteroidia; order Cytophagales; family Hymenobacteraceae; genus Hymenobacter; species Hymenobacter frigidus. The sequence goes on along the minus strand of NZ_BMGY01000004.1, from coordinate 52,240 downwards.
GTCGCGGATGGTGACCAAGGCCTACCAGCCCCACCTGCTGGCCCTGGACCTGACCTACCCGCAATACCTGGTGTTCATGCTCCTCTGGGAGCACGACCAGCTGACGGTAAAGGAATTGGGCGAGAAACTACTGCTTGATTCGGGCACGCTGACGCCCCTACTCAAACGCATGGAGCAAAAGCAGTGGCTGAGCCGCCGCCGCGACCCACGCGACGAGCGTTCGGTCATCATCGGGCTGCTGCCGGCCGGGCGGGCGCTGCAGGCCAAGGCCGGCCGCATTCCCATCGACATGCTGGACAAGCTGCACATGTCGCCGGCCGAAATCAGTGCCCTGCGCACCCAGTTGACCCACATTCTTACCCAGCTGGCCTGATTACCGACCGGCGCAACGCTCTTTTGCTATGAACAACAAAACCATCGTTCTCGCCAGCCGGCCCACGGGTATGCCCACGGCTGCGCAATTCCGATTAGAAAAGCGCGAAGTGCCCACTCCTGAACACGGCCAACTGCTCCTCAAGACGTTGTATGTGTCGGTTGACCCCTACATGCGCGGCCGGATGAGCGAGGCCAAGTCGTACATCGCTCCGTTTGCCGTGGGCGAGCCCATCACGGGCGGCGTGGTGGCCGAAGTGGTGGAAAGCCATATCCCGCAGCTGCCCGTGGGCAGCGTGGTGGTGGGCAACCTGCCCTGGCAGCAGTACAGCGTGGCCGATGCCAAAACCCTGAACCGCGTGCCCACCGACAAGGCTCCGGCCAGCTACTTCCTGGGCTTGCTGGGCATGCCCGGCCTCACGGCGTATTTCGGGCTGCTCGACATTTGCCAGCCCAAGGTGGGCGAAACCGTGGTGGTGAGCGGCGCGGCCGGCGCGGTGGGCGTGGTGGTGGGCCAGCTGGCCAAAATCAAAGGCGCGCGCGTTATCGGCACGGCGGGCTCCGACGAAAAAGTGGCCTACCTGAAAGCGTTGGGTTTCGACGAGGCCATTAACTACAAAACCACGCCCAGCCTGGGCAAGGCCCTGGCCGCCGCCGCCCCGCACGGCATCGACTGCTACTTTGATAATGTGGGCGGGGCCATCACCGATGCCGTGTACGACCACCTCAACAAACACGCCCGCATTGCCATCTGCGGCCAGATTTCGATGTACAACGCGACCGAAATACCCACCGGCCCGAGGCCCGAGGTCAAGCTGCTCAAGAGCAGTGCCCGGCTGCAGGGCTTCATCGTGAGCGACTACCTGAGCCGGTGGCCCGAAGGCCTGGCCCAACTCACCGAATGGTACCTCGAAGGCCAACTGAAAGGCGAAGAAACCATCACTGAAGGCTTCGATCAGATTCCGACGGCTTTTCTGGGCCTGTTTAAGGGCGAAAACACCGGCAAAGCCATTGTGAAAGTGACTTAAGCACAGACTCAACCTTTTTTTCAACATTTTTAACACCACCCAAATACCTGATTCCATGAAAATTGCAATGATTTTGACTTCGCACGACCAGCTTGGCAACACCGGCCACAAAACCGGCTTCTGGCTGGAGGAATTTGCGGCCCCCTATTACGTTTTCAAAGATGCCGGCGCTACGCTCACCCTGGCGTCGCCCAAGGGTGGCCAGCCGCCCCTCGACCCCAAAAGCGACGATGCCAGCGCCCAGACCGAAGCCACGGAGCGCTTCAAGAAAGACCCGGCGGCCCAGCAGGCCCTGGCCAATACGGTGACGCTCGACACCATCAAGGGCGAGGATTTCGACGCCGTGTTCTACCCCGGCGGCCACGGCCCGCTGTGGGATTTGGCCGAAGATGCCAAGTCGATTGCCCTGATTGAAAACCTGTACGCCGCCGGCAAGCCGGTGGCGGCCGTGTGCCACGCCCCCGGCGTGCTGCGCCACGTGAAAGCTGCCGACGGCTCGCCGCTGGTGAAGGGCAAATCGGTGGCTGGCTTCACCAACACCGAGGAAGAAGCCGTGCAGCTGACCAACATCGTGCCCTTCCTGGTGGAAGACATGCTGAAGGAAAACGGCGGCAACTACTCGAAAGGGGCCGACTGGCAGCCTTACGTGGTGACGGCCGGCAACCTGATTACCGGCCAGAACCCGGCTTCGTCGGAGCTCGCCGCGCAGGAGCTGCTGAAGATGCTGCGCAAGTAAGCTATCCGGCACAAAGGTGTCTTTTACGGCCTCAGTGGCCCCGTTTGGGGCGGCTGAGGCCGTTTTTGCGTGGTAGAGCGGTTCCAGGGTTAGTGTACGTGTAGCGTGGACTCTGCGAGTCCGCGTGTCGGCCGGGCCGGGCGCGGACTCGCAGAGTCCACGCTACATCGTACACGTACACGAACTTCGAAACTGCCCTAATGAGGGATTGCAGGCGAATAGATGAGTTTTATCATTGGGCCGGCTGGCGGGCCATCCTAGTTTTATGGGGGCCAGTCTGGCCTGGACTGGGCGCGTAGGCTCTGGAAGGGCCTTTTCGCGCACTGGCCCAGGTCCTACGGCATTCATTTGGCAACCTCTTTTTTCTATGGCGCACGCCCCTCAAAATATTTACACCCAGCGCCAACGGCACACGCTGCTGATAGTGGTACTGCTGGTGCTGGGCGCGCTCGTCTTGTTGGGGTTACTCAACTATTTGTCGGCGTTTCTGGGCGCGGGGATTTTGTATGTGGCGCTGCGGCCCTGGTTTGCGGCGCTGGTGCACCGGCGCGGCTGGAACCGGCAGCTGGTGGCGGCACTGCTGCTGCTCTTTACGATAGTGGTGCTCATGATTCCCTTTTATGTGCTCAGCATGATGCTGGTGGAGCGGCTGCGCGACATTGGCCAGTACACCAGCCAGGTGCTGGCCGTGGTGCACCGGCTGGAGCGCCTGACGGGCTACGCCTTCACCAGCGAGCAGAATGTGCGGGCGCTGCTGACCCAGCTGGCTAGCAGCGTGACCCGGTGGCTGCCCACGCTGGCGGGCAGTATTCTGCGCTTCATTTTTGTGATGGCCCTGCTGCTCTTCACCTTATACTACATGTTTGTGCAGGAAGAAGCGTTTTTGCACCACCTGCGGCGCTTCCTCCCCTTCCGGCAAGATACCCTCGACAAGCTGCAGGAATCCCTGCAGAACAACGTGAAAGCCAACGTGGTGGGCCAGGTACTCATCTCGCTGGTACAGGGCGTGCTCACGGGCCTGCTGCTGCTAGTGTTTGGCGTGCCCGACCCGCTTTTTTGGGGAGCTGTTGGATTTTTTGTCTCTTTTATTCCCGTGCTGGGCACGCCCCTTGTCTGGGGGCCGGCGGCGCTCTACCAGTTTGCGCACGGGGCCACGGGGCAGGGCGTGGGCATTCTGCTGGTGGGAGCCGTGGTGGTGATGAACGTGGACAACCTGTTGCGCATCGTGCTGGCCCGCTACATCGGCAACGTGCACCCGCTGGTGACGCTGGCGGGCGTGACGCTGGGCATCATCCTGTTCGGGATTCTGGGCCTGGTTATCGGGCCGCTGCTGCTGTCGTATTTAGGGGTGCTGCTGCAGGTTTTTGCCCACGAAAACCACCGCGATGAAGTGCTCAGCGAACCAAAAGCAGTAAGCCCCCGGTGAGCACCGGCCGCGGGCTAGAGCAGCGAAAGCGAGCCACGGCCGCGCAGCCGGAACTCGAACATGTTGGCAATGTTGAGGGCGCGCACCTTGGCTTCCTCGGCCCGGGGCCCGGCAAACAGCTCCTCCACGGTGACGTTGAACAGCACCAGCCACTGCTCAAAATGCGTGGCATCGATGGGCAGCGGCAGGTGCTTGGGGAAGGGCCGGCCGTGGTAGCGCGAAGTACCCAGCAGCAGGCTGCTCCAGAAATCGTACATGGCTGGCAGGTGCTTGGGCCAATCGACTTGGGCAAACCCATTGAATATCGGCGCGAGCAAGGCATCGGCATTGACCTTGTCATAAAAGGTGTCGACCAATTGCTTGACGTCGGCTTCGGAGGTGATATCGGGGCGGGTGGGAGTCATGGGCGGGGAGTTGGGCAATGCGGGTGAACCGGGGCCATCCGCGAAATCGCGACCGCCCGGCAGTTGGTAGACTGGGACAAAACTACGGCCTCCCCCACCCGCCTACCTGAGATGAATCAGGTCGGCACCTGACGTTCGTCAGCCAGTGAGCTAGGGCGGGCCCGGAGCTTTGCGGCTGCCAACCACTGCCCGCCGTGCCCCCTACCCTCGCTCCCGCGCCTGCCCTCCCGCTGACCCACGTTGCCTGCACCCACTGCGGCGACGATTGCCCCGACGACCCCATCAGGCTGGTGGCGCAGCCCGCGCTGAGCTTTTGCTGCCCCGGCTGCCGGGCGGTGTATGAGCTACTGGCGGCCAGCAACCTGTGCACCTACTACCGCCTCGACGAGCGGCCGGGCCAGAAAGTAAGGGCCGTGGAGCTGCCCGGACGCTTCGACTACCTCGACCTCGAATCGGTGCAGGGCCAACTGCTGGCGTTTCGGTCGCCCACGCTGGCCCGGCTCACGCTCAGCATTCCCCAAATGCACTGCGCTTCGTGCATCTGGCTGCTCGAAAACCTGTTTAAGTTGAACCCGGGCATTTCCGCCTCGCGGGTCAATTTTCTGCGCAAGGAGCTCACCGTGAGCTACCACCCCGAAACCACTTCGCTCAAGGCAGTGGTAACGCTGCTGGCGGCCATTAATTACGAGCCCCGGATTACGCTGGCCGAGCTGGGCGCGCAGCTGCACCACGGCACCCGCACGCTCTACTACCAGTTGGGCGTGGCCGCTTTCGGCTTCGGCAACGTGATGCTGCTGGCCTTTCCGGAGTATTTTTCCTTTAGCGGACAGCTGCAAAGCACCTTCGGGAATTTCTTTGGCTGGCTGAGCTTGCTCCTGTCCCTGCCGGTGCTGCTGGTGAGCGCGCGGGGCTTCTACCGCTCGGCCTGGCAGGGTCTGCGGCAGCGCTACATCAACCTCGATTTTCCCATCAGCCTGGGGCTTACGGCGCTGTTCATCACCAGCGTGTCTGAGGTGATGACGCAGCGCGGGCCGGGCTTTTTCGACTCGTTCACGGGACTGGTGTTCTTCATGCTCATCGGCAAATGGGTGCAGCAGCGCAGCTACGATGCCCTGCGCTTCGACCGCGACTTCACTTCCTACTTCCCGGTGGCCGTGACGCTGCTCACCAAAACCGGCGAGCAGTCGGTATCGGTGAAAGAGCTGAAGCCCGGCCAGCGCATTCGGGTGCGCCACCAGGAAATTATTCCGGCCGATGCCATTCTACTGCGCGGCACGGCGCTTATTGACTACAGCTTCGTATCGGGCGAGAGCGTGCCGGTAGCCCGGCAAGCCGGCGAAACCGTGTACGCCGGCGGCCGGCAAGTGGGCGAGGCCGTGGACCTGGAAGTGGTGCGCGAAGTATCGCAGGGCTACCTCACCCAGCTGTGGAACAACCCCGCGTTTCAGAAAGAAGAGAAGGCCAACCTGGAAACCTACGCCAACCACGTGGGCCGCTACTTCGTGGGCCTCACGCTGGCGCTGGCGCTGGGCGCGGTGGCTTACTGGTACCCCAAGGACCCGCAAATGGCCCTTCGCGCCTTCACCTCGGTGCTGGTGATTGCCTGTCCGTGCGCGCTGTCGTTGGCCACGCCCTTCGCCATGGGGGCCGCGCTGCGGGTGCTGGGCCGCCGCACGCTGTACCTGAAAAACTCCGCCGTGGTCGAAACCCTGGGCCGCGCCGACACCATCGTGTTCGATAAAACCGGCACGCTCACCGATGTAAAAAAAGCCGCCGTGGAGTACCTCGGCCCCGCCCTCAGCCCGGGCCAGCAACGGGCCGTGGCCGCCGTGGTGCGCCACTCCACGCACCCGCTCAGCCAGCGCCTGGCGGCAGAGCTGCCACCCAGCCAGCTTGCCGTGGCCGGCTTCGCCGAAATCCCTGGCCAGGGCCTGCGCGGCACCGTGGGCGGCGTGGTGGTCCGGGTCGGGTCGGCCGCCTTTGTTGGGGCCGCGGTCGCCACCAACGAAGCTGCTGAACCCGCCGAAAACCTGCAATCCCGCGTGTTCATCAGCCTGGGGAATAACCTGAGCGGCTACTACATCTTTCGCAACGTGTACCGCGACGATTTGTGCGAGGTGCTGGCGGCGCTCAACCGACGCTACCGGCTGGCCGTTCTCTCGGGCGACAACGAGACCGAACAGGCGCGGCTGCGTGCGCTATTCGGCCCACAGGCGGAGCTGCACTTCCACCAAACCCCGCAGCAGAAGCTCGACTACATTGCCGCGCTCCGGCAGCAGGGCCGCACCGTGGTCATGGTGGGCGATGGCCTGAACGACGCCGGGGCGCTGCAACGCGCCGATGCCGGCATCGCCCTCACCGATACCCTAACCAACTTCTCGCCCGCCTGCGACGCCATCCTCGAAGCCGGCAGCTTTGGGCAGCTGGCCACCATTATGGGCTTTTCGCGGGACTGCCTGCGGGTGGTGCTGGCCACGTTCGTGCTGTCGTTTTGCTACAATGGCGTGGGGCTGGCGCTGGCCGTGCAGGGCCGGTTCACGCCCATCGTGTCGGCTATTCTCATGCCCATCAGCTCGATTAGCGTGATGGTGTTTGCCACGCTGCTGGTGCGGGTGGCCGCCTGGCGCCGCCGGCTTTGAGTTGCCCTTTTCCAGAATGACGGTCATGCTGAGCTTGTCGAAGCAGCTCGCCCGCACCGCTTGTCATGCTAACGAAGGAAACATCTCATCACCGCTGAACGAGTCGTTCCGACGTGAAAAGGTCCTTCGCTTCACTCAGGATGACAGATGGCGTGGGCGAGATGCTTCGACAAGCTCAGCATGGCGTTCTGCTAATGTTCTGCTAACCTTCTGCTCCTAAATCCAACGACATGACCATCATCTTCCTGCTCATCGGCATTAGCCTGCTCGTGGCCCTCACTTTTTTGGGTGCGTTTTTCTGGGCTGTGCGCTCGGGACAGTACGAGGACGACTACACGCCGGCCGTGCGGATGCTGTTCGAGGACGAGGTGGAGCCAGATGAGCCCGCCTGACTGTTCTGCTACCTGACATCAATCACACGGCTTACCTGACTTTTGTCAGCTTTTGAGCCCCGGCCGGCCGGGACCTTTGAGAAAGGAAATAATACACTTCTCCCGCTATGCAAGCCGAACCCATATCGCTGGTCTCTGCGCCGTACTCACCCCTGGTGCCGAAGCGACCAGTTGGAACAATTGACACGTTTTTCTACGACAACCGGATTGTCCGCGACTTCGGAATTGCCACCGTCATCTGGGGCATTATTGGCATGCTGGTGGGCGTATTGGCCGCTTTTGAGCTGGCCCGGCCCGAGGTGAACATGGGCACGGCCTACACTACCTTCGGCCGCATCCGTCCGCTGCACACCAACGCCGTGATTTTTGCCTTCGTCGGCAACGGCATTTTTACGGGTGTGTACTACTCCCTGCAGCGGCTGTGCAAGGCCCGGATGTTTTCGGACCGCCTCAGCAAAATCCATTTTTGGGGCTGGCAGCTGATTATCCTTTCGGCCGTGGCCACGCTGCCCCTAGGCATCACCACCAGCAAGGAATACGCCGAGCTGGAGTGGCCCATCGACATCGCCATTACGGTGGTGTGGGTGGTGTTTGGCTGGAACATGTTCGGCACCATTGCCAAGCGGCGCGAGCGGCACCTGTACGTGGGCATCTGGTTCTACATCGCCACGTTTATCACGGTGGCCGTGCTGCACATCGTAAACTCGGCGGCGCTGCCCGTGAGCTTCCTGAAAAGCTACTCGGCCTACGCCGGCGTGCAGGACGCGCTGGTGCAGTGGTGGTACGGGCACAATGCGGTAGCGTTTTTCCTCACCACGCCCTATCTGGGGCTCATGTACTACTTCATGCCCAAGGCGGCCGAGCGGCCCGTGTACTCCTACCGCCTGAGCATCATTCACTTCTGGTCGCTTATTTTCATTTACATCTGGGCCGGGCCGCACCATTTGCTTTACACCGCCCTGCCCGACTGGGCCCAAAGCCTGGGCGTAGCCTTCAGCATTATGCTGATTGCGCCGAGCTGGGGCGGCATGATAAACGGCCTGCTCACCCTGCGCGGGGCCTGGGACAAAGTGCGCGAAGACCCGGTGCTCAAGTTCTTCGTGGTGGCCATCACGGCCTACGGCATGGCCACTTTCGAAGGCCCCATGCTGAGCCTGAAAAACGTGAATGCCATTGCCCACTTTACCGACTGGATTGTGGCCCACGTGCACGTGGGGGCCCTGGGCTGGAACGGCTTCCTCACCTTCGGCATGCTGTATTGGCTGTGGCCGCGCTTGTATAAAACGCCGCTCTACTCCAAGAAACTAGCCACCACGCACTTCTGGCTGGGCACGCTGGGCATCCTGTTCTACGCCGTTCCCATGTACTGGGCGGGCTTCACGCAGGGCCTGATGTGGAAGCAGTTCAACGCCGAAGGCATGCTCCAATACCCCAACTTCCTCGAAACCGTGATTCAGTTGGTGCCCATGTACTACCTGCGCGGCATTGGCGGGGTGCTCTACCTGAGCGGGGTGTTCCTGCTGATGTATAACCTGTACAAAACCGCCCAGGCCGGCACGCTGCTGGTGAATGAAAAGGCGCAGGCCCCGGCTCTCGGCCCCGAAAACGAAGACCCGCACGTGCAGGCCGGCCACTGGCACCGGTGGCTGGAGCGCCGCCCCTTCCAGTTGGCCGTGGGAGCCACGGTGGCCATCGCCATCGGCGGGGCCGTGGAAATGATTCCGACCTTTTTGGTGAAGTCCAACGTGCCCACCATTGCCGCTGTGAAGCCCTATTCGTCGCTCGAATTGCAAGGCCGCGACCTCTACATCAAGGAAGGCTGCTCGAACTGCCACACCCAAATGGTGCGCCCCTTCCGCTCCGAAACCGAGCGCTACGGCGAATACTCCAAGGCCGGCGAGTACGTGTACGACCGTCCCTTCCTGTGGGGCAGCAAGCGCACCGGCCCCGATTTGCAGCGCGTGGGCCAGAAATACCCGCACTCCTGGCACTACAACCACATGATGGACCCCACCAGCATGTCGCCCGGCTCCATCATGCCGCCCTACCCGTGGCTGTTCGATAATGAGATTGACTACAGCACGCTGCCCGCCAAAATACGGGTGCTGCAACGGCTGGGCACCCCCTACCCCGCCGGCTTCGACCAGCAGGCCGTGGCCGACGCCCAGGCCCAGGCCCGCGGCATCGTGGCCGAGCTGAAAAAGGAGGACATCGAAGTGAAGTCGGACCGCGAAATCGTGGCCCTTATCGCCTACCTCCAGCGCCTGGGCACCGACATCAAGGTGAAGCCCGAGCAGACGGCCGCTGCTACCACCGCCGCTCAGTAACGTCATGAAAAAAACGTCATGCTCATCTGACGTCCGCGTAGTCGAAGCATCTCGCGTGCAGTAGTAATCAATGCTGATTCAACGATGCGAACGCGATGCTTCGACTTCGCGGACGCCAGATGAGCATGACGGCCTGCTTACCAGGCAACCCCCAAATTAACCACCCAAAACCATGGATAAGAACGTTTTGCAGTCCATCGCCGGAATAGAAATCTATCCGCTTATCTCCCTGGGCATCTTCGGCATTTTCTTCCTTGGGCTGCTGGTGTACGTGCTGCTCAGCAGCCGCGAGCACCAGCACGCCATGAGCCAGCTGCCGCTGCGCAGCGACGAAACCACCCTGAAAAATCACCTCGAAAGCGACGTTATATGTTAGCCCAACGCCAGCTGCTGCTGATTGCCACCGGCCTGCTTGCGGGCCACGCCGCGGCCGCCCAAGCGGCGGAAACTCCGGCCCCGGCCAAAGCCGCCGTCATGAGCGAGCAGGAAATTCTGTTCTGGGTACTGCTGGGTTTGCTGGGCTTGCTGCTGCTGGCCCTGCTGTTCACCGGCATCATCATCGTGACGCAGATGAAGCCGCAGCTGCGCCAGCTCTACGACCTGCCCCGGGTGCACGACACCTGGAGCGGCCGGGTGCTGGGCCTGCTGGTGGGCGATGCCCGCCTGGTGCGGGGCGACGTGCGCGACGAGCTGCTCGACCACAACTACGACGGCATTCACGAGTTCGACAACGACCTGCCGCCGTGGTGGAAATACGGTTTTTACGCCACCATCCTGTTTGCGGTGGCCTACCTGGGCTTCTACCACGTGTCGCGCAACGGTGGCCAGCTGCAAGGGGCCGAGTATGCCGCCGAAATGCAGCAAGCCGCGCTGCTGGTCGCTACCACTTCCGACGACCCCAACCTGCTCACCACCTACCAGCCCCTCACGGTGGCGGCCGAGCTGAGCACCGGCAAAGGCATTTTCGCCACCAACTGCGCGCCCTGCCACGGAGCAAGTGGCGAAGGCAAAGTCGGCCCCAACCTCACCGACGAGTACTGGATGCACGGCGGCGAGGTGAACCACGTCTACAAAACCATCAAGTTCGGGGTGACCAGCAAGGGCATGGTGGCCTGGAAAGGCAAGCTCTCAGGCAAGCAAATTCTGCAGGTCAGCTCCTACGTGCTGAGCTTAAAGGGCACCAAGCCCGCCAACGCCAAGCCGCCGCAGGGCGAGAAGGAAATAGCCGGGAAGGCCATGGCGAAGCTGTAGAACGGGTTCGAGAGTTAAGAGGAACGGTCATGCTGAGCGCAGTCGAAGCATCTCTACTGCACAACTATTCTAATTGGCCCAACGAAGCGGCAGAGATGCTTCGACTGCGCTCAGCATGACGTGCTGATTCAGGCCAACTAAGTCCCCATCTTTCCCAATCCCCCATGTCCACCACTCAATTCAAGCCCGACGACTCGTACCGCGACTCGCTCTCGACGGTAGACGCGGCGGGCCAGCGGGTGTGGCTCTACCCCAAAAAGCCCGTTGGCCGGCTCTATCGTGCCCGCAAGTGGCTCAGCTACGCTTTCCTGGCCGTATTGTTTGCCGGGCCGTGGCTGCGCATCAATGGGCTGCCCGTGCTGCTGCTGAACCTGCCGGCGCGCAAATTCATCATCTTCGGCCAGATTTTCTGGCCCCAAGATTTTTTCATCCTGCTGCTGGCCTCCCTCACGTTTTTGGTCTTCATCATCGTGTTCACGGTGGTGTACGGGCGGGTATTCTGCGGCTGGGTGTGCCCCCAGACCATTTTTCTGGAAATGGTATTCCGCCGCATCGAGTACTGGCTGGAAGGCGACGCGCCCCAGCAAAAAGCCCTCGACCGGCGCGAGCCGGACTGGGACAAGCTCTGGCGCAAAACCACCAAGCACGCGCTGTTTCTGGTCGTTTCGTTCGTCATCGCCAACACCTTCCTGGCCTACATCATCGGCACCGAGGAGCTCACGAAGATTGTGACCGACCCGCCCACTGCCCACCTGGGCGGGCTGGCGGCTCTCACGCTGTTCACAGCCGTGTTCTACGCCGTATTTGCGCGGTTCCGGGAGCAGGTGTGCACCATTGTGTGCCCCTACGGTCGGTTGCAGGGCGTTTTGCTCGATAAAGATAGCCTGGTGGTGGCCTATGACTACCAGCGCGGCGAACCCCGCGAGAAGCTCCACAAAAACCAGGTACGCACAACCGGCGACTGCATCGACTGCCACCAGTGCGTGCAGGTGTGCCCCACGGGCATCGACATCCGCAACGGGGCCACCCAGCTCGAGTGCACCAACTGCACGGCCTGCATCGACGCCTGCAACTCCATCATGGACCTAGTGAAGAAGCCCCAGGGCCTCATCCGCCACGCCTCCGAGAACGGCATTGCCGAGGGCACCAAATTCCGGCTCACCGGCCGCGTGAAGGCGCTATCGGGCGTGCTGGCCTTTCTGCTGATAGTGCTCACCGGCCTGCTGGTGTCGCGCTCCAACGTGGCGGCCACGGTGCTGCGCACGCCGGGCCAGCTTTTCCAGAAAACCGAGCGCGGCACCATCACCAACCTCTACAATATCTCAGTCATCAACAAGACCAACCAGCCCTACCCCATCACGCTGCGCATGCTGGAGCCGGCGCAGGGGCGCATTTCGCTCGTGAGCACCAACCACCTCACCCTGCCCGCCCAGGGCATCACCGAGGGCGTGTTTTTCGCCGAGCTGCCCCGCACCGCTCTCCACTACACCAATCAAAAAATCCGCATCGGCCTGTTCAGCGGCCGCGTGCTGATTGCGGAAACCAGCACCAAGTTTCTCGGACCGGCGCAGTAACGCATCTGAACGAAAAAGAACGTCATGCTGCGCTCCGCTCAGCATGACCGTTTTGGAACTGCACATAACCTTCCCATGACTCCCCTCACTCCTTCCAGCAAAAAGCGCAGCCTCTGGCCCTACGCCATCATCGCCGTGTTTGTGCTCTTCGCCGGCTACATCGGCTACATGGTGCAGCAGGCCATGCGCACCACCGTCGACCTAGTCAGCCCCGACTACTACCAGCAGGAGCTGGCCTACCAGAAGCGCATGGAAAACGTGGCCCGCACCGCCGCCCTGCCCGCCCCCGTGGAGCTGCAGCACGATGCCGGCACCCACCGCCTCACGCTGCAGCTGCCGGCCACCCTGGTCGGCCAGCCCATTCAGGGCCAGCTCCATTTCTTCCGCCCTTCCGACCAAAAGCTCGACTTCACCCTGCCCCTACGGCCCACTGCCAGCCTTGGGCAACTCATTAACACCACCAAGATGCAGCCCGGCTACTGGCGCGTCCGGCTCGATTTCACGGCCGGCAGCCAGGCCTATTTCGTCGAAAAAGAACTCATCATCCGCTAAATCATGCTCTGGGCTGGCTTTCTGTTTGGGTTGCTGGGCAGTTTCCACTGCGTGGGCATGTGCGGCGCCATTGCCCTGGCGCTGCCGGGCCCGGCGGCAGATTCTACCCCGCTCCGCTACCTGGGCGGGCGCGTGCTTTACAACCTGGGCCGGGTAACCACCTACGCCGCGCTGGGAGCCGGGGCCGGCCTGCTGGGCCAGGGCCTGCGCCTGGCCGGCGTGCAGCAGGGCTTGTCCATCGCCTCCGGAGTGCTGATACTGCTGCTGGTGGCCGTGCCGGCGCGCCACACAACTCCTATCGCCGGCTGGCTGGGCCTGAGCCGCCCCCTGGCTTGGGTAAAAACCACTTTAGGCCGCCTGTTTCAGCAGCCCACGCTGCCGGCTTTGTACGCCACCGGCCTGCTCAACGGCCTGCTGCCCTGCGGCCTAGTGTACCTGGCCCTGGCCGGGGCCCTGAGCGCGCCGGGCGTGGCGGGCGCGGCGGCCTACATGGCGCTGTTCGGCCTCGGCACGCTGCCGTTGATGCTGGGTTTGTCGCTCAGCGGGCAACTGGTGCCGCTGCTGTGGCGAGGGCGCATGCGCCGGGCCGTGCCCTACGCCGCCTCGGTATTGGCCCTGCTGTTCATCGTGCGCGGGCTGGGGCTGGGCATTCCGTACCTGAGCCCGCAGCTGCAACCGGCAGTGGCCGAAACCCCGCTCCAGCAGCCCCGCACGGTGCACGACTGCCATTGATTCCTTTTTGGAATCCTCGTTCCGCCTGTCTCAAAACGGCACTCCCGCCATCCACGCCCCATCCAACCACTTTATCTGCTCCTTCACCCGCCGCTCCATGAAAACCCTGCTCGTTCCCATCGACCACACGGCCACGGCCGAACACACCCTGGCCTACGCCAACAAGCTGGCCGTGCGCTGGCCCGCCGAAATTGTGGTGCTCTACTGCCACCCCACCGCAGCCAATGCGACCGCCGAAACCGAAACCCTCGCCACCCAGGAGCAGCGCCTGCGCAGCCTGGTAGAGCGCCTGCGCTACCAGCAGCTCACCCGGCAGGACGGCCGCCGCATTCGCTACCGCTACCGGGTGCTGAGCGGCTGCCTGCACGACCACGTGCGCGCCGAAGCCACCCGCTGTGCCGCCGACCTCGTGGTGATGGCCCTGGAACACATCGACTGCGACCGGCAGGAAGCGCCCGGCAACCACGCCGCCGCCATCACGGAGCTGGTGCGCTGCCCGGTGCTGGTGGTGCCCACGGGCCGGCGGCCACTGCCCAACCGCTTGGTGTTCAGCGCCAATTTTGGGGCTTTGAGCCTGTTGGTGCTGCCCCAGCTGGCGGCGCTGGCGGGCGCTTTTCCGGCCCCGCTGGAGCTGGTGGAGTTCTACGCGCCCAGCCAGCGGCCGCAGCGCCGGAGCCTCCGCCAGGGCCTCAGCAAGGCGGTAGCGCATCTGAACTGGGCGGCCCCCGTTACCCCGCACCTGCTCGAAGAAGATGCGCCCCTGGAGGGCACCAGCGAGTTTTGCGCCCGCCTGCAAACGCAGCTGCTCATTATCGCGCCCACCAGCCACGCGCAGCTGCTGCGGTATTTCGATGCCTGCTACGCCACTACGCAAGCCTACCACACCCAAATTCCGGTGCTGGTGCTGCCCGCCGAGCGCACCGCCCAGGTGGCCTGCTGCGAGCGTTGCGCCGGGCACCCGGCCCCACCGGCCACGCCCACAGCACCGGCCGGCTATGCCAACGTCCGCTGGGTGTAGCAGCCCCGCAGCCGATTATCAACCCCCTATCTATTAACATGACACCCTCTCTCACCCCAACCGTCGTTCCCGCCCGAGCCGCCGTCGAGGCCTGGATGCGTCAGTTTCAGGATTGGCTGTGCTACCAGCTGGAAACGGCCGATGGCGGCGGCGTCCGTTTTAGCGAAGATGCCTGGGCGCACCCCGGCGGCGGGGGCGGCCTCACCCGCGTCATTCAGCAGGGCCGCGTATTGGAGAAGGGCGGGGTAGCGTTTTCGGCCGTGTGGGGCGAGATAAGCGCCCAAGCCGCGCAACAGCTGCTCATGCCCGATGCTCGCTATTTTGCCACCGGCGTGAGCGTGGTGCAGCACCCTCGCAGCCCGCGGGTGCCCATCTCGCACATGAACGTGCGCTACTTTGAGGCCGGCAACGGCGAAGCATGGTTTGGCGGGGGCCTCGACCTAACGCCGATTTACGTGGATGTGGCCCAGGCCCGCTGGTTTCATGAGCAGATTGAGCAGGTGTGCCAGCGCAACGATGCCAGCTACTACGCCCGGTTCAAGCAATGGGCCGACGAGTACTTCTACCTGCCGCACCGCCAGGAAACGCGCGGTGTGGGCGGCATCTTCTTCGACCGCCTGACCGTGGACCGGGACGGCTCCTTTGAGGAATTGTTCGCCTTCGTGCAGGACGTGGGCGAGGTGTACGGCCGCGCCTACGGCACTATTATGCGCCAGAACGCGGCCCTGCCCTACACCGAGCACGAAACCCAGTGGCAACGCCTACGGCGCGGCCGCTACGCCGAATTCAACCTGGCCTTTGACCGCGGCACCCGCTTCGGCCTGGAAACCGGCGGCCGTACCGAAAGCATCCTCATGAGTCTGCCACCCCAGGCCGAATGGCACTACAACCTCACGCCCGAGCCCGGCTCGGCCGAGGCCACCACCCAGCAGTGGCTGCGCCAGGGCGTGGATTGGCTGGCAGCCTGACGAATGGCTAGGGAGAGCTTTTCATCCTCCCATTTTCAGGCGATGGCCGTGTTGCGGCCGCGGGCTGCGGTCCGAGGGGCTGAGGCGCTGGTGGGCAGCACCAGCACCGGCACGGGGCAGCGCGCCAGCACCCGCGCCGTCACGCTCCGATGAAACAGCTCGCCCAGGAAACTGCGCTTGCGGGCCAGCAGCACCACCAGGTCGGGCTGGGTGTCTTGCACGGCGGCGAGCACGCCTTCGCAGTAGTCGCTGTAATCGTAGCCCCGCAGCTCGGGCGTGATTTCGCCTACCAGGCCGCTGGCCTGCACGGCCCGGAGCGCTGCGCCGCAGCCAGCATCATCCTCTACGCCGCTCGATACGTGGGCCACCACCACATCGGAACCCGCCTGCGCGAGCAGCTGGCAGAGCGGCTGCGCGGCCGGGGCCAGAGTAAATGGCTCCCGGTCGGCCGCAATCATCATGCGATGGGGGGCGCGGGTAGCCAGCGCCCGCATGGGCACCACCAGCAGTGGGAAGTGGCCGGCGCGCAGCAGCTCGGCACACGACATGGCCACGCTGGCGGCCGCGGGATGCGTGAGGTCGGGCTGCCCCAGCACAAACAGGACCGACCGGTGGCGCTGTGCCACATCCTGGGCCACGGCGGGCAGCAGGTCGGTGGCTATTTCGACAATGGTGGGCGTGTGCAGCGCTTCGGCCTGCCGGTAGAGCGCGGAGGCCGTGTTGGCTTCGTGGCTCAGCTCGGACCGGTGGTAGCCATCGCTCACCAGCGCATAGGAATCGTGGGGGGAAACCCGGCTGACGTGCAGCAGCACCAGCCGGCCGTGCAGGGCTTCGGCCAGGATATCGGCGTAGTGCACGGCGTGCCTGGCCGACTCGTAGAAACCAGCAAAGGCGACTATAGTAAGTAGCATAGCTGAGGGGATTTTTGGCTTAAAAGCAGGAAGCCGCCCGGCGCGGGGTACGCCGCGGCTCAGGTCATTCTTCCGGAGCAGTTATTTCGGCCGACAGCAGCAGCACCGGCACCTGGGCGTGCCGCAGCACGTAGTCGATAATACTCCCGTTGAACAGCTTGTGCACCCAGCCGTGGCCCAGGTCGAGCAGGCCCACCATATCGGCCGATAGCTCGGTGGCGGCCTGCAGAATACCCGAGGCCGGCAAGTCGCCGATGACCGTGTGCAGGCGGCTTGCCGGCATGGCCGCGGCCAGCCCGCACCGCTGGGCCGCCCGCAGCCCGTGCCAACCGCCGGCCGGCTCGTCTTCCGGCGGCAGCACGGATACTGTCACAATATCAAGCCCCAGAATATCGAGCAGCGGGGCCACGGCGGTAGCGGCCGGGGCCAGCCGAAAGGCCCGGTCTTCCACGGCCAAGGCCAGGCGTTCGGGCAGGTGCAGGGCGGCGTCGGGCAGGTGTTCAGGCACCAGCAGCAACGGGAAGCCGGTGCGATGGGCCAGCGGCAGTGCCCGGTTGCTCAGCCATTCGTCGAGCTGGCCGTGGGTGGCCGTGAGCCCGGCCACCAGCAGGAGCGGCTGGTGCTGGTGCACGGCCTGTTCCACGGCATCGTACCAGCTGGTTTCGATGAGTTCGACGGTAGTGAGCACGGGCATGGCATCGGCCACGCGCTGTAGCGAGCGGCGGGTTTCCTGCACGTAGCCTTCATCTACGTAAGGCAGCACCATGCCGTATTCGGTGGCCGTGGGGCTGGGCAGAAATACGTGCACAAGGTGCAGTTCGGCCCCGAGCGGCGCGGCCAGCACGGCGGCGTAGGCCCGCGCTCGTTCAGAGGCCGGCGAGAAATCTGTTAAAACGACAATGTTAGGTTTCATGGCGAGGGTGACTATCCGTTGTTGATTATCAGGCAGCAGCTACAAGCTGTCGCTTATTAATTGATATAATTTTGTAACCATATGATTAACAATAGACAATGAAAAATCAGTAACAAGCCGAAGCCTCACGTCATGCTGGGCATCCAAGCGGGTTGGGCCGGGCTCCGGGCCGGCAGCAGCAGCACC
This sequence comes from Hymenobacter frigidus, assembly GCF_014640435.1. GTDB lineage: Bacteria > Bacteroidota > Bacteroidia > Cytophagales > Hymenobacteraceae > Hymenobacter > Hymenobacter frigidus. Next base: position 34,811 of record NZ_BMGY01000004.1, on the reverse strand, counting down.
GGCACCATGCTGTGGCGCAGCACCTCGGCCGTGACGCTCTCATGAAAAAGCCGCCCCAGGAAGCTGCGCGGCCGGGCAATAAGCACCAGCATATCGGCCTGCGTATCGATGATGGCCTGGAGCACGCCGGCGGCGGGGCGCACGTGCGCTTCCTCGTACAGCTCCAGCGGCTGGGTGGCCGGCAGCAGCCCGCTCAGCCGCAGGTGGTTCAGGGCGCGCTGCCCGGGGTAGGCCTCGCGCTCGCCGGGCACCAGCACGTGCACGGCGGTATAGGCCGCTTGCCAGCTGGCGAGTAGCGTTTCCAGAGCCTCAGCTGCCTCGTTGAGGCGGAACTGCTCGGCATCGACGGCCAGGGCAATGCGGCGGGGCAGGCGCGGCGGGGGCGCACCTTCGGGCACCAGCAGCAGCGGGCGATGGGTGGCGCGCAGCATGGGCAGCGCCTGGTTGTGCATGAGGTGGTCGAGCAGGGTGCGCTCGGCGCTCAGGCCCATCACCAGCAATTGCGGGTGGCCCTGGCACACGGCTTCCTGCACGGCCGTGGCCAGGGGCTGCACCGACACCTTTACCTCGGCGGGCACCCCCAGCTGCCGGGCTTGTTCGCGCAACAGGGCCGCCATTTCGGCTTGGGTGCGGAAGGTGTGCGCGGCCGTTACGGTCACCAGCTCGGGGTCCAGCAATGGGTCGTGGTAGAGATGCAGCAACTCTAAGCGGGCCTGTTGCGGCGCACCCAGCACGGCGGCATACCGCGCGGCCTGTTCCGCCGCGGCCGATAGGTTGGCCAGTACAACAATGCAGGGATTAATGGCAGCAGGCGACATGAGAAAGAAGTTAGATTATCAGGCATTGGTTGTCGGCCGTTGGCGCGGTTCTCAAGTTGCCGTACAGCCAACGAGCCGGAGCGCGAACGCGGTAGTTCGCGTCCCCGCGCCGTTTCAACGATGGTCGTTGCGGAACGCGAACCTTCCCGTTTGCGCTCCGGTATGTCAATCAAATAACTGCCCTACACTTACCTTAATCAACTGACTAACAGCATATAACTACTAACTCATTTGCTTTTGAACGACTACCTGAATCAGGCCAATGACTCAGGTAGCGCCCGGCCAGCGTCCGGTACCCAGGTGCCAGCCCAACCGAACGAGGACCAGACCCAACAGCACCGAAAACAGCAGTAGTAGAATGTTCATGACGAAAGCGGCTGAAGCAGCTGGCTTTTTTGCCGCAAGCCAAAATGAAGGGCGTACGGAGCGGGCAACGTAGTTTCACCAAAGAACGATAAATAGCCCAGCCAGGACGCTGATAACAATTGCGTTGACGCATGATTTTTATCATTTCGCTGCTCCACCCCACGCCGTCGCACTGGGCATGATGGGCCCAAACAACCCCCGCCGCACCACCTCATCGTAGCGGTAGATGTCGGGCAGAAAACGCAGCTGGCCGCCCGGCGCCGTGCAGGTGGCGTAGCGCACGTTGATGGGCATGGCGCGCCGCAGCTGCACATCACGCGGGGTGGGCTGGCGAACGCAGGCCTCCTCGCTGGGCAGGCGCACGGGCTGGCCCGCCCGGCGCAACAGGTAGGCGGCCAGCTGCATGGGCTCGGCCATTCGGATGCAGCCGTGACTCAGGGCGCGGGCGGGGCGCTCAAAAAGCTGGCGCGCGGGTGTGTCGTGCAAGTACACAGAATACGGATTTTTAAACCGAAACACGATGTTGCCCAGCGCATTATCGCAGCACGCCGACTGCCGAAAAGTATAGGGGAAATTGACCGGCGACACCCGCGCCCAGTCGATGCGGTACGGGTTCAGGACCTGACCCCGACGGTTGTAAAGGGTCATGTTGTTGCGGGCCAGGTAGCCGGGGTTTTTCCGCAGGCGGGGCAGCACTTCCTTGGTGGCGATGGAGTTGGGCACATGCCAGTCGGGGGCCAGCGTGAAGTGGCTGATTTGGCTGCTGAGCGTGGGCGTGGGCGTTTCGGGCTTGCCCACAATCACGCGGTGGCGGCGGCGCACCGAATCCCCCGTCACCACTTGCAGCTCGTAGGCGGGCAGGTTTATCAGCAGGTATTCCGGGTCGGCTATTGGATTCCAGCGCCAGCGCTCCAGGTTGAGGGCCACTTGCTGGTAGCGCGCCTGCTGCAGGGCCGCCGAGTCGGGGTCGGTGGGCTGGCCAGCCAACGCACCAGCGCCCGCTGCAGCTGGCGGTACTCGCGGTTCGTAGGTTGGGCCTCATTGATGGCCTCAGGCACGCGGTGCGCGGCCAGGGCGGCGCGTAGCACGGCCGCTGGCTGACCAGCCGAGCCGGCTACTTTTTCGCGGGCGGTGGGCGTGTACGAATGCAGGCGGCCCCGGCTCAGGTCGCGCATCAGGCGCAGCAGGGCATCGCTGAGGTACACTTCGAGGGCGGCCTGCTGGCGGGCGCGCACGGCTGGTGCCCCCGGGTCAGGCGGGTGCGCCAGCGAATCGCGCAGGGCACGCAGGCGGCTTTGGTGGTAGTCGGCGGGGCGCAGGCCGTATTCGGTGGCGCGGGCCAGGCGGGCCAGAGCCGCCGTGGCATCGGAGTTGAGGCTGTCGGTGAGCGGCGTCCAGGCCGGGACGTAACCGGCCCCAAAAAACTGCCGAACCTCGGCCGCCGCCAGCAGGCCCAATCGGACATTAGCAGCCCGCACACCGCCGGCCGCCGTGGTATCGAGCAAGGCCTGAATCCAGGGTGCAACCGGCTCAGCCCGCACCGGGGCCGGAACTGAAACCCGCGTGGCAATGACCGGGGGGGCCAACGCGGAGCCGTTCTCCACCGACTGCGACAGCGAGCCGCACCACGGCACAGCCAGCGCCAGCCCCAGGCAGGAACAGAAAACGCGAACGGAGGGCTGCATCAGTGAAAACAGAAAAATGAAGCCCGCCCAAACGGTTTGTTTATGCGGACACAGGGCTAGGGCTGGCCGTTAGCTCGTGCTCGGCGGGCTTACTTTGGGCCCAGGCGTCGAGGCTGGCGATGGTGGTGGCGGCAATACTGGCTAGGGCTTCGCGAGTGAGAAAAGCCTGGTGGGCAGTAATCAGCACGTTGGGCTGGGCCAGCAGCTCGGTCAGGAGCGAATCGGTGGCCGGCTGCTGCGAATGGTCTTCGAAATAAAGGCCCTTTTCGTACTCGTACACATCGAGGCCGAGGTAGCCCAGCTGGCCGGCTTGCAAAGCGGCCAGTGCGGCGCGGGTATCGAGCAGTCCGCCCCGACCAGTGTTGATAATCATGGCTCCGGGCTTGCAGCGGGCCAGCATATCGGGCCCCAGCATGTAGTGCGTGGCGGGCGTGAGGGGCGCGTGCAGGCTGATAATGTCGGCCTCGGCGCAGAGCGCGGCCAAAGAAAGGTAACGCATGCCGTAGCGCTCAGTCAGCTCGGGGTTGGGCTGGATATCCTGACCCAGCAGCTTGCAGCCGAAGCCGTGCAGAATGCGCGCCAGCACCGCGCCAATGCGCCCGCAACCTACCAGGCCCACGGTTTTGCCGTGCAGGTTGAAGCCCACCAGCTCATCGAGGCGAAAGTCGGCGCGGTGCAGCAGGGGCTGGCTGCGCAGCAGCTGGCGGTTGAGGGCCAGCATGAGGGCCACGGCGTGCTCGGCAATGGCGTGGGGCGAGTATTCGGGCACGTTAGCCACTTGTAAGCCCAGGCGTTGGGCGGCGGCAAGGTCCACCTGGTCGTGGCCGGCGGCGCGCACGGCCACGTAGCGGATACCCAGCGCGTGCAGGGCCTCCAGCACGGGTGCAGAGGCATCGTCGTTGGCAAAAATGGCCACGGCCTGGCTGCCCTGGGCCAGGTTGGCGGTGGCCAGGCTCAGGGCCGGGAGCTGCAGGTGAAGCTCGTGGCGGCCTTGCGCGGCCTCCAGCAGAAACGGGTGTTCGTACTGATGGGCACTAAAAACGGTTACTTGCATACAATGGATTATGCAGTGGGCGGCCCTAAAAACAGGCCAAATAAAGAACTGATATTACGCCGTGTGTTGCTGGCGCACGTCAGTGCGCAACGTCACCAAAGGATATTACAAGATTACGGTCCCAACCAGGCCCGACACATGACCAAAATCATGCGCTGGGCTTACTTTTAGCATGTTCCTACTGGCCGGCGGTTCCGTGTTTTGCCAGCGTTTTCACCCCCTTTTCTTTTCGCGTGCCCATGGCCGTTTCCCTGCTCATTCTCACCGATTTCTTTCAAGCGGCCAACCGCGCCCTCGACTACGCCACCAACCTGGCCCTGCCGCTCAGGGCCCGGCTGGTGCTGCTGCACGTGCGCCGCGATTCGGTGCTCGACCCGGAGATGTTCACCGGCCGTCTTTCCAACCTGAGCCAGCAGGCCATCAATCTGGCTCTGAACCACGTGGCGCAGGACTTTCCCGTGCCCGTGGTGGCTGAAATAGGCCACGGCCAGGTTTCGTTTGCCGTGGCCGATGCCGTGAGCCGCCACCATCCGGCCCTCATCGTGCTGGGCCGGCCCGACGAGTCGTCGGTGCCCGATGAGCTGGTCCAAACCACTTCGCTCGACATCCTGCGCACCTCCCCCTACCCCATGCTGGTGGTGCCGCACACGGTGGTGCGGGGCACCCTGCCCCGGCGCGTACTGCTGGCCGTCGATGGCGAAGCCTTCAGTCTGGGTGAGCACGCGGGTACCGTCCGGCAGCTGTTCACGGCCCTCGGGGCCGAATTGACGGTGCTCTACGTAGCCCCCGCCGGTCCCAATGCGGAGGCCGAAGCCGCGGCGGCGCTGGTCACCGTGCAGCAAACGGGCCTCACGGTGGGCCTGCCAGCCGCGCAGGTCCGCGCCGTGGCCAGCGACCACCCCGCCGAAGGCATTTTGAAAACGGCAAAAGCCGCCGATTTCGATATGGTGATGGTTATTGCCCGCCCCCGCAGCTTCCTGGGTAAGCTGTTTCACCGCAGCGTAACGGCTCAGGTGCTGCTGCACAGTACCCTGCCCGTGCTGGTAGTGCCCGCCACTGAATAGCGGCGGCCGGAAAGCGGAGCGTCATCAAGTCATTGACAATTCAACATTTGACATTTGACCATTTGGCTTTGGAGCCAGTCGGACGCAGTCCCTACCTTCGGCTCCCTCATGCCTGCTCTCCCGCCCGAACTCCGCAAAGCCCTGTTTCAACTACCCGAAAAGGAGAAGGACCAGCTTTTGGCCCGCCTCGTGGCCCAGGACACGGTGCTGACCGAACAGCTGGCTTTCCGGCTACTGGAAGGCCCGGCAGCGCTCGAAAATCGGCGCACCAGCCTGCGCGCCCAAGTCGACGACCCGGTGCGCGGCTTCCACCAAACGCCCAACGACCTGCTCGTGATTCTGCGGCAGCTGCAGGCGCGGCTGGCTTACCACGCCCGCATCACCGGCGATGCCTTTGGCGAAATTGAGCTGAGCTGGCGCTTGCTGGCCAACGTATTCCGGCACCAGGCCGAAGTCACGGCCCGGCTGCACGGCCCCACCCAGCCGCTGCTCCAGCACCTCACCAAGCGCACCCACGAGGCCCTGAAACAAACCGCCCGCCTGCACGAAGACTACCATCTGGAGCTGGCCGAAACGGCCAACACCGTGCTGGCCGCGCTCTGGCAGTCCGGCGCCGCGCCGCTGGCCCGGGAGCTAGGGTTGCCGAAGAGTTTTGAGAGCTGAGGATTGAGGGCTGAGGGTTGAGTGAGGAACAAGAACTTTCGAACCAGTGGTCCTTGCTCCCCGCTCAACATTCAATCCTTAAGGCTCAACCTTCCTTGAGCGTAGCGTTACAGCGCCCGAAATGCGATGGGCATGGTTAGGGAGACCCACACGGGCTGGCCTTGGATTTTGCCGGGCGTCCACCAAGGCATGAGGCGCACGAGGCGCAGGGCCTCTTCGTCGAGGCCGGAGCCGAGGCCGCGTACCACGCGAGGGTCGCGCAGGTGGCCTTCGGGGTCTACGGTAAAGGTGATGAATACCTTGCCCGAGAGGCGCTTATCGAGGGCGGCGGCGGGGTAGTTGAGCCGGCTGCTCAAAAATTTGAGCAGGGCGGCATCGCCGCCCGGGAAGGTGGGCATCTCATCGGCAGTGAAGTAAATAGTGGGCACTGCGACGGGCGCGGCCGATGGCAGCAGCAGCGGAGCGACCCGACCGCCGCCATCGGCCACGGGCAAAGCAGCGATGGAGGCCGTCTGGGCCCAAACCGGACCGGCAGCTACGGCCAACAGACCAGCAGATAGTAAATAACGGAGCATAGACTAATCCGGGTGAAGTTGCTGATAACAAAGCTACCAGCCTACCCAAAGGCGCAGGTTTGCCGAGTATTATGGTTCTGTTGCGCTTATGTTGGTAATATGGCGGCGATTGGCGGCGCAACATTGCTGGAATCCTTTCCGAGCCAACCGCAGTACAATAGCCTACACTTTTCTGCTGCTTTTCTCCACCACCATGTCCACGTACTCCTCCGATTCTTCGCGCACGCCGCAACTCTCCGAAACCCTGTTACGACAGGCCCTCGATGAGCTCGACGCCAAAATCAAGACCCTGCACAACCGCTCCCACGCCACGGTGGCCGGCTCACCCAACACCTACGAGGCCCACGCCACGGCCCTCGAAGCCAAGCGCGCCCAGCTAGCCGAGCAGCTGGCCCAGGCCCCCGCGCCCGCCACCGGCCCCGCGCCCAGCGTGTGGTCCCAAATCCAGCGCGGCATCGAAACCCTACGCCACGACGTGCGGGAGCTGCTGTGAACCATGGCCCTTAGAGTAATTCTCCGGTTAGTGTACGCGGTAGAAACGCACCATTATGCGTCTCGTCGTTGCGGACGTTTTTTATGCTCGTCCCGAAGTAGGTTGCGAAAAAAGTCCGCTTAAAGTGCTAAACTTATTTTATGGAAGGGCGCTTGACGGCGGCCGAGCGGGCGCAACGACAGCAGCGGCAGAAGCAGCGGCACGATAATCAGGGTCGCCCCGCTGGGGCTGAAAAAACGAAGCGCGCGTAAGTCCTGGGTGAGTTACCACAAGCCGTTGGCTTGGCCTTTGGGGCTCGCTGGCCGACTGGCCCGGCTGCTTGGGCGTGGTTTTTGCCACGACCGGCAGTCCGGTTTGGCCAGCAATTACGTAAACGGGTATCTTTACTTAGTGGCGTTACGTGCGCAAGCAACACACTACGTAACATTAGTTATTTACTTGATTAATATTTATCCTACTGCCTGATGAGAAACGTGTTACGCTTACTCTATTTTGTACTGTTTGCAGGGATTACGGGTACGGCCCTGGCTGCTCCCGCGCCGCCTAGCATCCCCGGCCAACTGGTGTTCAAGCTGCGCCCCGGCCAGCAGCCCGCCGCGCTCGAAGCGGCCCTGCGCACGCTGGAGGTGGGCAGCCCGCGCCAGAAATTCCCGCACGCGCAGGCTCCGAGCGCCGAAAGACCGGGCAGCGTGGACCTGCGCGGCATCTATCAGCTTACCATGCCCGCGGCGCTAACCCTGGACCGGGCCCGCGCCGTGCTGCTGGCCACCGACGCAGTGGAGTACGTGGAGCCGCTTTACATCCGCCAGCCCCAGTACCAGCCCAACGACCCCTTGGCCGACTCCACCCTGACCAGCCTCACGGCCAGCCAGTATTACCTCAAGCAGATTAAGGCCTACCGGGCCTGGGACGTAACGCGCGGCGACAGCTCCATCGTTATCGGCATCACCGATGGCGGGGTGCGCCTCACCCACCAGGATTTGCGTCAACAGGTTAAGCACAACTATGCCGACCCCGTGAACGGCCGCGACGACGACGGCGACGGGTACGTGGACAACTTCACGGGCTGGGACCTGGCCAACAACGACAACAATGCCGGCTACGATATCAACATCGTGCACGGCTCATTGGTAGCGGGCGTGGCCGCCGCCCGCGCCGACAACGGCCTCGGCATTGCCGGCCTGGGCAACAAGTGCCGCTTTCTGCCCCTCAACATTTACCCCAACACGCCCACCGGCAGCTTTGCCGGCTTCGAGGCCGTGGTGTATGCCGCCGACCACGGCTGCCAGGTCATCAACATGAGCTGGGGCGGACCGGGCGGCTACTCACGCTTCGAGCAGGACGCCATGACCTACGCCGCCGTGAACCGCAACGCCGTGCTGGTGGCCGCCGCCGGCAACACCAACGCCGACCTGCTCTTCTACCCCGCTTCCTACGACCACGTGCTGTCGGTATCGGGCGTGAGCAGCACCGACCAGAAAAGCCCCTCCGCCACCTTCAGCCACCGCGTGGATATGGTGGCTCCGGGCCTGAGCATCCTCACCACTTACGGCTACCACGGCCCCACCAGCAGCGGCGCGGCCGATGCCGACTACGTGGCCGTGGGCGGCACCTCGTTTGCCGCGCCGCTGGTGGCGGCGGCGGCGGCGCTGCTGCGCTGGCAGTTTCCGCAGTTCACCGCGGCCCAAATAGGCGCCCAGCTGCGCCAAACCGCCGATAATATCGACGGCCTGCCCGCCAATGCCGTTTGGGCCGGCCGCCTGGGTACGGGCCGGCTCAACGTGCTGCGCGCCCTCACCCAAACCCGCCAGGAAGCCCGCGTGACCACCAGCACTTTCGCCCCGGCCCGCGTCGCCTACGCCCCCGGCGATACCCTGCGGCTGGCCGTGGCCGTGCAAAACCTCTTGCAGCCGGTGGCCGGCCTCACGGTTACGCTCACCTCGCTCTCGCCCTACGTCACGGTGCGGCAGGGCAGCTTTGCGGCGGGGAACCTGCCCACGCTGGGCCAGACTAATAACGCCGCCGCGCCCTTCCGGCTAGTGGTAGCTACCGGCGGCATTCCCCTCAATGCCACGGCCACGCTGCGCTACCGCCTCACGGCCAGCGGCGGCTTTCAGTACGACCAGTACGTGGACCTGGCGCTGAATCCCGACTACGTAGTGCTCGGCGCCAACGACCTGACCATAAGCCTCACCAGCCGCGGTAATCTGGCCTACGACAACCTGGCCGGCACCGTGGGCGCGGGCCTGAGCTACCGCACCAACGACAATATTCTGAGCGAGGGCGGCCTGCTGCTGGCCACCAGCCCCACCCGCGTATCTGACCGCCTGCGCAGCAGTGGCGGACGGTCGCGGCAGTCGTTTTTCAGCCTGCGCCAGGCCACCCGCCAGCAGCCCGGCCCCCGCGCCGACCAGGAAGCCCGCATTGCCTTCCAGGACACGATTCCGGTGGCGGGCAGCCGCATCCGGAGCGTGGGTGTGGCCGTGCGCCAGCGGGCCTACGCCTGGGCCACGCCCGCCCGTCGCGATTTCGTGGTGCTGGAATACTCCCTCAAAAACCTCACTGCCGATACCCTCAAGCCACTTTACGCCGGCATCTTCGCTGACTGGGACTTGCCCACCCCCGACGGGGCCGGCCGTAACGCCGCCAACTGGGACAGCACCCGCGCCTTGGGCTACTGCTACGCGCTGAACGTGCCGGCTACCGGTTCCTTCCCCGCCCGCTACGCCGGTGTGCGGCTGCTGCGCGGCGGTACCCCAACGGTGTACTCCATCAATAGCGGCGCGCCCGCTGGCAGCCCCATTCGCCTGGCCGACGGTTTCTCCGTGGCCGAAAAATTCCTGACATTAAGCAGCGGAACCAGACGAGCCAACCGCAGCGCCGGCCTACCCAACGGCGCCGATGTGGTGCAGGTGGTGGGCACCCAAGTAGCCAGGCTAGCCCCCGGCGACTCCGTGACCGTAGCATTTGCCGTGCTGGCCGCGCCCACGCTGGCGCAGCTGCAGGCCTCGGCCGATGCCGCTATGCTCAGCTACACCACGCTGCTGCCCACGCAGGGGGCCGGGAAGTCGACGGCCGACTTCAAGGTGTACCCCAACCCCACCGCCGGACCGTTGCGGCTGGAGGTACCGGCCGCCTTTGGGCTGACGGAAATTCAACTTATTGACGCGATGGGCCGGGTGGTGCGGCATCAGTTCGTGAGCGGACGCCAGGCAGATGCCAACCTGTTTGGCCTGGCGCCCGGCTGGTATACCATCCGAGCCATTGGAACGAATGGGGTTTTGCGCCGGGCGCTGCAACTACAGTAACGCAGCAGTCAAGTGCTTTGCATTCAGCACATCTGACTCGGTTCGCACCCGGTGGCCTGGTCATGACGGCAGTAAAGATTGCGGACTACATTTACCATATGTTCACTCTTTCAGCCGAATAGCTGGTTCACCATTTTCTCACTTTCATTCTCATTCGTTCATGAAACACACTTTTACCCTTTTCTTCACGGCACTTATTCTGCTTTTATTTGGTGGATTCGCCCATCTTCAGGCCCAGACCCTGGACCCTACCTTTCAGGCCACCGTCCTCAAAACCGTTTCGCCCGTTTCCCGGCAGAACACGCCCCGCGTGGTAGTGGTGCAGCCCGATGGTAAGGTACTGGCCGCCGGCTCCTTCGATTTTGCGAACGGCACGCTGGCCGGCAAAATCCAGCGCCTGAACGCCGACGGCACCACCGACGCCAACTTTACCACCGGCGCGGGCGCCAACGGTTTTATTGCCGCCTTGGCGTTGCAGTCCGATGGCAAAATCCTGATTGGCGGCGGCTTTGCAGCCTATAACGGCACCCCCGTGATGAACGTGGCCCGGCTAAACGCCAACGGCACCCTCGACCCCTCCTTTGTGCCGGTGGGCATCACCTCTGCCCGGCAGATTACGAGCCTGGCCCTGCAATCCGACGGTAAAATCCTGGTGGGTAGCGTGGCGAGCTTGGGTGGCATCGCCAACCCTGGCATCACGCGCCTCAACTCCAATGGCACGGCGGACGCGACCTTCAACGTGGGGTCTGGAGCCACCGCAACCGGCCTGGTCATCGTATGGAGCGTGTTGGTGCAGGACGACGGCAAGATTCTGGTTGGCGGGCTGTTCAGCGCGTTTAATGGCCAATCCGCTGCCAACCTGGTGCGCCTGAACCCCACCGGCAGCCTGGATGGCAGCTTCGCCCCGGGTACCGGGCCCGACCTGGCGGTGCGCGCCCTGGGCCAGCAAACCGATGGTAAAATTCTGATTGGCGGTGCCTTTGCCACCTTCGATGGGCAGCCAGCTGTGCGCTTGGCCCGCTTGCTGGCCACGGGCGGGCTGGACCCGACTTTCACCACGGCCACCGGGGCCAACCAACAGGTGCTGAGCCTGCTGGTGCAGGCCAACGGCAGCGTGGTCGTCGGGGGCCAGTTCACCCAGTACAGCGGGCAAGTGCGCAACGGCGTGGCCCGGGTGCTTAGCACCGGGGCGCTTGATGCCGGCTTTGCCACCGGCACGGGCACGGGAACCGCCAAACTGGTGGCTTCGCTGGCGCAAACCGCTGCCGGCCAAGTGCTGGTCGCAGGGGATTTTTCGCAGTATGACGGCAACCCGAAAACCGGGCTGGTACGGCTCACCGCCGCCGGTGCCAACGACCCCGCGTTCGCTTTCACGGCCGAAGAACGGGGCTTTATCGGCTTTGCCGCGCCGTTGTCCAACGGGCAGTTGCTGGTCAGCGGCAGCTTCACGGAGTTTAACGGCGGTGCGGCTCCTGGCTTGAGTAGCACCGTGCGCCGCCTCAACGCCAACGGCAGCCTGGACCCTTCCTACACCACCACGGCTGGCTCGGTGTACGGCGCTCAGCCCGATGGCACGTTTTATTCGCTGATTTCGACTGCCGTATCAGGAGGGCAACAGTTCTCTATACAGCGCATACTGCCTTCAGGGCTCGTTGACAATTCCTTTACGAGCCTGACGTTTGGCGCGCCCGCGACCGTCCCGGGCACCTCTCCGGGCGCCGCTCCTTTTCAGAACTTGACCGTGCAACCCGATGGGCGAGTTCTGGTTTACGGCAATTTCGCGGCATACGGCAGCGTGGCCCGCAATGGCATTGCCCGGCTCAATGCCAATGGGACCATCGATACGCAGTTTAACCCGCCTGCCGGCATGGGGCCCCGCGTTGTCATCAACGCCTTGGTGCAGCCCACCGGCAAAATCGTCATTCGTTACTCGGAAAGTGGCCCAGGGTCCCAGCCCGGCTTCTTGCTGGCCCGGCTGAACGCTGATGGCACGCCGGATAACACCTTTTCCGTGGGCACGGGCGCTGGGCCGAACGACTTCTACACGATGCTTATGCAGCCCGACGGCAAGCTGCTGCTCAGCAGCAACCCACTCCTGAGCACATTAACCACCTTCAACGGGCAGGCTACGCCGTTTGGTGCCGTGCGGCTGGGCGTGAACGGTGCCATTGACAACACCTTCAACGGCCTGTCCGCCAACTATGCTTTCCGCTTGGTGCAGCCTGATGGCCGCATCCTGGCTTTCGCAGGCAGCGGCCGGGGTAGCAACGCCCTGGTGCGCCTGAACACCGATGGCAGCCTGGACAATGCGTTTGCGACGGTGAGTATCCCACTGGCCATTTTTATCGGCGACGACGTGGCGAGCAACATCGTGCTGCAACCTGCCGATAGCAAAATTATCGTGTTTGGCAGCTTCCGCACCGTGGCCGGGCAGGTGCGCCTCGGCCTGGCCCGCCTCACCAACCCCAACGTGGGCCTGGCCACCCGCGCCGCCGCCGCGGCCCTGCCGCTGGAAGTGTACCCCAACCCCACCAGCCAGCGCCTGACCGTGGTCCTACCGGCAGCAGCATCGCCGCTCCAGGCCACGCTGCTCGACCTCACCGGCCGGCCGGTGCGCCGCTGGACTCTGCCTGCCCACCAGCCCCAGGCCAACCTCGACCTGAGCACGGTAGCTGCCGGCGTGTACATGCTGCGCATCCCCGGCGCGGCCGGAGTGTACCAGCAAAAAGTAGCGGTGACGCACTAAGCAGTCGCGCATAAGTAACCGTAGTCAATCAAAAAGAACGTCATTCCGAGCTTGCCGAGGAATCTCGCCGGAGTCATACGCGCCGCCCACTGGCGCGAGCGAGATTCCTCGGCAAGCTCGGAATGACGTTCTTCTTTATCCGGTTACTTATGCGTGGGCACTTAACAGCCGCTGCTTGCGCCCCAGGGCCGCTGCCCCGTCGGGGGCAGCGGCCTTTTTGGTTTTGGCGGGTTGCTCAAATACCCAGCTGCACTGTCCACAAGTCGTTCCAATCGGTGGTGTAGCACGGCGAGCGGTGCGCTGAGCGGCCCGCCCAGGCAGCGGCTTGGGGCTGGCCGGGCGCGTCCTTGGCCACGCCGGTGGCGGCCAGCCGCACCAGCTGCCGCCCAAAGCGGGCGTTCAGCGCGTCGAGCGTCGTCATGAGTTTGTCCCGGCGCGGCTGGTTCTGGTCCGCAGCGTCCGGGAACAGGCCTACTTGCCCCCGCCCGGCTGGCTCCAGGCCGCTGAGCAGGATTCCGGCGCGGTGGTAGGCCGTGCCCGGCCGCTGCAGCCGGCGCAGGCCACAAAGGGCCGCCTGGGTAAGCCGGCTCACGTCGCTGCTCGCGGCGGCCAGGCTCACTACGGCGGTGTGCGTGTTGGGGCCGGCGGTAGCGGCAAACCGATTGGTCCCCAGCACCACCGTTATCAGGTGGGCGGCCAGGCCCTGGCGGCGCAGCTTTTCGGCGGCTTTGGCGGCAAAGGTGGCCACGGCTTCGGCCAGCACGGCGGCATCGTGCTGGGGCCGGCCAAACGACCGGGTGCAGGTGACGCTGTGGCGGCCCGTAGCGCTTGGCAGCAGCTGGTCGCCCTCCTCGTCCCACTCGGTGGGGTTCCATTCCAGGCAGGGCTGGCCGTGCAGCTCGCGCCACAGCCGTTGGCCCACCACGCCGCCCAGGTGGCGGCGCAGCCAGTGCTCGGGCAAGGCGGCCAGGGCTGCACCGGTGGTGATGTTCATTTCCAGCAGCTTTCGGGCGTAGCGGCGGCCCACACCCCAGATATCGGCTACGGGCGTTTGGGCGAGAGCGGCTTCCCACTGCTCGGGCGTGGCCAGCACCAGCACGCCGGTGGTATCCTGCCGGCGGGCCAGGCGGTTGGCCAGCTTGGCCAGGGTTTTGGTGGGCGCAATGCCCACGCAGATGGGAATACCCGTGTGCTGACGCACCGTGCTTCGCACCCGGATACCGTAGGCCAGCAAGTCGGGTACCAGCAGGTGCATCCCCGAAAAGTCCAGAAATGCCTCGTCAATGGAATATATTTCTACCCCCGCCGCGAAGTTACTCAGCACCTGCACTACGCGCCGGCTCATGTCGCCATACAAGGCATAATTCGAAGAAAAAACACGCACCTTATGCTGCTCCAGCAGTGGGCGCACCAAGTGGTAGGGTTCGCCCATTTTCAGCCCCAGTGCCTTGGCTTCGTCGGAACGCGAAATCAGACAGCCATCATTATTCGAGAGCACAACCACCGGGTGGCCGGCTAGCTGCGGCGCAAACACCCGCTCGCAGGACACGTAAAAATTGTTGCAGTCGACAAGGGCGTACATGGCGTGAGACCGTGAGTTGGGCGAGAAATTATAACCTTTCGGCCAGTTATAGAAATTAAATAAGTTATATATTATACTTTTACAAAACTTTCAGCCGCCTCTGGTTGATTACCTTGTTTCAATCATCTGCGAATCACCCAGCGAATGAATAACGTGCGTCACCACTCCCCATACCGTCAGGCCCGCCTCGGGGTCGATGGGCAGCGGCGGGTAGCGGGCATTTTCAGCCACCAGCCAGGGCTGCCCGGCCCGCAGCTGCAGGCGCTTGAGGGTGTGCTCGCCTTCTACTACGGCCACCACGATGCTGCCGTGGCGGGCACGCAGCGCGCGGTCCACAGCCACGAGGTCGCCGGGGTGAATGCCGGCCCCGGTCATCGAGTCGCCGCTGACCCGAGCCAGGAAGGTAGAGGCCGGGTTGCGGAACAGGTGGCGCGTGAGGTCGAAGGGGCCGTCGAAGTGGTCGTCGGCGGGCGAAGGGAAGCCAGCCGGCACCGCGCAGCCGAACAACGGGAGTTCCGTTTTGCTAAATCCAGGAGCCGCAATAAAATCGTAAACTGATGCAATCATCACAATATTCGAACTTTTCAGCAACATCGCTGAAACTGCTAATTACTAAATAAGTTAGCATATTGTTCTCCATCGCAGTTCACAACGGATTTGTTTAGCTAAAATATACTGAATCTATTTCTTGGTATAGTGATGTAATTATCCGTACTTAAACGGTGTTAAACCCCTAAAAAGCCTAAATAATATACGTTCTAATTTTTTTTAAACTCCCGTAAAATTAGTATCTTTGAGTATGTCAAAAGTCAAACTACCTACGCCGCTGCCCTTGCAGCAATTTGCCCGTTGCGTGAACGACGCGCATCGCCCGGCCGACTACGTTGGCGATTGGCCCGAAGCGGGCCGCGTGTATGCCGTGCGGGTGTTGCCCCACGTGCGCACCGGCCAGCTGCAGGTACACGTGCTCGGTTTTTACGCCGAACGGCCCTATGGGGCCTTCGCCGCCCACCGCTTCGAAGAAGTGGCAGACGTCTGGCTTAATTAGGCGGCCCGGTTTCCGGCCCGATGGTTTCATCCCTTATGGCCCCGTTGGCTTCGCAGCCGGCGGGGCCAGTTTGCGTCCGGGGCTCGCCCGCTAGCGGCCGTAGATGCGGAAGATGCCCTTGTCGGAGGGCGTCCAGAGACAGGCCCGTTGGCCGCTGGCTTTCAGGGCGTCGTTGGTCCAGGTGTTGCAGGTGTAGAGGAAGCTGTAGACGCGGTAGGCCTCGTAGAAAGCATCATCGGGGCCGTAGCTGTGGCCGGCGATGTGCTGCACGTCGCCGGCCGCATCCAGTTTGAAACTGGCCTGGATGTAAGCAATCAGGCGGGCGTATTCGGCTTGGCTGAGCTGGAGGGGAATGGTTTCGGGGCCGGCCTCCAGGCTATGGAAATACGTGGTGTGCATGGCGGCTGTGCCCAGCCAGAAAGCCGCCTTGAAAGCGGTGCTGAACCTGAGGTCGGCCCAGTGAGGCGTGTCGAGGTAGAAGCCCTTATCGCCCCAGCCGAAGGCGATGTAGCGCATGGTGCTGTCCCGCGACGGGATGTTGGCGAAGGGCAGCTGCAGGCTCCAGTCAATCTGGCTGGTTTTGATGGGCAGCACGATGTCGGTGTGCACGCCGTTGGTGTGTAGGAAAACAGTTACATCGGCGGGCGCATTGGGCTGGGTTTTGGCCACCGGAATGGCGGATAACACCAGCGCCGCACCCACATATAGCCCCGCGACGCCTACGATGGAACCGACTGTGTAACCCGTGATTTTTAGTGTTTTGCGAAGCGTAATCGACATAAATCAGTGACAGGAATCTAGAAGGTCATTCTGCAGCCCAGTGATGAGCAGCAGGCAAAATACGGAAGAAAGCCAACTCAGGTCGGGATGGCTGTCGGTCACGAGAATTCCAGCCAATTGGCCGCGCAGGTTTTTGCCGGAAATCCGCTGTGAACAGGTCAGACATCGGCACCGTGACGCGCGGGCACTTCTCCATCAGCAGTGATGACGGTAAGCGAAAACTATTGAGGGCAGTCACCGCCCGTACTTTTGCCCCGCCCCCGGCCCGCAAGTTGCTGGGCTGGCCCTCCCCTATCCATGTGGACTTCAACTTCCAAGCGGCTGGCGGCCCTCGATGCCGAATGGCAGCAGCCGTCGCCGCGCTTCCGCAACTTCCCGCTCATTGCCCGCTACCACGCGGCCGAGCAGACTGCGCCCGCCTACCACCGCCTCGACGACCAAACCTGGGCCGACCTGAACGGCGAGGAGCTGTTTACGCTGCTCGACGGCACGGTGAGCCGGGTGGGCCAACAATGCCTTTACCACCGCCTACGCAGCCCGCTGGCCGATGCCAACGCCCTGCGCGAATTTGATGAGGCTGCCACCTTCTTTGCCGAACAGCCCGCGCCGCGCGGCCGGGCGCTGCTGGCCCTCAGCCGCCTCACCTCCACCGAGGCCTACTACCTGCCCGACCTGCTGGCCGGCACCGCCCTGCCCGCCCTGGCCTGGACGGCGGCCGCTCCGGCGCTGGTGCTGCTGCTGCTGGCTACCGTAGTGGGCGGCTTCTGGCAGCCGGCATTGTGGCTGCTCACAGCGCTGCTGTTTCTGGGGCACACGGTGCTGCACTTTGGGTACCGGGGGCGCGTGGTGGCCGGCATGCGGCCCATGCTGCAGCTGGGCAGCCTGCACCGCGCCGGGCGCGATTTAAGCCGGCTGGACTTGCCGGTGGCCCCCTTGCGCAACCTGACGGAGCCCCTGCAACGGCTGGAAGCTATTGTGGGCAAGGTGGCCTTTTTGCAAGTCGAGGGCCAGCTGCAGTCAGACATTGCGGCCCTGCCGTGGCTGCTGCTGCAATACCTAAAGATTGTGCTGCTGCTCGATTTTATTGTGTACCACAACTGCCGGCGCGACGTGCAGCTGCACGCCGGAGCCATCCGGGCCGTGTATGAGGCCGTGGGGTACACCGATTGCGCCGTGGCGGTGGCCAGCTTTCGCGCGCGGCACCCGCACTGCACGCCCCGGTTTGCCACCGAAGGCACCGGGCTGCACCTCACGGCGGCCTACAACCCGCTGGTGCCGGGCTGCGTGCCGAATGATTTGGCCGTTGATGGCCAGGGCATCCTGCTCACAGGCTCGAATATGTCGGGCAAAACCACGTTCATGCGCACCATTGGCCTCAATGCGCTGCTGGCCCAGACCATTGCCACCTGTCCGGCCACGGCTTACATCGCTCCGTTTCGGCGGGTAGTATCCAGCATCAACCTTGCCGACAGCCTACCCGAGGGCAAGAGCTACTATTTTGCCGAGGCGGAAGCCGTGCTCCGCTTCATCCGAGCGGCTGAGGCCGGTGGCGGTGGCTACCTGTTTATTCTGGATGAGCTGTTCAAGGGCACCAACACGGTGGAGCGCATCGCGGCTACGCAGGCCGTGCTGGCCTATTTGCAGCCGCGCAGCCTGGTGGTGGCTTCTACGCACGACGGCGAGCTGGGCGCACTGCTCCACCCCGCTTTCACCGAATACCACTTTTCCGAAACCGTGACCGAGGCCGACTGGTATTTCGACTACCTGCTCAAGCCCGGCCCGCTCACCACCCGCAACGCCATTCGCCTGCTGGCCCGCGCCGGCTACCCAGCGGCCATTGTGCAGCAGGCGCTGGCCCTGAGCCGCACGCTCGATGCAGAAGCGGGAAAGTAGGAATGTAGACAGGCCAGCGCTTATTTTTGAGCTAATGCCAACACCCCAGCCTACATCCCAGCTTACATCCCAGGAAGCTTACTCCGCCCCCGCTTCTTTCCGAAAGCTGGAAAACCTGCACATCCTGTTCTGGCTGGTGAAGGATATTAGCTGGTGCATGATTTGGCGGCCGCTGGGCCTGCTGATGGTGGTGCCCACGCTGGGCATTGCGCTGGTTATTGCCTGGCGCACCCGCGCCAACACGTCGGAGCGGGCTCACAACCTGGCCATCGTGTTCTGGATAACGGCCAACTCCTACTGGATGACCAGCGAGTTTTTTAACTTCGATGCCGTGCAGGTCTTGCCCCACGTCACGAGCAAGCAGCTGGCACTCGTGCCGTTTTTGATTGGCCTGAGCATTCTGGCGTATTATTATCTGGTCCAGAAGCCCCGCGAAACGTCAGATTCTCCAGCCGCTGCGGTGTAGCCGGCGGGGCCGACTGCGTAGCTTCGGGCGCGCATCTTACCCCCGCCCAATCTATGTCTTCGGAAGAACAGCAAGCCCGCACCGAACTCCACGCCTGGCAACAGCAGATGCAACGGCCGCCCTCGCTGCTGAACCGCTTCGCCCGCCGGGTCCAAATCCGCCTCAACGCCTTGTTGCCCGAGCGCGTGCACCAGACCATCACCGCCGCCATCAAACAGATGGTACGCGGCGTGCTCTTTGGGTCTAAATACATCACGGGCAAGCCGCTGGCCGATGCCTCGTTTGCGCAGCGCGAAGCCGCCGTGCGCAGCCACATTCGCAACTACCGCACCATGGCCACCGCCGAAGGGGCCGTGACCGGCGCGGGCGGCTTCCTGCTCGGCCTCGCCGATTTCCCGCTGCTGCTCAGCCTCAAGCTCAAGCTGCTCTTCGACACGGCCGCCCGCTACGGCTACGACGTGCACGACTACACCGAGCGGCTCTACCTGCTCCACGTTTTCCAACTCGCCTTCAGCAGCCAGCACGCCCGCAACGAAACCTACCGCCGCCTCGCCGACTGGGACACCTACCGCCTTACCCTGCCCCTCGACCCCAACGAGTTTGATTGGCGCACCTTCCAACAAGAGTACCGCGACTACATCGACCTCGCCAAAATGGCCCAGCTCGTGCCCGTCATCGGGGCCGCCGTGGGCGCGGTGGCCAACTACAAGCTCATGGAGCAGCTCGGCGATACGGCCATAAACTGCTACCGCATGCGGCACTTCGCGGCCGAAGAAGCGCGGCAGCTACCCCAGTAACTCCTTGCTTTCACGACTGGCCTGCGAGGCTGGCGCGAGTTTAGCGCAGCGTAACTCGTGACTTATCATTTGGGCGAGGCTGTGCCTCGCACTGGAACGACGTACCCAAGCACTCTTGCCGTGTGGACTCACACCTTGCCGCTACGTAGCAGTGGAGGCACAGCCTCCACGTCATGAATAGTCACGAGTTACGCTTCGCTAAACTCGCGCCAGTCAAGGCGCATAACAACCGGCTAAAATCTTTGACCATTTCCTATTCGGAAACAAGTCTAATCTATTTCTTTATTTTTTCAAGCTTTAACGTTTCAATATTTTCACTGCTTAGCATGGTGGCTATGTCATGAATAGGCCCAATAGAGAGCACAATAGGGCCTACAAATTTTCCCTGTTTTATCAGAAATCTGAATTCGTTCTGATAGCTAAATGAATCAGGTTTTTTGAATAATGACCATTTACCCTTGTATGTACTTATACTTTGATATTCGATAGGACTTAATAATATTTTTTTTCCCAATTTTGAGGCAGCTTTCTTTATTCGTTTTACAAACTCAATAACATCAAAAACGATTAGGCAACTATCTCCAAAGTCCTTACACTTAATGTCAATTTTAATTTCACTCAAATCATCCATATATGGCAAGTAATACATTGAGTAGATGTTTCCTATGGGAAAATTACTGTGAATATTAATTTTCCCTGAGTCTGCTTTAGCAACTACCAGTCCATCAATTGAAATATCAATATCAATGATGTCTTCTACGGAAATCAAGGCTTCATGCCCATCCCCTCTGAGCCCTCCATCTTCGGTTTTGGCAAACTGACTCACATGATTCATGTATATAGTACCATTATCAAGCAGGTCTTGTACATGAGCTTTTTGCCCAAATTTGATTAACCCAAGCAAAGAAAATTTTGCGCGCATTGCAATTCATTTAATACACTGCAAGTAAACAAATTAAGATACAAAGACGGCCGCCCCAGAAACTGAGGCGGCCGTCTTTACTAAAACTGGAAGCAGGTGGTGTTACACCAACTGCCCGGCTTCCTTCAGCCGAATCAGGTTCAGCGCCGAGCCGGCCTTGAACCACTCGATTTGGCCTTCGTTGTACGTGTGGTTCAACGTAATCAGGTCGGTGTCGCCGTCGATGTGGTGCAGACGGGCCTGCAGGGGCTGGCCGGGCGCAAAATCGGTCAGGCCGAGGATGTCGATGGTGTCGGCTTCCTCGATGAGGTCGTAGTCGGCCTTGTTAGCGAAGGTGAGGCCGAGCATGCCCTGCTTCTTCAAGTTGGTTTCGTGGATGCGGGCGAAGCTCTTCACAATCACGGCGCGCACGCCGAGGTGGCGGGGCTCCATGGCGGCGTGCTCACGCGAGCTGCCTTCGCCGTAGTTCTCGTCACCGATTACCACGGTGCCGATGCCCATGCTCTTGTAGCTGCGGGCCGACTGCGGCACGGTGTTGTAGCCGTCGCCCTGCACCGCGAAATTGCGCACCGAGTTGGTCTCGCCGTTGAAGGCGTTGGTCGCCCCAATGAGCATGTTGTTGGAGATGTTGTCCAGGTGGCCGCGGTACTTCAGCCACGGGCCGGCCATCGAGATGTGGTCGGTGGTGCACTTGCCCTGGGCCTTGATGAGCAGGCGCAGGCCCTTGAGGTCAATGCCTTCCCAGGCCTTGAAGGGCTCAAGGAGTTCGAGACGGTCGGAGGCTTCGCTCACCAGCACCTGCACACCGCTGCCATCGGCGGCGGGCGCCTGGAAGCCGGCATCCTCCACGGCGAAGCCCATTGGGGGCATTTCCAGGCCGCTGGGCTCGTCGAACTTCACGGGGCCGTTGGTGCCGGGCAGCGTGTCGGTGAGGGGGTTGAAGGTCAGGTCGCCGGCGATGGCGAAGGCCGTCACGATTTCGGGCGAGGCCACGAAGGCGTGGGTGTTCGGGTTACCGTCGTTGCGCTTGGCAAAGTTGCGGTTGAAGCTCGTGATAATGGAGTTCCGGCGCTTGGGGTCGTCGGTGTGGCGGGCCCACTGGCCGATGCACGGGCCGCAGGCGTTAGCCAGCACCACGCCGCCCATGTCGGCGAAGGTGTCGAGCAGGCCGTCGCGGGCCACGGTGTAGCGCACCAACTCCGAGCCGGGCGTGATGGTAAACTCGGCCGCCACCTTCAGGCCCTTGTCCACCGCCTGCTTGGCGATGCTGGCGGCGCGGGTGATGTCCTCGTAGCTCGAATTGGTGCAGGAGCCGATGAGGCCAACCTCCAGCTTCTCGGGCCAGCCGTGCTCCTTCACGGCCGCGGCAAACTGCGAGATGGGCCAAGCGGCGTCCGGCGTGAACGGGCCGTTCACGTAGGGCTCCAGCGTGTTCAGGTCGATTTCGATGAGCTGGTCGTAGTAGCGCTCGGGCTGGGTGTACACCTCGTCGTCGGCGCGCAGGTGGGCGCGTACCGCCGATGCCGCGTCAGCGATTTCGGCCCGGCCGGTGCCGCGCAGGTAGTCGCCCATCTTCTCATCGTAGGCAAACACCGACGTAGTGGCCCCAATTTCAGCCCCCATGTTGCAGATGGTGCCCTTGCCGGTGGCGCTCAGGCTTTCCGCGCCCTCACCGAAGTACTCTACGATGGCACCGGTGCCGCCCTTCACGGTCAGGATGCCGGCTACTTTCAGGATTACATCCTTGGCCGACGTCCAGCCGCTCATCTTGCCGGTCAGCTTCACGCCGATGACTTTGGGGAATTTCAACTCCCAGGCCATGCCGGCCATCACGTCCACCGCGTCGGCGCCGCCCACGCCGATGGCTACCATGCCCAGGCCGCCCGCGTTGGGGGTGTGCGAGTCGGTGCCAATCATCATGCCGCCGGGGAAGGCGTAGTTTTCGAGCACCACCTGGTGGATAATGCCCGCGCCGGGCTTCCAGAAACCGATGCCGTACTTATTGGAAACCGAGGCCAGGAAGTCGTACACTTCCTTGTTTTCGGTGTTGGCTTCGGCCAGGTCGGCGTTAGCGCCGTCTTTGGCCTGAATCAGGTGGTCGCAATGCACCGTGCTGGGCACGGCAGCCGTGGCCCGGCCGGCCTGCATGAACTGGAGCAGGGCCATTTGGGCGGTGGCATCCTGCATGGCCACGCGGTCGGGGGCGAAATCGACGTAGGAAACGCCGCGCTCGTAGGCCTGCTTTACTTCGCCGCCGTAGAGGTGGGCGTAGAGGATTTTCTCGGTGAGGGTGAGCGGGCGCGCCACGGCGGCGCGGGCCGCCTCGATGCGGGAACCCATGCCGGCGTACACCGCGCGAATCATTTCCAGGTCGAAAGCCATAGGATGCGTATAAAAAAGAGTGGTTGTGCAAATGTAGCACCGGCAGCAAGTTGGACCTAGCCCAAATGCGCGGTTGCGGGTTTAACGTTGGATTGGCGAGTGGCGTTTTGGGGCGTGGCGCGGGCGTTGGTTCCCGCAGAGGGCGCAGAGGTTTTCGCAGAAGGCCGCAGAGGGTTCTGGCAACCTATTGGGGCGGGTGGTGGTTTGTGGGGCTTGTGTTTGCATTTTTGCGCTTACTTATGAAGACCTTCCCCATTCGCCTGCTGGCCTCGGCCGCTCTGGGCCTGAGCCTCGCGGCCTGTTCCTCGAATACTGACTCATCTGCTGAAAAGGTCGCTGCGGGCGGCACGGCGGCGGCTCCGCCCGTGCTTACGCCCGGCCCCTGGCGCGGGGCGCTGGCCACGCAGGGCCAGGAAATCCCGTTTCTGTTCGAGGTGAAAACTGAAGCCGGCAAGCCGGTGGTCTACCTTATCAACAAAGGCCTGAACGGCGAGGAACGGCTGCGCTGCGAGGAAATATCCTCGGCCGGCGACTCGACTACTATTCGGATGCACGCCTTCGATGCGGCCTTGGTGGTGCGCGCCGATGGCAAGGACAAGCTGAAAGGCACTTGGGTAAAGTATGATTCGAAGGAGTCGTACCGAGTGCCGCTGACGGCAACGGCGGGAGAGCAAATCCTTTTTCGTGAGGATGGTACAAACATTGGCAAAATAACACCTGGGCATCTGACTGAACTAACCAAAGGCGTAACCTATCGGGTAAACTTTAAGGATGATAAAGGGAAAACGTATCCGGCGGTTGGAATATTTAAGATACAGAATGGAGCAACTGGTACCTTTTTGACTTCCACGGGTGACTACCGTTACTTATCAGGCAGTATTGAAATGATTAAAAATGAATTTCGTTTCTCCCTCTCCACTTTTGACGGAAATCATGCTTTCCTTTTCCATGCACCCTTCGACAACGCTGGAAAATCATTCAAAGGCGACTTCTACTCCGGCAAGTCCGGCCACGAAACCTGGACCGCCGTGCTCGACCCTAAAGCCAAACTCCCTGACGCCGACACCCTGACCTACCTCAAAAAGGGCGAAAGCCGGCTGAATTTCAAATTCCCCAACGTGTTTGAGGGCGGGGCCGTCTCCCCCACCGACCCCAAGTACCGGGGCAAGGTGGTGGTGGTGCAAATCCTGGGCTCGTGGTGCCCCAACTGCATGGACGAAACCAACTTCCTGGCCCCGTGGTACGAGAAGAATAAGGCGCGCGGCGTGGAAGTAATTGGCCTGGGCTACGAGCGCAGCCCCGACTACAAAGTGGCCTCGGCCCGGCTGCGCGCCATGCGCGAGCGGTTCAACATCGGCTATGACGTGGCCGTGGCGGGCGTTTCCAACAAGGACTCGGTGGCGAAGTCGCTGCCGCAGCTGGCGAAATTCCTGGCCTTCCCTACCACCATTTTCCTCGACAAAAAGGGCAACGTGCGGAAGATTCACACGGGCTTTGCCGGGCCGGGCACGGGCAAGTATTATCAGGAAGAAGTCGCTGGCTTCAACCGCGAAGTGGATAAGCTGCTGAAGGAATAAGGCCGAAGAAAACGAGGCGATAAATTGGTTGCTACTTGGGGCGCGGTTCTGCGTAGACTGTGCAGCTATTTGAGTTAACAAAAATGGTCATGCTGAGCTTGTCGAAGCATCTCTACCGCGCGAGTAATTGATTTACTACTACGGTAGAGATGCTTCGACAAGCTCAGCATGACGTTCCAAGATGATTTTTAGCTGACTCAAACAGCCGTTAAGAAATCAACCGCCCGCTTTTCTTTCTTCACTTTCTCCCCCGTTTGCTATGCAAAATATCCTCGTTCCCACCGACTTTTCGGCCGAATCACACTACGCCTTCGAAGTGGCCCTGATGCTGGCCAAGCACACCGGCGGCACGGTCACACTGCTGCACGTGCTGGAAGCCCCTGAGGCTGCTACGGGTAATTTCAGCACGTACGGCGGGCCCGTGAACGGCGGTGAGCTACCCAACAGCGCGGGCGGTATCGACCAGATTTTCATGATTAAGCTGATGGAAGTCACCAAAAGCCGCCTCCAAGCCCTGAAACACGAAGCTCAAACCCTGGCCGCCGGTGTGCCGGTTAAAGATACCGTGGAAGTGAACCGCATTGGCAACGGCATTATGACCGCCATTGAGCGCCACGGCACCGATTTGGTAGTGATGGGCGCGCAGGGCCACGGGGCCATGGAGAATTTCTTCGTGAGCTCGAACACCGAACGGATTATTCGGCTGGCCCCGTGCCCGGTGCTCACCGTGAAGCATCAGCAGGCGCAGTTCGAGGTGCGTACCATCGTGTTTCCGTCCGATTTCACCGATGAGGCCGTCGGGGCCATTGCGGGCCTACAGCAGGTGCACGCCGCCTTCCCCGCTGCCACGGTGCACTTGCTGCACGTAGCCTCCGGCACCGACAGCCTCACCACCCAACAGCACCAGCAAGCTTTCGCCCAGCAGGCGCAACTAACCAATTTCCAAACCGGGGTAATAACGGCCGACAGCACCAGTGCCGGCATCGAGCAATATGCCAAGCAGGTGAACGCCGATTTGGTGGTACTCCCGACCCACGCCCGCTCCGGCCTCAGCCGCTTCCTGCAAACCAGCATTGCCGAAACCGTGGCCACCCACGCCTTCCCGCCGGTGCTCACGTACCACTTAGCGTAGCCGCAGCCGCACCTGAAAGTCGCCGCGCGGCCGCAGCGTGATGAGCGGCTGCATGGTCACGGCCGGTTGCCCGGCCACCCACTCTATATCGAAGCGGCGCAGCAGCTCCAGCGTCACCAGCTGCATTTCGGTGAGGGCAAACTGCATGCCGATGCACAGGCGTGGCCCGCCGCCAAAGGGCACGTAGGAGTTGGCCTGCACCGGCCGGGCGTGGCCGGGCGCGAAGCGGCCGGGGCGGAACTCCTGCGGTTCGGGCCAGTACTTCGCGTCATGGTGCAGGCCGTAAAAATAGAGCGAGAACAGGGTGCCTTGGGGGATGCGCAGGCCCTCGTACTCGTCATCGGCCAGGGCCACGCGGTCCACCATCCAGGCGGGTGGGTAGTGGCGCATGGCTTCCTGCACGGCATACAGAGCGGTACCCAAGCGCGGCAGGTCCTCGAAGGTAGGGGCACGGCCGGCCAGCACAGCGGCGGTTTCGGCTTGAATAACCTGGGCTTCGGCGGGGTTTTGGGCCAGCAGGTACGTGAGCCAGGTAAGGGCGTTGGCGCTGGTTTCGTGGCCAGCCACCAGCAGAATCAGGGATTCGTCGATAACCCGGTCCGGGGTCATGGGCTCGCCGGTATCCTCGTAGCGCACATCGAGCAGCATTTGCAGCAGGTCGTCGGGCGGCGGGGCACCGGGCTGGGCGTTGGCCAGCTGGCGATGCGCAATGACGCCGGCCAGCAGGGTGCGCAGCTCAGCGGCCAGCGCATCGTGATACCGGAACTGCCCCCGCAGCCGAAACCACGGCTTGAGGTAGGGCTGCCGAATGGAGCGCACAAAAAACGCCTGCATCTTGGTGATGAGCCCCGCCAGCCGGTCGAGCTCAGCCTCCGGAAAATTGGTACTGAACACTGAGCGGGCAATGATGCGAAAGGTGAGCCGCGTCATCAGCTCGTGCACGGCCACGGTGGTTGCGCCACCGGCCGCCGCGGCCTGAGCTACCAGCGGAGCCAGGGTTTCGGCCGTAATTTCCTGCATCAGCCCGGTGAGGCCCACCACCCGCTGCCGATGAAAACCGGGCTGGATGAGCCGGCGCTGCCGCAGCCAGTCGGGCCCCTCATTGGTGAGCAAGCCATGGCCCACATAGCGCGAAAACGAGTGCGTGAACTTCGATTTGGCGTAGTTGCGGTTGTTTTTCTGCAGCATGTGCTGAATCAGGCCGGGGTCGCGGGTGAGGATGCTCCGCTCGACCCCACCGATGTACAGCTCCACGGTATCGCCGTGCCGGGCCAGCACGGCATCGAGCACCGGCAGCGGGTCTTTGGCCAGCGCAAACGAGCGCAGCAGCGAGCGCCAGCGCGGCACCCGTGGCAGCAAGAACGAAGCTTTTGCGGCGGCGGCCGCCATTGTGGTTTCTCCCATTGCAACGGGCCGCAACCAGATGCAGCCACCAAAAATAGCTCGCCCCCACTGCCGGCTCATCTTTTTTCAAACCGGCCGCGTACAGCCAAGCAGGGCCCAGTCATTCTCAGCCCAACCATTCACGCCACCAACTATCTCGCCTTATGTGGATTCAGCAACAACCCAGCTCCCCTGCCCCGCTCGCCGACCTGCAGGGCCGCGCCGTCGGCCTCAAGTTTGAGTGCGAAAAATGCCACACCGAAGTCTTCACCGACCTCCTCGGCGTGCCCGCCCCCAACGACCAAGCCGACTCGCCCGAGCACGCCGATAACCACGAAATCGAGGAGATAAAATGCCCCGGCTGCGAAATAACCCATTCCCTGGAAGTCGACAGCTCCTTTGATGGCGTAACATTCAAAGTAAGCGACGCGAAAAACGTGAGCTACCAGGTAGCGGAATAGCTGTCATTTTGAGGACGAAGCAAACGAAGTTCAGCGGAGCTAATCCGTCCTGTGCTCAGCGACCAGTTTGATAAAGTGATAAGCTTTTTTTAAGACAAAAAAGGCCCCGGCTCATCTACGAGTCGGGGACTTTTTTACATCTCAGGATTAGGCGCTTTCACAGAACGAATTACTTCGCTGCGCTCGCAATGATAGCCGGGTTATTTCTCCCGCTCAATCGTATAATTAATCAGCTGTTCCAGCGACGTGCGGCTGGGTGATTCCGGAAAAGTATGCAGTATTTCCAGAGCCTCGTCGCGGTAGCGCTTCATGGTCTGAATTGCGTATTCCAAGCCACCCGATTTCTTCACGAATTCAATTACCTGCTGCACCCGGTCGCGGTGGCCGTCGTTATTTTTAACATTGAAAATAACTTTGCGCTTTTCCAACCAGGAAGCTTGCTGGAGGGCATATATCAGCGGCAGCGTCATCTTTTTCTCCTTGATATCGATGCCCACGGGCTTCCCAATTTCAGCCGTACCGTAATCAAATAAGTCGTCCTTAATTTGAAACGCAATTCCTACTTTTTCGCCAAATAATCGGGCGCGCTCAATGGTGTCTTTATCGGCCCCGACGGAAGCGGCACCTACGGCCGTGCAGGAGGCAATCAGCGACGCCGTTTTTTGCCGAATAATGTCGAAATAAACGTCTTCGGTAATATCTAATTTGCGCGCTTTTTCAATTTGCAGCAATTCGCCTTCGCTCAATTCGCGCACGGCGTTGCTCACGATTTTCAGCAGGTCGAAATCATCGTTTTCGAGGGCTAATAATAAGCCGCGCGACAGCAGATAATCGCCGACCAGTACGGCAATTTTATTTTTCCAGAGCGCATTAATCGAAAAGAAGCCGCGGCGATAATTGCTTTCGTCCACCACATCGTCGTGCACGAGCGTGGCGGTGTGCAGCAGTTCGATGAGCGCGGCCCCGCGGAAGGTGGCATCGGGTAGCGGGTCGCCGGAGGCGGGCTCTGGCCGGGCGGCGCGGGCCGTGAGAAACACAAACATCGGCCGGATTTGCTTGCCCTTGCGCTTCACGATGTAGCCCATTATCTTATCGAGCAGCAGCACCTTCGTGCGCATCGACTGCCGGAACTTGTGCTCGAACTCTTCCATTTCGGCCGCGATGGGGGCCTGAATCTGGTCGATGGATAAGGGGGGATTGTGGGGCATTGCGGCGACAATAATACGGCAGAACGGCGGAGAGGCCAGCAATACGAGCCCAACCTTTCGAGTTAGTTGCGAATTATAGCCGTGGCGGCACTCCATTGGCGACGCTTCGCCCCTACCTTCGCCGCATGCTCACCCACGCCTCTTTTCTGCTCACCGGGCCCGCCCACGGCCGGGCCTTCGAGGCCGACGCCACCTATCGGCCCGATGGCCAGGCCAAGCCCGTGCTGCTGTTCGTGCACGGTTTCAAGGGATTCAAGGATTGGGGGCATTTTCCGTTGCTAGCCGATTTCTTTGCGGAGCAGGGCTTTGTCTTTGTCAAGCTGAACCTGTCGCACAACGGCATCGTGGTGGGTGGCTCCGGCGACCTGGAGGACCTGGACGCGTTTGGTCGCAATAATTTCAGCATTGAGCTCGACGATATTGGCCAGGTGATTGACGCGCTGTTTATCCCCGGCAGCACGCCCGTACCCGCCTCGGAGATGAATTTGAGCTGCTTTTTTCTGGCGGGCCACAGCCGGGGCGGCGGCCTGGTGCTGCTAAAAGCTGCCGAAGATTCCCGGGTGAAAGCCGTGGCTACCTGGGCCGCAATTGCCGAAGTGCACCCCCAGTGGCCCCAGCCCATGTTTGATGAATGGCAGCGCACGGGCGTGCTATACGTACCCAACACCCGCACCGGCCAGCAGCTGCCGCTGCACTACCAAATTGTGGAGGATTACCACACCAACCGCGCGCGGCTCGACATTCCGCACAACGTGCGCCGTAAGCTGCACCAACCCCTGCTTATCGTGCACGGCGACCAGGACGAGACAGTGGCCGTGGACGCCGCCCACGCCTTGCACCGCCTCAAGCCCCGAGCCGAGCTGCTGCTCGTGTCCGATGCCGGCCACATGTTTGGCGGCGCGCACCCCTGGCCGGAAACCGAGCTGCCTGCCCCTGCCCGCCACATTGCGGAGGCCACGGCAGCATTTTTTAAGCGCCAGGGATGAGCTCGCTAGTGCTGGCTTACCTGCTGCTGGGCAGCAACCTGGGCGACCGCGCCGCGTTACTCCGCCAGGCCCGCGCCCGGCTGACCGCTACTGCCGGAGTCATTGAGGCCGAATCGGACCTCTACGAGACGGCCGCCTGGGGCCGCGAGGACCAACCGGCTTTCCTCAATCAGGCCTTGGCAGTTCGAACGGCTTTATCCCCGGCCGGCCTGCTGGCCGCCTGCCTGGCCACGGAGCAGCAGGCCGGCCGCGAGCGGCGCGAACGGTGGGGCAGCCGCACGCTGGACGTCGACATTCTCTTTTTTGGGGAAGCAATTATTGCTACGCCCGCACTCTGCGTGCCGCACCCGCGTCTGGCGGAGCGCCGCTTCGCTTTGGTACCGCTGGCCGAAATTGCCGGTTCGCGGCAGCACCCGCAGCTTCGTGAAACCATTGATACGCTACTCGCCCAATGCGCCGACCCGCTACCGGTCGTGCGCTGGACCGGGGAATGAGGCAGTTGTAAGCGGCGTCACCCGCCGTAAATCGAGTGCCACGTGCCCAACCCGCACTGCTGCACCGAGCAGCCAGATGGCCAGCAGCGCCCTGCCCAGCCAACGCGACCTGCTAGCTGGCCACGCCGCCAGCACGAGCACCACCACGGGCGCAAACAGCACGCTGGCGTACCGCTCCGCGTCGTGAATGCCGGCGGCGCTCTGGGCAAAAACCGTCAGGGCCGCTACCAATACAACCAGCGCCAGACTGGCTCCCCAAAGAGTTTGCAGCAGTAAGCGGTTATCAGGTTCAGTACCGTTCATCGGCACAGCTGATGTTACTGCAACAGTAATTGAAACAGCAGAATTGGGTTCGTTAACAGGTTGCTCCGTCTGCTTGCGTGGCCACAATAGCGCGAAAAGCCCTACCAGTACGGCCGCCCACAGCACATCGGGCAACAAAACACGCCCCGTGGTGGGCAACGGCAGCAGCCAGCGGCTCAATACAAAGCCGTAGTCGGCCCCGGAGCTTAGCAGCTGACTCCAGCCCCGGCTGGGGTGGTAGCGGCTGGGCCCGGCCACCAGCAGCGCATACCACTGCCAGAGCACCCCACCAGTCCCGCTCACCACCAGATGCAAAAGCAGCTGCCCGCGGCGAAGCGACGACAGCCGCTGCCACGCGCTAAGCAGCAGTACTCCCACTCCTGCCAGCAGAAACAGCCCCAGCGTACGCTGCAACGGTAGCAGTAACCCAACAGCCGTAGCCGCCGCCCACCACGACCACCGCCCGGTGCGCAGCCATTGCCACAATGCCACGGCATAAGCCCCAAACAGCAGCAGGAAAACACTTTCGGCCCACACAAACTTGCTCACCAGCAGCCAGGGCGTACCCAGCGCCAGCAGCACTGGCATCACCAGCGCCCGCCGGGGCGGGAGCAGCTGCCGGCCCAGCCAACTCCAAAGCAACAGGCTGCCCAGCAAACAGGCTCCATGCAATACCCGAACACCTGCCAACGAGCCCATAGCCCGCAGCAGCATCGGATACAGCGGTGGCCAGTGGCGGTACGGCGTACCGTCAGGATTGAGCAGGAACCCGGTAGCACGCAGCGTTTGGGCGGCATGCAGGTAATAGCGCGAATCACCGGTGCCGGCCAAGCCGAGCGCGGTGACATAGCCAAATAGCGCTAATTGCAGCAACCCGGCCGCTACCACCAGCCCCACAAAGGGCCACCAGTAGCGCCGGGCGGCGGCGGAGACAACGAAAGCCGCATTGGCCATCATAGACAGTGATGAAATGTAGCGCGAACTTTTAGTCCGCGCCCAAGCCCCGTTCAGCACGCGGACTGAAATTCCGCGCTACTGCTAGAAGTTGCCAACCGTAGCCGTGGGCACTATTTTCTTCACCAGACCTTGCAGCACTTTGCCGGGGCCACACTCCACGAAGTCGGTGGCCCCATCGGCGGCCATGCGCTGCACCAGCTGCGTCCAACGCACGGGGGCCGTGAGCTGAGCCAGCAGGTTGGCTTTGATTTCGGCGGGGTCAGTGTGGGGCAGGGCGTCTACGTTCTGGTACACGGGGCAGCGGGCGGGGCTGAAAATCGTTTTCTCGATGGCGGCAGCCAGTGCGGCGGCGGCGCTTTGCATCAGCGGCGAGTGGAAGGCCCCGCCCACGGGCAGCGGCAGGGCGCGCTTGGCACCGGCGGCTTTCAGAGCTTCGCAGGCTTGGACCACCCCTTCGGCCGAACCGGAAATAACCAGTTGGCCGGGACAGTTGTAATTGGCCGCTACCACAACGGGACCCAGGCTGGTGATTTCCTGGCAGATGCTTTCCACCACGGCGTCATCGAGGCCCAGGATGGCCGCCATGGTGCCGGGCTGCTCCTCGCAAGCCGCCTGCATGGCCTGGGCCCGGCGGGCCACCAGCGGCAGCGCATCCTCGAACGTGAGGACGCCCGCCGCCACCAGAGCCGAAAACTCGCCCAGCGAATGCCCGGCCGTGCTGGCCGGCTGAAAGCCCGGCCGGGCCACAAACTGCGCCAGCGAATGCACAAAAATCGCGGGCTGGGTTACGTCGGTACGGCGCAGGTCCTCGTCGGAACCGCCAAACATGATGTCGGTCAGGCTGAAGCCCAGGATGTCGTTGGCCTGCGTGAGCAGCGCCCGGGCATCAAGGTTTTGGTCGAACAGCTCGCGGGCCATGCCGGGAAACTGGCTGCCCTGGCCTGGGAATAATACAGATGTAGACGGATTCATCAGATTTCGTGAATTAGGGATTTGCGGGTGGTTGAGGGAACGAGTGCGGGATTTACTCCCAGTACCCAAATCGGGCGCAAGCTGCACAAAAAGCCGCATTGCCCAAAAAAAGCGGAGCGAGCCAACTGGCCCGCTCCGCTAAATCATCCATTCACAAGACTCGAATCAGTGCCCTAAACCCGTGATTAACGGATAATTTGGACCCAGCCCTTGTACGTGCGCTTGGTGTTGGCAAAATCGGCAAACTCCACTTCGGCTAAGTAATAGTAGATGCCATCAACCACCTTGGCACCGGTGCCGTTGGACTCACCTACTGGCCCGCCGCCATCCCAGTTGATGAGAATGCGGTCCGCCGAAGTCGTGGTGTTCTCAAAAACTTTCACGCCCCAGCGGTTGAAGGCCTTGAAGTGAATGCTCCGAATGGGGCTGTTATTCTTCGGCCGGAACACGGCGTTCTGGGCGTCGCCGTTGGGCGTGAAGATGTTGGGCAGCTTGAAGAACACGCAATTGTCCTGGCAAGCCACGTTGCTCGTATCGCTCCGCACGCCACTCGGCGCGATGGCCTGCACGGCGTAGCACCCGCCCGAAAACATCAGGTCGCTGTGCACAAAGCTGGGGAAGGAAGTATTGCCGATGAGGGCAAAGGCTCCCGTGGGAGTCGGCCGGTAGTACACGTTGTAGCTGGCAATGGTGGCATCGCAACCGGTGGGTAGGTTGCCAAGCGTCCATTTCAGGCGGTTGGAATACCGTTGGCTCAGCCCCGGAAATTCCTGCAGAGCAGCCAGACTATCGCAGTTAGTGGTTTGCAACGACAATATCGGGGTGCACGGCGGACTGCTGAGCACCAGGCATTTCTCCTGGCTCTTGTTAAGGAGTGAACTCAGGAAAGCAAGTGCGGCGTAGCGGCCGTTGGTCTGCACGTAGTAGCAATAGGTTTCGCCCTTGCGCAAGGTGGGGTCACGGTCGGTGTAGGTGCCGCCGGTAGCGGTGCTGGTGGCCGTACCAACGACTACGTAAGGGCCAGTGCCGCCCCTGCGGCGGTACACGGTGGTGGGCTGGGCGGTGTTGTCCCAGGGCACGTTATAGGACCAGCTCACCGTTACGGCCGTGGCCGCGGGGTTGGCGGGTACCGCATTGGTGCGCACACTGGTAGCCGTGGGCGACGTTTCGATGATGGGAGCCGTGCCACCCGCAAACGAGCGCACAAACTGCAGCCGGTACGTGTACTGCAAATTCTGGGTATTGAGCCCGGAGTCGACATAAGATGTATCGGTGATGGCCGTGAATGGAGCCCGTACTGGCACAAACGTGCTGGGATTAGCGCCCTCACCGCGCGAGAGAACGTACGACAAGGTACCGGTGAACCCACCCGCAGCCGTGGTACGGGGCTTGGTCCAGCGCACCGAAATCTGCCCGGCGGTGGTGCTGGTATTTTCCACATCCACGTTGGTCAGCAGAGCGGCCCGGCCGGCCACGACCACGCAGGCCTCCTGCGAGGCAATGCTGTTTCCTCCCGCCGGCAGCGGAAACTCGGCGTAAATGCGGTAGCAATAGGTCTGGCCCCGTTCGAGAGTTACTGTTCTATCCGTAAAGCCAGTGCTGTCCTTCGGTACGGTACCGATTCGCGTGTAGCCCGCCGAAGCCGGAATCCCGGTGTCGCAAGGTCCCGGCACAAAGTTGGAAGTATTCAGCTTTCGATAAATATGAATTTGCGCGGCGTTGGCACACTCGTAAAGGCGCCATCTTAGGCGCACCCCGTTCGATAGGTCAATGGCCCGTAAGTTCTGGGGCGCGGGCCCCACCACCGTAATGCTCCACGTCTGCTCATCAATAAGAATGGGGTTGGTGGGCGAAACCGGATTGGGCGAATCCTGGGCCTTGAACACGACCAAATAAGGTAGCCGGGCCACGTTACTACAGTCGGTTTGCCAATTGAAATTGCCGCGGGCCATGGGCGGGCCAGTCTGAGTTTGGGTAAACGTGGCGGGCGGAATGATGCCCGAATAAGCAAACAACGAAATCGGAGTCTGGGGGCTGACCGGCGACGACGCATCAACGGCCGTAACTACGCCCGTCACGCGTTGCCCGGCCACCACGCACAGGTCTGCCGGAATCGTGATGGCTGGGCGCAGGTTCACGCTGGCTGTCACAATAATCTGCATGTCGCGAATCACCGTCCCGATAAGACGCTTAGAAAGGGCCGTACGGCGCCATTCCTCTATTAAAATGGCCACGTTGTAGGTGCCACTAACCACGGGGGCGTTCCAGGTAAGCTGCCCAGTCCGCTCATTGATAACAAACAGTGCCGGACCGGGCGCGGCGGGCGGCACGGTAACCGGGGTAGTCCCCGGCGTCACGAGCGGGTCGTTGGGGTAGCGGTAGTTGGGGCAAATCTGGGGAGCCGGGGTATTATTGCCGGTAGCGCCGCAGGACGGACCCACCGTGCCATCCACGCCCAAAGGCACTTGCTGGCAGGTGCGCAGCTTAAACGAGAGCGAGTCGCCATCCGCATCGAAAGCGGCAGGGTTGTGCAAAAACACCTGCCCTACGGCACCTCGGTCAACCGCCGGGGCCGTGAGCACCGGCGAGCGATTCCGGCCCAACGCATCATCAAGCGTGATGCGGGTGCTTATCCTATGTTCAGACACGACCTCTTAATTTAGGTCAATGAAGGAAAGGAGTGGAGTAAGATTCTA